>CAZCPL010000241.1:0-5596 GCA_964500255.1 uncultured Solibacteraceae bacterium | reverse complement strand
ACCCCTGTTACCGCCGTGAAAGGGCGATGTCCTAGGCCTCTGGACGATGAGGACGTCTTGTGAGTGAGGCCGCTTGATTGCGACTTCTCCAGGGTAGCGTCTTGCCCCCCGTTTCGTCAAATCCAATCCGAACTTTCAAAGTGGTGATTTTCGACCGGGAACTCGCCGTTTCGATGTATACTTCTCTCTAGAGATTCGGAGAATGAACGTATCAGTTAAAGGCGAGTACGCCTTACAAGCGATTTTTGACTTGGCCGTGCAAGACACCACGGATCCCATCAAAATTGCGGACATCGCCAAGCGGCAGTCAATTCCTCAGAAGTTCCTGGAACTGATTCTCGCGAATTTGAAACAGGGTGGCTTTGTTCACTCAAAGCGGGGTGCCGAAGGCGGCTACCTCTTGGCTCGCCAAGCCGAAACCATTTCTGTGGGCGAAGTACTTCGTTATATCGAAGGAAACAAAGCGACCAAAGCGGACCGGGTGGGCAGCCCTCTGGTCGAATTCTGGGGCCGGGTCGATGGCGCAATGGCGCACGTAATCGACAAGACGTCTTTTGCGGAACTGGCTCGCGAGTGGAAAGAGAAGCAGTCGAAGTACGTACCGAACTGGGAGATCTAAGGACATGATTTTTCAAGACAATTCACTGAGCATCGGGCGTACGCCGCTCGTCAGATTGAATCGCGTCGTGGAGGGAGCCGGGGCCACCGTTTTAGCGAAAATCGAAGGGCGGAATCCGGCCTATTCTGTGAAGTGCCGCATCGGCGCATCGATGATTTGGGATGCCGAAGAGCGGGGCATTCTCAAGCCGGGTAAAGAGCTGGTTGAACCCACCAGCGGCAACACTGGCATCGCGCTCGCCTTCGTCGCCGCAGCCCGCGGCTATCCCATCACGTTGACGATGCCCGAAACCATGTCGATGGAACGCCGCAAGGTGCTAAAGGCCTTCGGTGCGAACCTGCTGTTGACCGAAGGGCCCCAAGGAATGAAGGGTGCCATCGGCAAGGCGGAGGAACTCGCGGCGCAGGATCCTGACCGCTACGTGCTATTGCAGCAGTTCAAGAATCCGGCGAATCCGGCGATTCATGTGAAGACGACAGGGCCTGAGATTTGGGAAGACACCGAGGGCAATGTCGACGCCTTTGTCTCCGGTGTCGGCACGGGTGGAACCATCACCGGGGTCTCGCGCTATTTCAAACAGGTGCGCGGCAAGAACATCCTGTCTGTTGCTGTTGAACCCGCCCATAGCCCCGTAATTACGCAGACGCTCGCCGGAGACACCGTGAAACCGGGTCCGCACAAGATACAAGGTATCGGTGCCGGCTTCATTCCGGAGACTCTCGATCTGTCGGTAGTCGACCGTGTCGAGTTGGTCACCAACGAGGAATCGATTGAAATGGCGCGCCGCCTAGCCCGGGAAGAGGGCATTCTGTGCGGTATCTCGTGCGGAGCGGCAGCGGCGGCGGCCATCCGGCTCGCAAAGCAGCCTGAGATGAAAGGTAAGACGATCGTCGTCGTCCTTCCGGATTCCGGTGAGCGCTATTTGACGTCAATCCTGTACGAAGGCCTGTTCGAGTAACCATGTTAAGAGTGTAAAGCGGGCATAACCCATTTTTAACGGCCATTTTACGGCAGAGTACAGACTCCAAAGGTCATAAGAAAGTACACTGCAATCAATGGTGACCGAGGGAACGATGGTTTATCACTTTTCAACAGGTTCAGACTGGGAACTTGACGCTCAGCTCATGTTGAGCGTTAAGGCCGGCAAGGAGGAGTGTTTCGAGCAACTCACCGCCCGACATCGGCGTCGGCTGATTCACTGGCTGTTTCGCATGGTGCAGGATCGGGCCATCGCCGAAGAACTTGCCCAGGAGGTTTTTCTCCGAGTCTATCTTTCCCGAGCTCATTACGAACCGACCGCCCGCTTCACCACTTGGCTCTACCGCATCGCGAATAACCGCGCCCTAAACTGGATCCGGGATCACGCCAACGAAAGCCAGCGTGAAAGCCTCGATTCCACGCCGATCCGAGGCTTGCGCCGCCAGTTTGCCGACCATTCCATTAACATTGCCGAACATCTGGTGGAAAAGGAAGCCCAATCCGAGTTCCAACGCATGGTTCGAAGTGCAGTGCAAGCCTTGCCCGAACGCCAACGCCTAGCCGTGTTCATGCACAAATACGAGGGCCTGGAATACAGCGATATCGCCGAAGCCCTGGACTGCAACGTCAGCACGGTGAAATCCATTCTCTGGCGGGCGTATACTACCCTTCGAGTGCGGTTGGTCTCTTTTTCACGCAACCGCGAAAGCTGAAACCCATGCCACGTTGGATTGAACGGGTTGTCGACTACGGTGGATCCCCAAGAACTGTGCGGGGCGTCGCCGGCCTTCTCCTGCTGCTCATGTTCGCTTTGGGCCTTCTGCAGTATCACTGGATCGGACAGCTGTCCGAAGCCAAGCGTTCAGAAATGCAGCACGCGCTTCAGACCTCGACTTGGAGATTTACCTCGGAGTTTCATCGCGATCTGGCACGCATCTACGCCAACGTTTTGTCGAACAGACCGTTCACGCCGGCGGAATCAATGGAACGCCACGCCGAGCGGTTTCGCCAGTGGTCGACAATCGCCATGCATCCCAAGCTGTTGAAGCGAATCATGATTGTCGACGACGGCAAGCTTTCGATTCTGGATGGCGAAACTGGAGATTTCGAATCTGCGGAATGGCCAGCCGATCTGTCGGCATTGCGTGAGGAACTGAAGCAGTCCGCCTCGCGCAACCGATTCTTTCGAGGTGGCGGACCGCCACGGGACGAGTCCAGACGGGATGGTGCGGAACCTTCGCAAAAGCCTTCCGGAGAGGGGGGGACCGGCGGTTCGGGAGGAAACTTTCGGGTCTTTGGTGGCGTATCGGAATCGGTCGTTGCGCTTTACTCGCCTCGTTTTCGGTCTGGTAATGAAGGTGAGTTGCCCATATTATCCGGTTGGACTATTGCCGAACTCGACCTGGACTACATTCAGTCGGACCTATTGCCCGACTTGGTGCAACGCCACTTCGGCGAGAACTACCGGATTCGAATCGTGGATCGAGCAGATCCTTCGGCACAAATTTTTGCCAGCAAACAGTCGGAAACCGTTTCGTTCACCACCCCCGATCTGGAAGCTGGGCTCTTTGAATTGATTCCCCAGGAGATGAGCCGATTGGGCAATGGACGGGATCGCGGGGCCAAGTCCAGCAAAGGCGGATCTCGCCGTGGCGGTGGAGAGTCCTTCAACAAAGGTGGAGGCCCTGATGGCGTGGCGCGCCGTGCGCCCGGCGGGCCAAGGGGCGGCGAAGAAGGCGGCCCCCCACCGATGTCCGGGCGCCAGGGCAAATGGTTGCTGCAGGCAAAACACGAATCCGGATCGCTGGATTCGGCCGTCCAAAGCCTTCGCTACAAAAACCTGGGCATCATTTCGGGCATTCTGCTTTTGATGGGGTTGACCATTGCGGCCTTTGTGGCATCCACAAGACGCGCCCAGCAGTTGGCCCAACAGCAGATGGAATTCGTGGCTGGTATCTCGCACGAGTTGCGTACGCCGTTGACGGTGATCTGCTCTGCAGGAGATAACCTCGCTGTCGGTGTTGTGAAAAGCGATGCGCAAGTGAAGCGCTATGGAACCCTGGTTCGCAATGAAGGCCGGCGGCTGGCCGACATGGTCGAACAGATTCTTGGCTACGCGGGGATTCAAAGAGGTCGCGTGCCTGCGCCGAAACCAGTCGATGTAGAGTCTACAGTGGAAAGCGCCCTGCGCTCCAGCGAACAGGTCCTACAGTCTCGCAACTGCGAGGTGGAACGGCACATTGCCCCCGGCTTGCCCGCAGTGATAGGCGATTCAGCATCGCTTTCTCACTCTGTTCAGAATTTGATTGTCAATGCGGCGAAGTATGGCGGCGATTCGCCTTGGATTTCGGTGTCCGCCACCGCCACAAGCGATGGCAGCAAGGTTCGAATCATTGTCGAAGATAGAGGGCCCGGCATCGAATCGACCGACCTGCGGCACATCTTTGAGCCATTCTACCGCGGGCGCAAGGCTGTTGACGATCAGATTCATGGAACGGGCTTGGGCCTGAGCCTTGTGAAGCGAATCATCGAAGCACATAGCGGACGGGTGAGCGTGGAAAGTTCCATCGGCAGGGGAAGCCGGTTTATTCTGGAATTGCCGGCCATGGCTCGTGAAGCCGAACCGGCGTTGAACGCCAGTCCGGAAACGAATTTGACATGAAACCCAATGTACTGATAGTGGAAGACGAACCGGGCATCACCATGATCCTGACGGATCGGTTGGATCTGGAGGGCTACGAAGTCGATTCCGCGGCCGATGGCGAAACCGGCTTGCAGAAAGCCCTCACAGGTAAGTTTGACCTCATCATTCTCGATGTCATGTTGCCCAAAAAGAGCGGCTTCGAAGTTTGCCGGACCTTGCGGCAAAACAACATCATGACACCGGTGCTGATGTTGACCGCGCGTGGCAACGTCGTCGACAAGGTGACCGGGTTACAGATCGGCGCGGACGACTACCTCACCAAGCCTTTCGACACGATGGAATTGGTGGCTCGACTTCAGGCGCTGCTGCGACGGTCCCAAACACCTGGTCCACGTCTCGCGGATGTGTACGAATTCAGAGACGTGCGTGTGGACTTCAAACGGTCTGAGGTCACCCGCGCGGGCGCGGTGGTCGCTATGTCCGCCCGTGAGTTCCAACTGTTGCGGTATCTGGTGGAACATCGCGACGAGACGATTTCTCGCGAGCAACTGCTTCGCGATGTCTGGGGTTACGACTCGACTCCCGAAACACGGACAGTGGACGTCCACATGGCTTGGTTGCGGCAGAAGCTGGAAGAGAATCAGAAGTTTCCCAAGCACTTCATTACCGTTCGAGGTATGGGCTACCGATTTTCCGAGGTTTGAGGCTTCTTTTGTCCGACCGACCACTTACCTCCGCTCCGACGTGGATCCGTGCCACCTGTCCGATACACTAAAAGGATTGATCCGCTCTTTCTTCAACGTCAAGATACCTCCCTTCCATCGTGTTCTCCTGGTCGAATCCGGCTCGCGGGAACTGCTGGAGGATCTGATTCCCGGCATCTACAAGAATCATCCCAACGTCGAAATCGATCTCGTAACTTGCTATGGTGGCCAGCCAAAGGCCTTGCGTTCGACGGCGCGTATCTTTCGCGTGACCGACTATGGAGGTAGCGAGGGGCGTGAACGGCTACTCGCGGATGTGAACTTGCGGGTCTACGACGTTCTGGGAATGATCTGTGCGGCCGAGCCGATCATGACCAAGTGGAAATGGTGGCTTGCCTGGAAACTTTCGCGTGCGAAGGCTTTCGCGCTCAATGAAAACGGCGACTACTTCTGGATTGACCGGGCGCATTCGAGTATCCTGACGCATTTTGTCCTGTTTCGACTGGGAATGACCGGCGCCGGAGCTCCGGCTGCGATCGCCAGATTGCTTTTTCTGCCGCTCTCGGTGGCGGGCCTCATTCTTTTCGCGTGCCGCGCGCACCTGCGGCGCCGCCAACCGAGTTGAGGACGAGTCAGAGCTAATGACCCAAG
>CAZCPL010000240.1:0-8620 GCA_964500255.1 uncultured Solibacteraceae bacterium | reverse complement strand
CGTCTGAACACAAGCTCATCGATTTTGTGATTGAAACACCCGCCGCGCCAACGCCGAACCGTGGGCTTGGTTGATGAGACAAATGGCGATGGGCGCGCCGGGTGTTTCAATCACAAAATCGATGAGCTTGTGTTCAGACGTCGGCTGGCCGCCGCGTCCGGATGCGGAAAGCAGAACGGGCAGGCCGGATAGCAAAATACCGTCGGATTCCTGGCTGCCAGGAGATCCACCCGACGCGCCCAACGAGGCTTCGAGCCGCGATGCGTATTCCGCATCGAGATATTCGTTCAAAGTTCGATGCTGCTGGGATTTGGAGGTTCCACGGGCGGCTTCGAAGAATTGCGCCGCTTCGTGAATCAGCTTGCGCGCAGGGCAGCGAGGTTCGCTTTGAAAGACTTCCGCAATCTGCTTTTGCGTGATTGGCCAGAGCATTTCCGCAGGATGCCGTTGCCGCAACTGCGCCAGTTCGGCATCCGAACTCATGCGTTGCAGCAAGAGCTGCGTGGCCTGTTCGCGAGTCAATTGTTGCAGTTCGGACCGATGAATCGAAAGGCGGTCGAGAATGTAGCTGTGGCCTTCCTCGAAGCGCGGCTTGAAGCTGGTCTGGATCAGTGAGATCAGCAGCGCGTTCTGCAACTCCGCATGCAAGGCCGTTGCGGCTTTGCCAAAAGCAAGCAATCCGTCGCGATCTCCGGGAAAGGTTTCGAGGGCCTCCACCTGATCGAAACAGAAGACCACCACGGCCGGGGCGATCAGTCGTGAGAGTTCCAATACGACCTGATGCGCCTGATCTTCGAGCGAGACTTCTTCGTTCTCATCCACAGCCAAATCGAGCTTGGCGAGAAGATGCTCTGGAAGGGGCTCACCTTTGAGCCACGCCACGCACCACGGGCGATAGCGATCGGATCGATAGTGTTCGAGAATCGTGGAAAGCCCGTAGCTGAGGCCCGTGAGATCGCGTTCTTTCGATACGTGGGCCAACAAAGTTTGCGAGCCGCCAGGCTCTTGCCGCAGCAGATCGGTCACGATCGCGCGCCGGACGGTGCGCCACATGCGCGAAGCCACTGTTTCGAGGCGCACGGCGAAGAAGCGTGCGTCGTCGCGTCCATCGAGATTCGCCCGAACCCGCGACATGAGGTGGGTTTTGCCGCAACCCGCTTCCCCGTGCATGAGCAGGCTGGAGCTGCGCCCGCTGGTGCGGACTTCATCGATCAGTGAAATGCACTGCTCGAACTGCTTTTGATTGATGGAAAGCGTGTCAGAGTCCGCGCGATCCCAAGGGTCGGTGATGACCTGTTGTAAGAACGGATTTCGGATGCTGGCGAGCACGTGTCTTTACTCTTCTCCGGTATTCCAACATACCCCAACGTAGAAGCTCTCGGCGGATTGGATAAGTTCGTTGCGCTCTTCGGCGGGAAGCAGGAAGGGTCCCGAGTGGCGATGCAAGAGAACTTTCTCACTGCGATAGAGCCTCAGTACGGCGTCGTCGAAGTCTTTCTTGGCGATGTCTGGAACTGCGCGGCGCAAGCGTTGCGAGGTCACGAGCAAGCCTTTCTGCGGTTCGAGTTCCGCGAGCGTTGCGAGAATACGGTCATCTGCCGGTGAGGGGGACGCGGTGGGTGGTGCGACGTCGTCGCCAAGGGCTTTCAACGATCTTAAGATGACTCGCAACGCCTTCTGCAAGAACTCACGCGAGTCTTCGCTCAGCCTCGAGGTCAGCTTGTATTTCGTCTCCGCCAATAACGGCTGACGATGCAGCTTGCCATCGTCTTCGAGCCTGGCGATCAACCCCTCAATGCGATCTTTGGGATATCCGGATTTGCCTTTGGTGATCGTAGCGATCAGCTTCTTCGGCAAGATAGCGACTGCCGTTGCCGTCATGGCCGCGTCCTCTGCCACATCTTCCGCGGTTCGGTTCCAATAGCGCGGACCATACTTCGCGGCGGGCCACTCGACGAGGCCGAGCGATGGGAGCCACTGTTCAAAAGCATCCTTCTGTTTGGCCTTGACGGCGAAATCGCCCTTCAGTTGACGGCGGATCGCTGCGCCATCCAAAGGAACTTTCGAAGCGGCAACGATCTCGCGGACCTTGGCTTCAATTTGCGGAGTCATCGTTGGAGCGGATCCTCCACTTCCGGCGGAGTTGCTTCGATGAGGCGACCGAGTTCGGGATACAACTTATCCATCTTGCATTTCATTTCCCACGCCACTTTTCGGTAGCTGAAATGGCCTTTGACGCCACTACGCAGGCGGCTGATGTATTCGGCTTCGGCGAAATCCATCTTGAAGAGAAATCGTGCGCGAGTCGCGAATGGCAGCAGGTAGTGCGAGCCAGGCGAGGGCAGGGAAGCGGACAAGGCGAAGGCCTCATCCATTGCCGATGAGTAGAAATCCTTGAGCCCCGCATCGTGAATTGCCTGCGGCGTCTCGTATCCAAGATGTGTGCCGTACTCTTGGCGGAACTGCTGGCAGCGGCGATGGCGGTGCAGATCGCGATACGCTCCGATGTCCATAATCATGTCGTAGGCGAACAGGCCCCCACGGAACTCGCGGAGCATTTCATCGCGTCTGGTTCGCGATTGCAGTGCCACATCGATCGCTTCGCGGCGCAGTTTGGGATTGGCGATGGCGAACTCGTAGAGTGCGCGGAAAGGCAGCGACGTCACTGGATAAAGCAGTGTTGCCGCGATGTCCGATTCGACTTCTGTAGGCTGCAATAGATCGATGTCTTCGGTTGACTGCTCGAAGTTTGCCGGTAGATTCTGTGAGGCCCACGCTGCGAGATCGGCACGCGACTTCGTCAAATACTCGTCAGGGTCCACGTACTTGGCAAGCGTCGGCGCGAGCGGAGCCTCTGCCGGAGAACCATCGAGCGTGCAGGTGGCGGGTTCGCGGCAAGCGTCCGCGATTTCGCTGGCCAGTTCGCGGATTTCCCGGTACGGAGAAGCTTTCAGCCGCCGGATCTGGCGTTCCAGCGTGCGGATGCTGGTGACTTGGCCAACGCCTGTCGGGATGCCCCAGAAGAGGCAATAGCGGGCGATGTCAAAAGCTCGCGCCGCGATGTTTCGTTGGTAGGCGTCCGCCTTCATCGCATCGGGCCTGGGGAGTTTCGTCGAGAGATGTGCAACCGCTTTCTCGTGGATCTCGCGATAGGCGGTGAGCAGGCGTTCGCCACCCGCGCGATAGGAGGCGGTTTGCGCGTCGTCGAACTCGCTTGGCACGATGAAGCCTGTGGTGCCGAAGTCCTGGTAGCGCGACGAACGCGCTTGGCCGTCCCAAAGCTGTTCGTCTTCGGCTTCGGTTGCCGCGAGTTCGGAGATTCCTTCGAAGCACATCACCACATGGCCCAGGTCGGCGATCGACGCATGGCCGTACTGGAAATAAAAACTATCGAGGAATTTCGACTCGTCATGGGTGCGGACCCATTCAATCGACTTCGCGATCGAATCGGGTGACCGGCTATAACGCGCGAGGGCGTAGGCGCACTTTTCGGCAGGCATGGGCGCCATTGTGATGACGCGCCGCTGTCTCTCATTCATGTGAAGACACAATGATATCCCAGCAGGATGCCCGAAGCCCATGTAGTACGATGGGATGAGTTTGGCAACAACCAAGAAAATCGCAGCACCGAAGGCAGCCAAGAAGGCTGCAACCAAGAGAACCACCACCAAGAAAGCCGCTCCTGCTGCCGCGGCCCCTCAGGTAGTTACCCCTTATATTGAAACCAGCGAGCCGCCGATCTGGCTTGCGGCCGTGCGTGCCGCCGATGAAAAGAAGGCGCTTGACATCCTGGTGCTCGACCTTCGCGAAGTGACAACCTTTGCGGATTTCTTCGTGATCTGCACGGGAACCAATAGTCGGCAGGTGCAGGCCATCGCCGAAGAAGTCGATGTTGAATTGCGCAAGACCGGCTACAACGCGGCTTCGCTCGAAGGCTTCAGAAACGGCGAGTGGATTCTTTCCGACTATGGCGACATGGTTGTCCACGTGTTTTCGCCCACCGCTCGTGCGTTCTACGAACTCGAGCGCTTGTGGCGTCATGCGAAATTAGTCGAAATCCCCAAATTCTAAACATGGCAGCGAATCTCAGCGTCTTTATTTCCGCGCAGCAGATCCACGACCGCATTCAGCAGCTCGGTAAGCGGATTGACGAAGACTATGCGGGCCGCGGACCCATCTACCTGATCGTGATTCTCAAGGGCGCTTGCATGTTTCTGGCCGATCTCTCGCGCGCCATGCAGACACCGGCGCGCATTGAGTTTATGGGTATTTCGAGCTACGGCAAAGGCAAGTCCACTTCGGGTCAGGTAAAGGTCACCAAAGATCTGGATGTCTCGATCGAAGGTCACGATGTCATCATCGTTGAGGACATTGTCGATTCCGGAGTCACATTGAGTTATCTGCTGCAACTCCTGGAACAGCGCAAGCCGCGCAGCCTCAAGATTGCGACGCTTCTCGACAAGCCGGAACGCCGCCTGCGTCCTGTGGATGTCGCCTATGTCGGTTTCCAGATTCCGGACGAGTTCGTAGTCGGTTATGGACTCGACTATGCGGAAGACTATCGCAATCTCAAAGACGTTTGCATCCTGAGCTAGCGGCCCAGGGCTTTCTGAATCGCGGCTTCGGCAAGCGGAGCCATCGCTTCGTAACCCTTCGCGTTGGGATGCAAGCCGTCGCCGGAAATGCCTTCCTTCAACATTCCCTTGGCGTCGACCGTATCGGCGAAGTAATCCAAATAGATTGCGCCCTTCTTGGCGGCGAAGTCTTTGATCCAGGCATTGAGTTTGAGGATGTCCTCAGGCGGGCGCTGCTTGGTTTTGGGGCGTTGCGTGTAGTCGCTGACTGGCAATACGGATGAGAAAATCACTTTGATGCCATGCAACTGCGCGAGTTCCGCGATCGCCTGCAAATTGTCGGTGATCTGTTTCAGTGTCTGCTGGCCATTGTTGCGGGCGATGTCGTTGGTTCCGGCGAGAATCACGATGGCGGCGGGTTTGAGGTCGATGACGTCCGGATACATGCGAACGAGCATTTGTGCCGTGGTTTGGCCGCCGATGCCGCGGTTTATATAGGACTTGCCGAGAAAGTACTGGGCGAGCTTCCAGCCATCCGTGATGGAATCGCCGAAGAAGACGACGCGTCCGGCCTCGGGCGGCATTGCTCTCAGCTTCGCGTTATCGGCGTCGTAGCGGCCCAGTTGATTCCAATCCTGTAGTTGGTCGGCGAGTGCCTGCGCAGCACCGGCAAGACAGCAGTTGGCGCGCGGAGGCGCATACTCTTCCACCAGTTGCGCGAACGCGGGCAGAGCGAGAAGAAACAGTATTCTCATTTTGTGAATTTCCAGATTCGTTCGATTGTCTTCGAGAGGATCCAACTCAGATCGTCTTCGTTGAAGAACTTCATTTCATCGCGAACGGAGGTGAGGGCTTGCGAGTAGGATCCCCGTTGGCTTTCGCAGACGGGCCAGTCGGTTCCCCACATGAGGCGCTGGGGTCCGAAGGCGGCGTAGAGGCGCTTGACGTGTTCATGAGTGTCGCGCCAGGGGTATTCTCGTTTGGAAAGCGTCCAGGTATGGGAGATCTTCACGAACACGCGCGGATACCTGGCGAGTGCAATGAGCTTGTCGAGCTCTCGCGGCTGACCCACAGGCGTATCCGCCATGTGGTCGATGACGACATCGAGTTCCGGAAACTTCTCGATCAACGCGCCTGTATCGGGCATGCGTGACGGACCCGCAAGAATCTGCATTGGGATCTTCGCAACCTCCGCAGCTTTCCACAGAGGTGCCATGAGAGGTCCGCGATACCAATCGCCGCTTGCATCCGGCGCGGGGCTTAAGCGGATGCCACGAAATCCTTGTTCTTTCAGCTTCCACCCATGTTCTGGCGCTGCTGGGTCGAGTGGATTAACGCGTGCCACCGCTTGGAACAGGCCCGGATACTTGCGCATGGAATCGAACGTGTACGAGTTGTCCCAACGGTAACCGATGTATTGGACAAGCACCGTGTGCGCGACACCATTGTGTTTCATATGGGCGACGAGCATCTCGACGTTCTTCTCGGTTCCCGGTGGATTCGTGTGATCTTTGGCCCATGGATACTTCGGATCTTGAGTCCACACGTGGACGTGTGGGTCGATGATGGTCATGCGGAAAGTCCGGTTGGATCGATCGTATGATCGCCGCGCGAGGCCCAGAATCCGAAGCTGGCGACCGCAGCGATGGCGACTAGCTGCAGGTATCCTGGAAGTGAATACCAGATTCGGGGATCGGCGCAGGCTGAGTTGTTCAATAGCATATTGGCGGTGAAAACAGCGACTGCGGCGGCGAGCATTCCAAAGCGCATGAGGGCGAACATCATGGCGCAATAGACGGCGAACCAGAGGAGCAGCGGTAGCCAACCGAATCCGTCGAAGTTTCGGCTTTGCAGGAGTGTGAACATCACCGAAGCGGCTGTGGCACAGAGCCAGTCTTTGCGAAAGATATGCCGTAAGCCGAACATCAGGAACATTGTTGTCATGCCGTTGGTCATGCCATTGGCGAGGTTCCGGAACATAAAGGCGAACCACTCGCGGATCCCCATCGCGGCATCGAGTCCGACTTGCATTGGGCGACCGCCCTCGTAGACATCGAACCACTGAATTCCAAGGAAAAGTGCGGCCATCACGCAGCCAGCCAGTGAACCGTAGAGGACATGAGATCCCAACAGCGGATCGGTGAATTGGCCCGAAATGGCTTTGCTCCACGCGATGATGGAATGCGGCCAGCGTGCACGGACGATGGGCTCAAGTGCGACGTAGAGCAGCCATACCAGGGCGGCGTAGAAAAAGGCGTCGGCGATGTGGAACAACAAAATGTTGGCAACGGCGGGATCGGGAACCAAATGGAAAGTGCCTGGGATACGCGCGATCTGAAACAGAAAGTAGGCAACGGCGATGCGCAATGCACCGCGTTTGTCCCCGCGGCGAAAGCGGAGGTTGCGGCTGGCGAACCAGATACATGCCATAAGACCGCTCGCTCGGAAGAACAAGTTCACCATTTCGCCATTGAATCGCGTTCTCGCCTGTTTGTCCGGCCCCATGCGATCGGGTTCGGACCACGGCCAATCCATGCGAAAGTCGACCACTCTGCCTTGAAACGAGGCCAGAGTCACGGTGAGATCCATGCTGGGGAAACCCGGGTGACGCCCCTTCCAGGCGCGGCGATGATCGAAGGGGTGTGCCGGTGTCCACTGGGGGCTAGCTTCGGCGAATTGAGCGAGATCAAGCCCTGCGGCGCGGAAGGCGGGAACGGGATCGACCGCAACTGGCGATTGAAGGCTCTTCACCAATTGGGGTGGCACCGCTTCGAAGTGGCGGAGGCGGCCATAAGCATCAACATCCATGGTCCACATGCCGGAAACATCGGAGGCAGGTCGGCTGTCGCCGACGCGGCCATCCGGAAGGGCCATCAGAAGCCGGGGACTCTGACGGTAGCGGAGTTGGTAGGCGGCTTCGGAGGCGAAGGCGGAGTGCCAATCCGCTTTTCCTTTTTCGTTTAGCCGCTGCAGCCAGCCATAGTAACCAGCCGGGTAGCGAAGCGAGTGGTTGCTGTCGAGAGGCGGTTCCGCATAGCCGAGTATGGCCGCATTGTCGCGTGCTTTTTGAGCCAATACTTCGGGTGGCATGATTGTCGGCGCGTAGTTGATCGCATAGATCTTCTGGCCGACGATGGGCACCGCGATGATCACCGCGGCCACCGCGAGCAATGCGGGAAACGTGTACTTGAACGGAACGGGTTCGCGCTTGCCGGAGGCTGCAAGCAGTTCCGGAGAGATGGTCTCGCCCGCCGCCAGCGCTGCCGCCAAGGGATCTCCACCCGGTAGCGCCGCCGCGATCGCCAGAGGGGACGAGGGCCGCATTGCGGGATCCGGATGCAAGCAGCGCTTGATGATCTTTTCCACCGCAGGGTCGATATCCGCGGAGATGGATGTCATGCTCAGCGAAGAATGATTGGTGGATTCCTGAAGCTGAATCAGTTCAGGAATCGACTTTGCTTCATACGGCTTTTTGCCGGTGAAGATCTCGTAGAGGACGAGCCCGAGGGCATAGATGTCGCTCTTGGCGGTGACCTCGGAGCCTCGCAACTGCTCGGGTGCCATATAGGCGGGAGTGCCGTTGCGTGCTTCAGGGCCGCCGAGAGAGTCGGCGACGGCAGCGAGGCCAAAATCCATAATCACGATCTCGCCGCGCTTGGACATCATGATGTTCTGGGGCTTGAGATCGCGATGGATCACGCCCTTGTCATGAGCGGCAGCAAGGCCCGCGCAGAGCTTGCGTGCGGTTTCGAGAGCCTTGTCGGAAGGTAGGCGTCCGATGCTGCCGAGCAGCGCACCGAGGTCGTCGCCATCGACGTATTCCATCGAAATGAACGGCGTTCCTTCGAACTCGCCGATATCGTAAACACGACAGATATTCGGATGCGAGATCTGTCGCGCGATGCGGACTTCGCTATGGAAGCGTTCGAGCCAGCGTTCGTTGCGGGCGGCTTCTTCCGGCAAGAACTTTAGCGCGACAGATTGCGCGAGCGTGAGATCGATCGCACGGTAGACCTCGCCCATGCCGCCTTTGCCGAGCATACTGT
>CAZCPL010000239.1:0-8651 GCA_964500255.1 uncultured Solibacteraceae bacterium | reverse complement strand
GAGCGCTACCTTGACACGGTAGAGGTCACAGATTCGAGTTCTGTCAGGCCCACCATTCCGCACTCTAAGATTGCACGGCTTTTTTTGAACGCTTTTCGCTGAAATACGCGCTTACCTGAGTAGATGAAAACACTACTCACTTTCGCATTCCTGGCGGTTGCTTCCACGGCGTTCGCTCAGCAATGTAGCAATGCGACACTCACGGGCGCGTTCGCGTACACCACCGACACAACCGCCACGATCGACGGCAAGACAGCCACGAATTCCCAAGTTGGGCGCATCGTGTTCGATGGTAAGGGCAAGTTCACGGTCCGAGTAGCTTCAACCACCGCAGCGGAGGTAACCGTGGGCGACACCGCGGGTGACTACCTGCTCGGTTCCGACTGCACGATGACCGGCAAGACCGCCGAAGGCTTGGAGTTTGACGGCGTCGTCGTCAATGGCGGTTCAGATTTCTACATCATGACTCGTGAACCGGGTATCACCAGCGCGGGTGGTGGAACCAAGATCGAGGCGCAAGGCGCTTGCTCTGCGGCGACTCTGAATGGTGGTTTCGGCTACTTTACCCAGGGCACCCTCACCGTCGAAAGTGCCCTGGTTTCGCTTGGCGAACTGGGTGTTTTGAACTTCGACGGCAGGGGTACGGTGACGGGCACCTACAGCACTTCTGCCGGAGGACTTGTGGAACGTAAGAGCTATGACGGCAAGTACGAGGTTGCTGCCGACTGTACCGGAAACGCGAAGTTTACCATCAACGGTGCCGCATACATCATGAACTTCACGGTCGCCAGTTCCGGCAATGCTTTTGGACTTTCGTTCGGCGGAGGCGGTTCAGTGCTCACCGGCCAAGCGACTCGCCTTTTCCCCAAGTAGTTTGCATTCGCGGCGGGGCGGCGCACAACCGCCCCATTGCATCAGCCTTCCTCAATCTGGTCGATCCAGGTCGGACGTTCCCACTTCGGTTCGATCAACTTCCAAGCGTCATCCTCGATCGACTTCCCGTCCAGTAGTTTGAACAGGAGTCCGGGACACTTTCGTGTCTTGGCCCAGACCGCGAACTCCGCCCGGTTGGATGTTTGGGGCGCTTCGCGGAATTCCGCCGTGGCCGCCAAAACCATCGCAGCTTGCGCCCTTCGGTATATCTGCGCCCGTTCGGAGGCCCACTTTCGGATCTGCTCTGGCATCTCGGCGTAGCGTGCTTCGACATCCTCGCCCGCCACAAGCATTTCCCAGATCGAGCGGGTGGAAAGTGCAAACAGCAAGTGATGCGCGCGGACGTACTCATCGAGCTTTACCTTAGCGCGAGTACCGTCAGGCCAGCGCAGCACGAATCCCTCGCCAATTTGATCTACCGGCAACTGGCTGGCTTCCAGTTGGCCGTGGAACTTGGCTTTGCGGAAGTGCTGTTCCGCCTGCGGAAGCATGTCGTCTCGATCCGCGCCCGTTTGGTCAATTGCCGCGAGCAGAACCAGTTCCTCACGGCCGTTGTAGTCGACTACAATACGGTTCGAGGGATAAATCGCTTCGAGGCAATAGGAGATACCGGGTAGAGGTTGAAAGGCGACGGGGATCTTGGTCGCCGCCCAGACAGCCTGCTCGGATTCAAAACTCCCGCGCGTTGCGCACAGGGTTTCGCCTTCGTGGCTGAAGGCGACGATGAGGCTACCGTCGGCCTTTTCCCAAAACTCAGGCTGCCCTGAAGGCCAATCTGGCAGTTGCGATAGATTGAAGAACTTTGGGAATCCGCGCGCCACGATGAGGCCGTCTTCGTCGAGGATCAGTCCGCGGGCGTCGCGGAGTTCCTTAGGCCACGTGTGCGCCGTGTAGTTGTACTGCGTTTTGACACTGTAGTTGTAGATGCGCAATGGCAAGTGCGGATGACGTCGCGCGGTGGCGAATCCTTGTGCGACGTATTCCTTCAGTTGATCGAGTCCTGGGTAAATCATTGCGCAATTTCGAAGGTCTGATTCCATCGTAGATAATCAAAGGGATGCTCGTTGCCATCCGCATTGCTTTTACTCTTGCGTTGCTCGCGTCGTTGACGGGATGTTCGCAGCTTTACTACTCGTCGATGAAGAAGATCGGAAAGGAAAAGCGGGAGATCCTGGTTAGCCGAATCCTCGATGGCAAAGAGGCGCAGCAGGATGCGGCCAAAGAGTTCAAGACCGCTTTGGAAGCGTTTCAATCCGCCACTGGCTTCGACGGAGGCAATCTTGAAAAGGTCTACAAGAAGTTGAACGGCCACTTTGAAGACGCCGAGGGACGCGCGAAAAAGGTGACCGACAAGATCCAATCTATCGACAAAGTTGCCACCGATCTGTTCAACGAGTGGAACGGCGAAATCGCGCAGATGAGCAATCGCCAGTTGAAGACCGACAGCGAACGGATGCTGCGCGATGCCCAGACCCGCCACCGCACGCTGATGCGGTCGATGCATTCCACTGAAGCGAAAATGGAACCTGTTTTGCGTGTGTTTCGGGATCAGGTATTGTATCTGAAGCACAACCTCAATGCGCGTGCGATCACTTCGCTAAAGAAGAACGTGGTCGAGATCAACGACGATGTTGCGGCACTGATCAAAGACATTGAGCTATCGACGCAAGAGGCGGACAAGACGATCGCCAGCTTGAAGTCGGAAAGCTAAACCAGAATCGCGAAGGCGGACTCGGTGCGTTCCACGCGGTTGTAGCGCGTATCACGTTCCACCGGTTCGCAGCCAGCCTCGCGAATGAGCCGCAGCAATTGATTGCGGCGCAGGCCCTGGCCGGATGACGATCCCGCATCGCGATAGATGTGCTCTTCCACCACGGTTCCGTCAATGTCGTTGGCACCGAAGCGGAGCGCGATCTGCGCGACGTGCGGCGTCATCATCACCCAATAGGCCTTAATGTGTTCGATGTTGTCGAGCATCAGGCGAGCCACTCCGATGTTCTTGAGATCCATGAATCCCGTGGTTTTCGGGATGTGATGGAGCGGGGTATTATCCGGGTGAAACGCAAGCGGAATGAACGTAACAAAGCCGCCAGTCTCATCCTGGAGTTTGCGCAACTTTACGAGGTGATCGACGCGATCCACTTCGTTTTCGATGTGGCCGTAGAGCATCGTGCAGTTGGACTTCAGCCCTTCTTGATGCGCGACTTTCGCAATTTGAAGCCATTCGCCACCGTCGATCTTGTGATCGCAGATGATGCGGCGAATCGGCTCTGAGAAGATTTCCGCGCCGCCACCGGGCATGGAATCCATACCGGCTTCGCGCAGCTTGCGGATGACCTCAAGCGCAGATAGTTTGGATCGCTTCATGAACCACGAGATTTCCACCATGGTGAACGCCTTCAGGTGAACTTGCGGAAAGCGTTGCTTCAAACCTCGCAGCATCTCGCAATACCAGTCGAGCGTCAGTTCAGGATGCAGTCCTCCGACGATGTGGAACTCGGTGACGGCCTCGCTGTAGCCTTCGCCTGCCTTGTGCCAGATCTCTTCGAGCGACATCGTGTATGCTTTGGCGTCGCGCTTGGTTTTTCCGAACGCGCACAGGCGGCAACTGGCGACGCAAACATCGGTGGGGTTGATGTGGCGGTTGACGTTGAAGTAGACCGTGTTGCCGTGCATCCGCTCGCGGACGAGGTTCGCCATGTAACCAATGCCAAGCAGATCGTTGCTGCGATAAAGAGTGACGCCGTCGTCGAAGGAGAGGCGCTCGCCTGCCTGCACTTTATGCAGGATCGGGATCAGTCTCTGGTCATCGAATTGAGGGGTCATCGAACGCTCCGGAGCAAGAAAATATCGGTTGCCCAAAACAAGAAGAATAACACGCTGACATAGCCATTCACGGTGAAAAACGCAGCATCCACGCGGCTCAGGTCGTCTGCTTTCACAAGACTGTGCTCATACACGAGCATCCCGGCCACGGCCACGGCACCGGCCCAGGCGAGCCATCCGAGGCCGAAGGATTGGATGAGGACGGCGATCGAAATCAGCATGCCAACGTGCAGGATCCGCGCGATCCACAAAGCGCCGCCGATGCCGAGGCGGCGAGGCAAAGAGAAGAGCCCTTCGCGTTGGTCGAAATCATAATCTTGGCAAGCATAGATCACATCGAAACCTGCCGTCCAGAAGGTGACGGCCGCAGTGAGCCAGAGCATCCTCCAATCGAGTGATCCGCGCATAGCGATCCATGCTGCAGGCGGCGCGATGCCGAGTGCGAATCCCAAAACGAGGTGCGCGAAGGAGGTGAATCGCTTGGTGTAGGAATAGAAACAGACCACCCCGAGCGCCAGTGGAGCCAGTTGTAGGCACAGAGGGTTGAGTGCCCAAGACGCAAGAAAGAAAACGGTGGAACTGAGGATGAAGAAGCCCCAGGCGAAGCTGCGTGAGAGCATACCTGCTGGTAGTTGGCGGTTTTTCGTGCGCGGATTGCGCCCGTCGATTCGATGATCGAGCAACCGGTTAAAGGTCATCGCGGCAGAACGCGCGCCGACCATCGCCAGAATAATGTAAAGAACTTTCTGCACAAGATCCGGCGTTTGGAATCCGTCTTCGCGATAGGCCAAAAGCGCTCCAGTGAGTGCGAAGGGCAGGGCGAAGATAGAGTGTTCGAACTTGATCATCTCCAAAGTAAGTTGGAGACGGCTCCAGAATGTAGACACTAGTTACTATCTTAAGAGATGCGTTCTGCCCTGATCCTGATTCTTGTTCTCTTGACGGCCTGCAAGGCCAGCGGGCCGTCCGCCCAGGACGATTTCTATGGAACCGATGTGACACTGCCGAACGGCAAGAGAATCCTGGCGGAAGCAGCCCGTACAGAAACGATGATGATGCGCGGGATGATGTTTCGCGATTCACTGGCCGAAGGCCGAGGGATGTTGTTCACGCACGGCGAACCGGGCAACTTCGGATACTGGATGTTTCAAGTGCGCATCCCGCTCGACATCCTTTGGCTGGATCCGCAAAGGCGCGTCGTCGAAATTGTCGAGAATGCGCAGCCTTGTCCTGCCAAGCCCTGCCTCGGCTATGGCGGCAAAGAGAAGGCGCTGTATGTTCTCGAACTCGCTGCCGGAAGCGCCAAGCGTCACAACCTTCGTGTGGGCGACACGCTGCGGTTCTAAGGAATCCGCTTTGCCGGTTGTTCGCGCCCGTTCTGATGAAGCGTCATCTTCTGCGCCTTGCCATCGGCGATTTCGCTGAAGCTGAGCTGTGCGTCGATGACTTTGGTGAAGACCTTAGTCTCCGATTCGGGATAGAAGGTGATTGTCGGCTGGTTGGTGACTTCGACGATAAGGTGCGTCTTTTCCGACTTGATGTTGAAGGTCGCCGGCCCCAGTTGATACTTGCCGGTGTAGCGTTCGAGAATCTCTGGGGCGATAGTCACGGCCTTGCGTTCCACGGGCGGTTCGACGGTTTGGCCGAGTAGCATGCGCCCAAGCTCGTTGGCGATGCGCCCGGAATCCGGAGTTTCCATGTTGGCGAAGACGGCGATGAAGGCGTCATCGTCTGGAAGTCTCAGCATCATTGTTGAGAAGCCATTGATGCCGCCACCGTGGCCGATCGTCTTATGCTCTCCCGCAATTTTGCCCATCGACCAGCCATAGCCGTAGTTGTTGAGGGCCGGGGTCCACGCAGCTTTAAGCGAATCTTGCTTGAGGATCTTTTCCGTCTTCAAGACGCGATCCCAACGGTAGAGATCCTCGACGGTTGAGTAAAGCGAACCGGCAGCGTAGGGCTGCCCCATGTCGAGAAACGCGGCGTTGCGCATGCCGTCTTTCTCTCGCTGATATCCAGCCGCACGGTTCTTGAGGATCTTGGAATCCCAGTCATAGCCAGAGTCCTGCATGTCGGCCTTGTCGAAGATGTTCTCTTTGAGATAGGCCTCATACGACCTGCTCGAAACCTGTTCGATGATGATACCCAGCAGGAAGTAGCCTGAGTTCGAATAGACGTGTTTGGATCCTGGTTCGAAGTCTAGGGGCTTGTTCTTGAAGCGCTCTATGAAGTCGAGTGGCTTTGCGCTTTCGCGCATTTGCTTGCCGTATTCGGGTACGGATGTATAGCTCGGAACTCCGCCCGTATGGTTGAGCAGATGTTGGATGGTGACCTTTTTCCAAGCCTCAGGGCTATTGGGAATGTACTTGCCGATAGGATCTTGCACGTTCAGCTTGCCTTGTTCCTGCAGTTGCAGGATCGCGACGGCGGTGAACTGTTTGGTGATGGATCCAAGGCGAAATTTCGTGTTCGCTTTGTTTGGAATCTCGTGTTCGAGATTCGCCATGCCGTAGCCCTTGGCCAGCAAAATCTTGCCGTCTTTGGCGACGATCACGCTTCCCATGTAGCGGCCTTGTTTGGCGTAGGCCTCGATGTGAGCGTCGGCTTTGGCGGCGAAATCGGCCGTGGGTTGTGCAAGAAACGAGAGCGCAAGGAGTGGAATGGCGAGCATTACATGAGAATACGATAGCCGAACCAAAAAGTTCCTGCGAAAACCAGGATCCAAGTGACGATTCGCTGTCCTTTGGCGGGTAGCAGCGTGAGAAGCGAGGCGGGTAACATCCACGCAAAGTTAGCGAACAACAGGCCCGTGGCGAAACCTGCGATGGATGGCGCGCCGGAAAGCTCAACGGCAAAGAAGCGGAAGAAGAGACCGTGAAACACGCCCAGGATTGCGACGACAAGCCAGCGTTGCCCAGCCTTAGGAACGAGGATCTTTTCGATAGCAATGTAAGCCGTGCTCAATGCCGCCGCTGCTTCGAGGAACTTGGGCGATAGCTGTGTTGGGGCGAACGATGCGGTGACGAGCTCGACAGCGGCAAGGATCCCCGCAAGCAGTAAGAACTGCTTGCGATCTTGCGCAACCACGGCGATCGCGAACAGAAACAGCGCGGTGGTGATTCCGCTGAGGCCGCGTCGGAATCCTTCCACCAAGGCTCTTAGGAAAAACTCCCCCGTGCTGGGCGGACGGAACGTGAGGTTAGTTTCCACCAGCGTGGAATCGAAAAATCGTTGTTCCGATTCGCCACCGACTTTGACCGCGCGGAACATGTGGACATGGTTCGGAACCGTGACTGACGCAAAGCGGCAGGTTACTCCGAGCTCTTTCACGTCGCTGGCAAAGAGATACTTGCCGGTGCATTGCAACCATTCAGCGCTGGTGCTGCATTGCTTTTCAATGAGGCGTCCGCCGGCGAACTGGATGTTGTCGAAGAGCGTATCGCCCGGCTTCGATAGTTGCGAGACTTCGTAGAGCGGCATGCGGAGTTCGTAAGTCGCGACTGCTCCGTTGATGCGAAGTTCGCCGTTGCTCGTGCTGACGACGTGGGCCAAGACTGGTAGAGCAGCGAGGAAGATTAGGAATCGCAAGACTCATCCGCCACTGTCGGTTCTGATGGTTCCGGCTTGGTCATCTCAAGAAACAGAATGCGCAGTGCGGCGATGACAGGCACAGAGAAGAACATCCCCGGAATCCCCGCGATCTTTTCGCCTGCCAACACACCGAACAAGACCAGCAAAGGATGCAGTTCGACGCCGTGCCCCATGAGATATGGCGAGAGAACATAGTCCTGAAAGAGGCGGAAAACAACCAGAAATACGATGATCCACGTGAGGTGTTCGTATCCAGACGCGCCCGCGACAATCAACACCGTCGCCGATGCGATGAGGGGGCCGACGACCGGGATGAATTCCAGAATGCCGGAGAGTCCGCCGAGGAGTAGCGCGTAGCGAACGCCCGTAATTTGGAAGTAGAGAGTGTAAAGAATGAGCGTGGATATCGCGAGTCCGATGAGCGCACGGATGTACTGCGCGAGCAAATGATCGAGGCTGTTGAGAACCCGGTTGAGAAAGTCCTTCTGTTGTTGGTTGTGCGCAAGGCCGACGATCATGCCACGTAGTTCGTGACCGTCTTTGAGGAAGAAGAAGGCAAGGATCGGGATCAGGACGGCAGTCAACGCATTGCCCGCTTGTGAGAGTACCTGGGTCAACGCGCCGCGAATGAGAGGCAGCGCGGCTTCGTCGAGGTTCTTGAGTTGGTCGCGTGCCGCAAGAATGATCTTCTCTCTGAGCGGTTCAAGCCATGCAGGGAAGGGCAGGGCCGCCAGCGGATCCTGCTGGGCCATGTATTGCGGCAACTGCGTGGCGAGGCTACTCGCTTCTTCAGCGATCTTGCCTGCGAGTGCCGCGCCAACGGCGCCCAGCATGCCCACCATGAGGATGTAGACGACCGCAAGCGCCAACGCTTTCGATCTGCCGCGGGCGACGTGGCGCATGCTGAAGTCCACTGTGGGCGCAATCAAATAGGCGAAAAAGAGCGCCAGTACGAAGACCACGATTGGCCCTCGCGCTTCATAGACAGTGAAGATCGCGAGAGCTACGAGAAATACCGTCCAGGCGGCTTTCGCCGCCTTAGCATCCAAGCCGAGCATGAATCTCCGATTATAGTAGAGGAACCTTGTTATGGCCCCTTCACAAATGAGAGCGCTGGTCGAGTCGGTGCAGGAACTCGAAGACCGTCTACGCAAAGGCGGGGGCGCTTCGAAGATCGAGAAACAACATCGCGACGGGAAATTGACCGCGCGCGAGCGGATTGCGAAGCTAATCGACCCCGGAACATTTTTTCTCGAAATTGGTTTACTGATCGCGCACGACCGCTATGACGGGCAGGGAGC
>CAZCPL010000238.1:0-8807 GCA_964500255.1 uncultured Solibacteraceae bacterium | reverse complement strand
CGACAGGAGGCGTTCCGCTGACCAGCATCGCGGGAAATCCCGGGTCGATTTCCGAACCGGGAGGAACGCGGTATTTGCCAGCGCCTTGAAACAAAAACGCTCCTTCGATGGCTGCGCGTTGGATGCCTTTGCCGGGGGCGGGTTCATCGCCGGGTCCGTCGGGTGTGAAGCGGAAATCGCCGTCAGTAATACCCGCGGCAACGGGAATCGGCGCGGGGCGTTGGGTTTCGATTGCGGCGGCGCGGTCGAGCAGATCCTGCCGTTGCGACTTGGCGTCGGCAGGCATGATGCGCGCGGCTTCCGCGGATGAGACGCTGGTAGTTCGCAAGATCTGGTTCGCGAGCAGCACCTGTCCCGGTGTGCGCTGCGCTTCAGGCATGGCAATGGCATCCTGCGCGGCTTGCGGAAAGCGCTTCAGTTTCGCTGGCAGAAGTTGATCTTTGTAAGGCTTTTCGAGTGTGGCGAGCTGCTGCCGGACGGCTTGCAGTCTGGCTTGGATCGCCTGATTCGTCTGTTCCCACCGGGCGGCTTCCTCACGCGGAACCAGCGGATGATCGACTTCCACATAGCCCCACAGGCTTGCCTTCATGCGATCGTAGTCGGACTTCGCGATGGAATCGAACTTGTGGTTGTGGCAACGCGCGCATTGCACGGTCAAGCCCATCACTCCACGTCCCAGCGTCGCGATCATGTCGTCCAAATACTCAAGCCGGAACTCCGGATTGTCCTTCTCGCGAAAACCCACCTTGGCGTAGTTGCGCAGAAATCCCGTAGCGATGAGAGCGTCGTTCGAAGGCTCATCGAACTCATCGCCGGAGATCTGTTCTCGTAGAAATTGATCGAATGGTTTGTTTTCATTGAACGCGCGGATCGCGTAGTCGCGATACCGCCAGGCGTTCGGACGATTGAAGTCGTGCTCGAATCCATTGCTATCGGCGTAGCGGGCGACATCGAGCCAGTGGCGCCCCCAGCGCTCGCCATAGGCTGGAGAAGCCAGATACTTGTCGACAGCTTGCGCATAGGTCAGTGGAAAGTCGGCGGCTTCAGGTGGAAGCCCCGTCAGATCCAAAGCCAGCCTGCGGATCAGCATCTGATGATCGGCGCGCGGGGCTTTCGCGGCAAGCTGGTTTTCCGCCAGTTTTCGATCGATGAACTTGTCGATGCTGGCGTTCGCTGTGTCTTGCGGAAGCCGGTAAGGCCACGGCTTGGCTCCGGTAGTTTGGCTGGCCGTTTGTTCGGCACCGCTGGCGATCCACTCGCGGATCGCTTCGATCTGCGGCTTGGTCAGCGCCGCGCCACCCAGGGGCATCGCGGGTTTGTCGAAGCCTGCGATGACGCGGAAAAGACGGCTGGCTTCCGGATTTCCTGCCTGGATGACTTTACGGGTGCTGGCCGGGTTACGGAGGTCGAGTCCCGCCATTGCGCCTGCCGCGCCACCGTGACACTTCACGCAAGACTGCTCAAAAACGGGACGAACGTCGCGTTCGAAATCCACAGCGATAAAGAGAATGAGCGCGAGGCCAAGTACCACGCGCCCAAGTATATCGGAAACGCTACGAGGTCGGAAACTCGTTCGGGATCAAGCCCGCGGACTTCAACTCGCTCCACACCGGCGCGGGGACTTCCGTCTCGCGCACCAGCTTCATGGTTTCGACCAGACGCGAAGGAGTCATCGTGGACGTCACGATCTGCGTAACGGACTTCGGGAAGTGAGTCACCAATAATCCGGCAACAGCCGCGGCCAAGTGCAGTAGCGGAGTCGATCCACAAATGCGGTAGAACTGCGACATCAGCGCCCGCTCTTCGGCGTTGGCGTTCTCATAGTTGTAGAGGAACGGCGGCGCAGTGGCGGGATCTTCAGTGAGCGTGAACGCTTGCCCATAGTTGATGCCCATCAGTGTGACTTCGAAGTTCTGTGCATGACTCGCGTCAATGATCTTCATCAGCGGACCGAGAATCGACGGGCAGAACGTGAGCCCGGCGTAGTCGAGCGTGCCGGGTTCTTCGACAAGAAACCGATGGACGAAATCCGGCTCTTTAATACCGAGTCCGATCCGTTCGAAGAAACCAGCTTTCTTAGCGGACTTCAGATACGCAACCGTCGGCCGGATGTCGGTTTCCCAATTGAGGCCGACCTGCTTTTCCATATCCGGCGGATCGTGCAGCGCGACGCCGACCATGGTGCGTCCACCCCATTCGATCCGTTCGCGGCAGATCTGTTGCTCGACGCCTTTGGGCGAGGTGTCCCACTTGTCGGTGAGTCCGTGATAGCGCGTGGGGATGCCTTGCAGCAAGGCCTCGGGCTGATGTTCGACGGATCCGTCGGCGGCGGCGAGTCCCAGATAGCGAAGGCACTTGGTCTGGAACTTAATCTCATTGGGATCGATGTTCAGGATCTCCAGCGCGCGTCCGAGTTGCAGCGTCGCGCGGTAGAGGACTGCGGAATCAAAGGCGCGGATGCCCTGTTCATAGGCGGTCTTGACGAGCGGGACGACATGCTTTTCGACGTCGACGGAACCTTTGCCGCCGGGCGCGGGTCCGAAGCCGAAGCGATGGCAGCCAAAGACGAATTTGTCGGCGGAGACTTCTCGTTTTGCAGGCATGGGTTGAATTGGTCAGGATATCAGGTGCTTAGGGCGTACGTCGCGTGCGGCGAGGAATCCGAGCGCGGGCCAGAGGACTGCGGCACTGACCAGGACTGCGATTGTGAGTGCGTCTCCGTGAACCCCGGTTGCGATGATGGCCCAGAGGACGAGCGTCCAAAGCGTTGTTGCGCAGAGAAGAGTGATCGATCTTTGAATCGGGTCCCGGCGACGTGCCTTATCGATGTATCGTCCGAGTCTCCACCAGAAAAGGCATCCAATCGCCGCGCCGCTCGAGATGAAATGCCGGGGGTTGCGTCGTCGAAGCCTTTGAGATGAAGAAGCACTGCGATTGCGACACCGGGAGGATTCAAGGCGGATAGAATTCGACATTCCAGGGGTTCGCTCATTGGATCGTTCGGCGCATTCTCGTTGGGAACAGGTGCCGACCACAACAGAGGTGGCCTACGGAATCACCGTCTTTCCTGCCACGGGAAACTCATCCCCACCACTTCTCCCCTGGGGCCAGGTGCGCCTTCGCCACATCTGGATTGATTTCCACTCCCAAGCCCGGCTTATCCCGAATCACGTGATAGCCCTTCTCAATCACCGGACCTTCCATCACCACCAGATCCTGCCACCAGTCGATGTACTTGGCCAGTTCATGCACGCGGAAATCCCGCATTGATGCCGCCGCGTGCGCCGACGCGATCGTGCCCACGGGGCTCGCCGGATTGTGGGCGGCCGTTGAAATATAGTAGTTATCCGCCAGATCGTGGATCCGCTTCGATTCCAGCAACCCACCCGACTTCGGGATATCGATGTGGACGATGTCGCAGCCATTCAGCTCAATCAGCCGCCGGAAGCCCTCGCGCGTGTACAGGTTTTCGCCCGTGCAAATCGGCACGTTCGACGCCCGCGTCACCGACGCCATCGCTTCCGGATTCCCTGCCGGAACGGGATCTTCCAACCACATCGGCTTCACGCCTTCAATGGCCTTGCACATGTTGATGGCATCGCGGACATCGTATTTCCAATGCGCCTCCACGCCGAAGTCCAGGTCGGGTCCGACGGTATCGCGCACAGTCGCCATGGCCTTCTCGATGCGACGCAGATCGCGATTGGTGAGTCCGCGGGTGTAGGCGTCGTGACCCGGCTCTTTGTAGTCTGGATCCGCCTTGGTCGGGATGCCATCGCCCTGCACCTTGAACGCCGTCCAGCCGAATTTCTCGGCCATCATGCCTTGGCATTGGGCGCGCCAATGGCCCTGATCCTCAACGTTATCGGGCGTCTGGAGCGTGCGATAGAAGCGGACGCGATCGCGGAAGCGTCCACCGAGCAGATTGCAGACGGGTGTTTGCAGAATGCGGCCAGCCAGATCCCACAGGGCGATCTCGATGCCGCTGGCCGCGGTCACCGTCACGCCTCCCACAGCGCCTTGGCCCGCAGAGCGCATGAGCATCTTGTGATAGAGCTTGTCGACATTCAGAGGATCCTCGCCAACGATCAGCGCCTTGAACTGATTGAGGATCATGTCCTTCACGCCAAAGCCCCAGTAGGCTTCGCCGATACCGTAGAGTCCGGAATCGGTCTCGATTTTGACGAGGTTCCAGTCCCAGGTTCCGCGGACGATCATAACTTTGACGTCGGTGATCTTGACCTTGCCGCGATGTTGTGCGGCGAGGGTATGCAGAGGCAGCGCCGCGGTGCCGAGGGTTTGGAGGAATTGTCTGCGGTTCATGGCAGACGCCAGTCTATCAGTTTCGACAAAGCAGTCTGGACGATGCCACCACCAAGCGGCACCAAGTAGTACCTCTGTGACGCCGGCGGCTGACGATACGGAATCAATGGCAAAAAGGGTCAGAAACCAGAACTCGCCAATGTTCTTGCTCGAATCAATCGAGTGTCCAAGGCAGTGGGCTATCGAAGCCTTCGCCTACTTTCCGGAGCGCGACACCTAGTGAGTTAAGGTTGGATTCCGTTTTGGGTGCATCGGCCGGAACTGCCTTAGCAAATTCCAGTGCAGAACGTTGGAGCGTACCAGCTTTCAACCAGCTTTCTACCGACATCGCCAAGCATAAAGTTGGGCTTCACTTTCACCGATTAACCAATGGCACACATTGGCTTGGTCGCTTGCGTCGCCGGAAAGGTTTCGCATTCCGCCGCTGCTCAGGGCCTGTGTAACTCACCGCTCTTCAGCAAGAGCCGACAATTCGTTGAACGGTATTGTGATGGATGGTTCCTTCTATCCGCTAGACACGGTCTCGTAGAACCCAATGAAGTAATCGCTCCCTATGACGAAACTCTCAATAGTAGGCCCCGCGGAGAGCGCCGCCAATGGAGCCACCATGTTTGGTCGAAGCTCAGCACGCGGCTTAGCGCGAATGACAAGGTCACATTACTGGCAGGCAAGCGATATCGGCAGGATCTCATTGGTATGATCATCCAGCATGGATGCACGAAAGAAGTGCCCATGGAAGGCCTAGGTATCGGGCAACAGATACGGTGGCTAAATGAGCACCTTGAACACTAAGGGGTCCACCTCCGCCCGCGAGCGGGACCAGGAGAGATGCTACGCGCTCCTAGAGAGACTTAAAGCCGGCTTTCGCGGCAAGCGGCTACTGTCGGAGGCGGGCGCTCGACAGTGTCCGCGTCGGGGCGTCTACATTTTCTTCGAGGACGGAGAAATTCGGCAAAAGAGCCAGATGCTGAGAGTGGTGAGAGTGGGAACTCACGGCGTTATTCAGGGCTCGCGCTCCACACTCTGGAATCGCTTATCGGCGCAGCGAGGCACAAGCACGGGGTCCGGCAATCATCGAGGTTCGATCTTTCGTCTGTACGCCGGTCACGCGATTGCGAGCCGTGAAAATCAGTGGGCGGTTTCGTCCTGGGGCATGGGTCAATCGGCTGGAACCGCAACTCGACATGAGGGACAGGATCTAGAGCGAAGGGTTTCCGTCGCAATCGGAGCAATGCCACTATTGTGGTTGACGATTGATGACGAACCGTCACGCGAGAGCGATCGAGCCTTCATCGTGCGCAATCTGATTGGGCTTCTCTCCGCTGATTCTGGCAATGCGGATGCACCATCTCCGGGTTGGCTGGGAAGCTTCAGTCGTCACGACAAGATTCGCACTTCCGGATTGTGGAACGTCGACCACGTCGACTACAAACACACGAGCGATTTTCTGGACATCCTTCAGGAGTACGTTGATGTCACGATCGGTTCGCGCCCAGTCCCCACAACATCGATCGCACCTGCAGGTTGGCTTGAGTTAGACCGGAAACGTTCAATGAAGCTCTGCCGCTAAGGGCCTTTCGTCCAATGGGCTTCATCCGGCGCGGACAGTGGTGGCAGGGCAAAGAAACTGATAGGTAGGGATCAGTCCGGTCCATAACCGCTAAATGGCACGCGGAGTGCTTCGGTAATACTTTCGACGACTAGAGGGCTAAGGACCCAACCCGATCTCCATCCGAAAGGCGACCGTTGTTTCATCTGACGTGTCCAGAACGCGGAAGGAACGGACACGCGAACCTATAAAACCTCACTCGATGTCATACGATAGAGAGGTTCCATGCGTAACAACTTTGCCCCCGCCACGGCAGCTGCCGCCATCGCTCTGATCACCCTTGTGTCCGGCTGTTCCTCAAAACCGGCAGCAGCACCGGAAGCCAAGGAAGCGAAAACCGAGTCTCCCATGAATCCCAAAGTCACCAAGCAGGACTACGGCAAGACTGCCGACGGCCAACCCGTCGACCTCTATACCCTCACCAACGTCAACGGCATGAAAGCCCAAATCACTACCTGGGGAGGCATCGTCGTTTCCATCGACACCCCCGATCGCGACGGCAAGATGGGCGATGTCCTGCACGGCTTCGATTCCCTCGACGGATTCCTCGGCGATCACCCCCACTTCGGCGCCTTGATCGGGCGCTACGGCAACCGCATCGGCAAAGCCAAATTCGACTTGGGCGGCAAGACTTATCAACTTGCGGTGAACAACGGCGAGAACCACCTCCACGGTGGCACCAAGGGCTTCGACCTCAAGGTTTGGAAAGGCGCGCCGCTGGCCGGTCCCGACGCCTCGGTCGAGCTGAAGTACACCAGCGCCGATGGCGAGGAAAACTACCCCGGAACATTGCAAACAAAGGTTGTTTACACACTCACTGCCGACAACGCGCTGGAAATCCACTATACGGCAACGACCGACAAAACCACCCATGTGAATCTCACCAATCACATGTACTTCAACCTCTCCGGCGAACCGGATATCCTCGCGCATGAGGTCCAGATCAACGCCAGTAAGATGACTCCCGTCGATAAAGGCCTCATCCCCACCGGCGACATCACCGACGTCAAAGATACCCCGTTCGACTTCACCAGGCCCACGGCCATCGGTGCACGGATCAACGACACAAAGGATCAGCAAATCGCCTTCGGCGGAGGCTACGATCACAACTGGGTTCTGGACCGTACCGGACCCGTAATGTTCCTGGCAGCGCGCGTCCACGATCCAAAGTCCGGACGCGTGATGGAAGTGTCCACCATGGAACCAGGACTGCAGTTCTACACCGGCAACTTTTTGGACGGCAAGATCAAGGGCAAGGGCGGCAAATCTTACGGCAAGCGCAGCGCCTTCTGCATGGAAACCCAACACTACCCCGACTCGCCCAACAAGCCGAAGTTTCCGTCGACTGTGCTCGAACCCGGCCAGACTTACCACACCGCTACGTCTTACAGGTTCTCGACCGATAAGAGGTAAGTGCGGTAGAATAAAAGAAACTTCATCAGCTTGTTACTCGTCTTCTGTACCAGGGCCGTAACGTTACTGAAATGAACAGGCATAAGGGTCAGTGAGAACATTTTCTTCGGTATTTGCAGTCTTCGGGTTGGGTCTGACGTTGGCAGCGGCTGGCGATAGGGACTCCTTTCTCGAATCCGCTTCGGACGACGCGTCGAACGAACTGATCGCGAAGTACGTCACGGCCATCAAAGGTAACGACCTGAGCGGAATCAAAATGGATGCCGAAGTTGAGGCATCCCTTCCCAAACTGAAGAAATTCGGGACGCTGAGCGCTTTGCGAACAATCACCAAGGTGGGCCGCGTGACCTGGGACAAGCTGCGATTCTCGGGTGACAACACGATCAAAAAAGAAGTGATCGCCCGCTACATCCAGACCGAGCAGGAATCGCGAGAAGACACCAGCAAGATCGCCATCAACAACGAAAACTACAAGTTCAAGTACAAGGGCCTGGATACCAAGAACAACGTGCGGGTGCATGTGTTCCAACTCAGCCCTCGTAAGAAAGCCATTGGCTTGTTCAAAGGCGAGTTATGGATCGATCCGGAAACCAATCTGCCGTTGCGCGAGGCGGGTGAACTGGTCAAGAGCCCGAGCATCTTCTTGAAGAAGGTGCAGTTCGTTCGTGAATACGAAATCGTCGACGGACGCGCCATCCCCAGGCATGTGGAAAGCAAAATCAACACACGCGTCTGGGGTTCTGCGGAAGTCAGCATCCACTACAAGAACTTTGCCAAGGCCGACGATGTGTCGTTCGCCAATACGACCAACTAGCGGCAGATCACGCGGAGATCGTCAACATACCAGCCCTCATAGCCGGTGTTGTTTTGAGCATCCACGGTATCGAACCGGAACCGCAGCTTTACCCTGCCGCGAGCGGTCAACTTCACTTCGCGCGCCGACCATTCCTTATTCATGCCGGTCACCTCAGCAACAGTCTGCCAATCGCCATCGTTGACGCTGATCTCGACAAACTTGCGATCGAAGTCGAGCCGCTCGGTTTCGGTATCGTGCCAACTGCGGAAGCTCAGCACCGCGTCAGAAGCGAGCGCGAACTCCACGGATTCGAGCGAACCGGTGCCTGTCTCGTAGGTCTTGGTCTCGGGAACGCCGAACCAAGCCATGCCATCCCACCAACGCCATTGCCCGTCGGCTTTCCAGCCAGTCAGTTCCGGATTCTCGAAGTCTTCCGTTAGAAAGACCTCTTGTTTTGCGGCAGCCAAAAGTTCCACCACCGATTGCCTGATCCGCGGCAATACCGGATACAGCTTGTCGCCAGGACACTCGGTCACCGTGCACGATCCCGGCAGGCGGTTGCCGTCGCGATGTCCCGAAATGTTGTCCATCGCCGCGTTCATGCCGCGATGCAGTGTGCGTCCCAGCGGATCGATCTCGCGCTGCCCCGCCTTCCATGACAGTAAC
>CAZCPL010000237.1:4700-8928 GCA_964500255.1 uncultured Solibacteraceae bacterium | reverse complement strand
GTTCGGATGATGGCGGCGGTCCAGCCGTTCATTTCGGGTGCGATCTCGAAGACGATCAACATGCCGGGAGAGTGCACGGCGATCGATATCATGAACGCCTACACCGAGAGCTGGAAGATCGGCTTGAAAGCTGTGGCGATTTATCGCGACAACTCGAAGCGAGTGCAGCCGTTGTCGTCCGGAACGTCGAAAGGCGCGAAGGAAGGCGGCAAGAGCCAGGTGGCTCCGGCGGCCGTACAAGTGGAGAAGATTGTGTATCGGCCGGTGCGGCGTAAGCTCGCGGATGAGCGCAATTCGATCACGCACAAGTTCTCGATCGGTGGCCATGAGGGTTACTTCACGGTCGGTCTTTATGACGACAATACGCCGGGTGAGTTGTTCATTACGATGGCGAAGGAAGGTTCGACGATCTCGGGCCTGATGGATAGCTTTGCGACTTCGGTATCGTACGGCCTGCAGTATGGCGTGCCGCTGAAGTTCTTTGTGGACAAGTTCGCGCATGTGCGGTTTGAGCCGAGTGGCTGGACTGGCAATCAGAACATCCCATACGCGAAATCGATCATGGATTACATTTTCCGATGGATGGGGAATCGGTATTTGGGTCCTGAGTATTCGCTGACGGAGTCGCCGGATTCGGGCAAGTTGCGGAAGACGGAAGTGGATCCGCAGCAGAACCTGTTTGTGGAGAAGCCCACTTCGGGTGAGGCGGTTGTGTGCTCGGAATGCGGATCGCTGATGGTTCCGAATGGGTCCTGTTACAAGTGTGAGAACTGCGGCGGTACGTCCGGCTGTTCTTAAAAGGGTTGGTCTGAGTCTCGCTTCAGGCTTAAGGCGGCGCGGGTTCCGCGCCGTTTGGGTTTCGAAATCGGAGTGAAAGTGTTGGAAGACAACCCAAAGATCATTGATGACTATCATCGGCAACGAAGCAAGTTCGAGCGTTTTGCCCTAAAGTTGCAGGACGAGCTTGCTTCCTTGATGCGCAGCGAAGGAATCAATGTTGCGGACACCCGCGTCAGAGTCAAGTCCGGGGAGAGTCTGAAGCGAAAGCTCGAGGCAAAGCCCAAGTATCGGAGCCTGCAGGACCTTACCGATATTGTGGGTGTCCGCATCATCACCTACTACCTGGATGACGCCGAACGAGCGGCCAAAGTGATACGGGGCAATGGTCAGATGTTCTCCATCGACTGGGCAAACTCCGAGAACAAGAGTGATCGCTTGAGAACCGAGCAATTCGGCTATCGCTCGGATCATTAGGTCTTGGAGTTCGGGAGAGACTACACTCAGCTTCCTACCTACAAAGAATTCGCTGGTCTCAAGGCAGAAGTTCAAGTTCGTTCGATTTTGCAGCATGCTTGGGCCGAGATCGAACACGATGACTTGGGGTACCACAACAAGAATGCTGTACCCGCAGAGATCAGGCGCGGACTTGCCAGGGTTGCTGGCCTCCTCGAGGTTGCGGATCGTGAGTTCCGGGACATTCGAAAGCTTGCGTCCGATCTTCAGAATCTACCACTGCCTAGCTTGCGAGTCGAGGGTTTTTGCGAGTATTTGGCTCCGTTTGAGATCACGGTTGCCCGCGATAAGGTCATTACGGGAGGAGGCGATCTGATCGTGCGGTTTAACACGAATCTAACTGCAAGATACGGCCCGGAGAAACCAATTCAAGTTGTTATCGATGACGGTATCTCGTCAAATCCTGTCCGTGGTCGCCTGTCCAGCGCGACGGGCGTGACATTCCCGGACGCTCTACCGATGTTTGTCGGCGCCGATCTCAAGTATCTTCGATTTAAACTGTCAGGTGTGCGTTTGAACGCAAACCAGATAGGTCTTTCAGGCACCAAGCCTACTATCATCACATGTGCTCTGGCAGCGAAGGTTAGTGATTCCGAGTCGTCGCCAAAGGTCTTTGCGACGAAGGAACTGGCTGTAAACAAGATAGGACTCTGCGTCAAGTTCGAGCAAGTAACGGATTTCAGAGACCGCACAAATTGCAACACCGATCTCGCTATGGGAAGGATCGAGAGGGTGATTCTTGGCGAAGTGGAAGGTGTTATGAGGATTCGGCTAACTGAGGGATTCCCAGGTGCTTTTCGTGATCGAGACCGAGAAACCGGAACAGAGCGAGTACCCTGCAATCATGGAGTTCGATTCATAGCCCAGTTTTCAGGGGTACGAAATGCCCAACAGATTTGGGTATCGACAACCAGTACTGTAAACGGAATCAAACTTGCTCTAACTCAGACCGATAGCAACGGTGCCAACGCGTTTGTACCAGTCGATGCTGGTCCCAACCTAATCCTTCCAAATGGACAAGTTATTGGATTGGTCCAAGTTGGGCTATTCAATGGCGCCGGACTGGCGGTTTGGGAGGTTGTTGATGCCCCAGAGAGCGATCAAGTCTCATCGGTCGAGCTACTGGTGATCCCTTGCTGGTGGTCGAACGAAAACTGTCCCATGAATGCCTTCAATGCCGGAATCACTGTAAGTCTTGCTCCCTTGTCGACAATCGGAACAGCATCCGACACTGCCCCAATTCCCCGGTTTGGACCGAGTCCAGGTCCGTTCCAGCCCTGGGGCCCAACTGAGTCGTTGGATCAGAAAAAGTCCGATTCCTAAGCACACGAAGCGTGTGTATGCTATCGTTGCGGCAGCACTCCATGACCAGACGTATCAACGTGATCTTGCCGGAACAAACTCTGTCGATCCTCGACCGTGTGGCCACAAAAGGTAACCGTAGCAGGTTCATTTCGCAAGCTGTTCACTTCTACGTGGAGAATCAGGGAAAGCAGAGCATCCGCGAACAACTCAAGGCTGGTTACATTGCCAACGCCGATCTTGATCTTGAAATGGCAGCCGATTGGTTCCCTCTTGAGGAGGAAGCCTCCGGGGCGCTGGAAGCCAAACCAGTCACGAAGTCTGGCAGCATCGCAAAGCGCAAATGAGCCATCCGATTCGAGGGCAGATCTACTTGGTGTCCTTCGGTCCAACGGTTGGACATGAGATTCAAAAGACTCGTTCCGCGCTGATCATACAAAACGATGTCGGCAACAGGTATCGACCGATCACGATTGTGGCGGCGATCACTTCGAAGGTCTCTGTGGTCCCCTATCCTGTTGAAGTGGTTGTTTCGCCATCGAAGCGGAATGGATTGAAGGTGCCCTCATCGATTCGTCTCGATCGAATCCGGTCGGTCGATCGTGCCCGACTGGTCAAGTTGGTTGGTGAAGTGGATCCGTCAACCCTCGCCAAGGTGGACGACGCTATCCGGATAAGCCTAGGCTTAGTCTCACTCTGAAGAAACCCTCTTAACATGTGTAACGTCGCAGTCACTATGAGAACCTCGGTTGCCATTCTCTTCACATTTGCTGTCGCGGCCTTTGCCGCACCACGCTCGGACCGCTGGATTGTGATTCTCGAAGAGCCTCCGCTGGCCGCGCAGGCATCGAGTCGTGAAGATGTCCGCTCCCGGACTTTTGTTGCTGGGGCGGGACAACGGATCGCTTTGCAGCAGCAGACCCTTCGTTCGCGCTTGTCCTCGAAAGCGGGCGTGCGAGTGAACGGATCGGTTGACACGCTGTTAAATGCGATGTTCATCTCTGCGCCAGAGGATTCGATTGACGAGATCCGTGCGATGCCGGGCGTGGAACGCGTGCTTCGGGAACGCTACTACACGAGGCACGATGCGAAGGCGGCCGCTCTCGTGCGCGCTCCAGGAGGTTGGGCAGCGGCGGGCGGCGAACAGAACGCCGGCGCGGGCATCAAGATTGGCATTCTGGATTCCGGCATCGACAAGAATCATCCTTCGTTTCAGGATCCCGGGTTGGCAATGCCATCCGGCTTTCCCAAGTGCTTGGCCCAGCATTGCGATGGGTTCACCAGCAATAAGATTATCGCGGCGCGCAGCTTTGTGGAACTGCTAGCCTTTCCCGACAGCCCGGTGGATTCGCGTCCTGACGACTACACGCCGCGCGACCGCGTGGGCCATGGAACCGCGGTTGCGAGCATCGCGGCTGGGGTTCGGGTGAAGGGGCCTGCGGCGGAAGTGCAGGGGATTGCGCCGAAGGCTTACCTGGGGAATTACAAGATTTTTGGATCGCCTGGGGTGAATGATTTCGCTTCGAATGAGGCGATCATCCGCGCAATGGAGGCGGCGTTCAACGACGGAATGGATATCGTTTCGCTATCGCTCGGTGCCCTAGCGTTGTGGGCTCCGGAGGATCGGGACACC
>CAZCPL010000237.1:1910-4690 GCA_964500255.1 uncultured Solibacteraceae bacterium | reverse complement strand
ATATTGGGCCGTGCGATCCGCAAGTGGATGCGGTGGAAAATGCGATTCGCCGCGGAATGGCGGTGGTGATCGACGCTGGCAACAGTGGGGATAAGGGGCAGCTTGCGCCTGCGTTGGGATCGATCACAACGCCGGGAACCGCGCCGAGTGCGATTACCGTTGGTGGCTCCACCAACTCGCACATCTTCTTTTCGACCGTTCGTCCGCAGGGGGATTCCGTTCCAACGAATCTTCGCGAGATCGACGCGCAACTCACCGAAGGCTTGAAGCCGCGGGCTCCGATCACTGCATCGCTCGTCGATGTCGCGTCATTGAACGACAACGGATTTGGCTGCCAGCCGCTGGGCAACGGAACATTGAAGGGTGCGATTGCGCTCATCCAGCGGGGTGACTGCGATTTCGCGATCAAGCTTCGCAATGCGCAAAATTCCGGCGCGATTGCTGCGATCTTCTTCCAACGCGAAGGGTCGGACGCGCTGTTTCCGATTGGCAATTTACGGGAGACCGGCATTCCCGCAGTGCTGATTGGCAATACGGCGGGCAAGCGGTTGAAGAGTTGGATCGCCGCGAATCCCGGGGCGAAAACAATGATCGATCCATCTCTGGTGGAACTCGATTTCAGCGAGACGGCCAATGAAGTGGCGTACTTCTCTTCCTATGGCCCTTCGATTGGATCGCTATCGATCAAGCCGGAGATGGTGGCGGTGGCGACCGACATGTACATGGCGACGCAGACGTACGATCCCAATGGCGATATGTTCGATGCGTCAGGATTCTACGCCACGCAAGGCAATAGCTTCGCGGCGCCGCAGGTGGCTGGTGCGATCGCTTTGGTGAAGCAGAAGTATCCATTGGCTTCACCGGGTCAGCTCAAATCGGCTGTTGTCAACACCGCCAATGAGAATGTGATGGACTTCGACAGCCAAGGCCAGACCTATCGAGCAAGGGTGGTTGGTGTGGGTGCCGGCAAGTTGGATGTCGAGAATGCGCTGAAGACGAATGTTGCGGTGGAACCTGCCGTGCTGTCGTTCGGTATCGCGAATCGCAACATTTTTCCGACGCGGACGCTGCGGTTTACGAACCTTGGGACATCGAATGTCACGCTGCGATTCACGGTGGAACGGCGCGACGCCGACAACCTCGCGCGGTTGAATCTCTCGGCTTCGTCTGTGACGATCGGCTCGCGCCAGTCGTCCTCGATCACCGTCAACGTTGCGGGCAACGCACCCTTGGCGGGCAACTACGAGGGCGTGATCAAAGTGGATGGCGGAGCAGTGCCGCTGCGGATTCCGTTCCTCTATTTGTCAGGCGACAATATTCCGAACAACGTGATTCCTCTCGAAGGCACCAGCTTTGTTCGCGAACCGAATCAGCGCGTGTTTCTGACGTTCTTGTTGGTGGACAAGTATGGCGTGCCCGTAGTGGGGCGTCGCATCGCGTTCCGGTCGACTTCGGGCGGAGGCAGCATTGACGCGGCTGCGAACGATACTGACGGCTATGGCATCACAACGGGCGTGGGACGGACGGGCAATCAGTTAGGCTATCAGGAGTTCACCGCGACGTTCGATGGAGGTACTTATGTGTTCTCGGGACGCAATCGTTTGACGCCGACGATCCGCAATGGTGGGATCCTGAATACGGCGAACGGCCAGACGGCGAACGGCGGGTTTGCCGCGGGATCGTTGGTGACGATCACTGGTGCGGGATTGAGTGAAGCGCGCCAGAGCTACTCGACTTCATATCTTCCGTTGTGTTTGTCGAACGTCAGCGTGAGCTTTGACGATCGCATTCGAAAGACCAGCTTTCCCGGGCGCGTCCGTTCGGTGAGCGAAACGGAAGTGACGGTACAGGTTCCGTGGGAAGTGGAAGGGATGGACGCGATCGATGCCAAGGTGAGCATTGGCTATGCGAGCCAGACCGATCTGGTGACGGTTCCGTTGACGCGGTTCTCGCCCGCGATGTTTGAGTATCTCGATGCCTCGGGGAGGCTGGTGGCTTCTGCTGTGGATGAGAACGGCAATCCTGTGGGATCGGAGAATCCGGTGGCGGCGGGTGCGGTGTTGAACGTCCTGGTGAATGGACTCGGGCCTGTGAATAGCCGTCCGGCGAGTGGAGAGGCTCCGGGTGGATTCGATTCCACAACACAGGCGACGCCGGTGGTGACGATTGGCGGCGCTTCTGCGGAGGTTCAGTTTAGTGGACTGGCTCCGAACCTTCCGGGTGTGTATCTGCTGCGTGTGGTGGTTCCGAGTGGCGTTGCCAACGGCTCACAGCCGGTGACGTTAAAGATCGACGGCGTCGAGGCGAAGGGTGTGAACACAGTAGTCCGATGACCCCGTTTGTCGAGGTCTCCCGTAATCCCTTGCAGGAGACCTTAGACATGCCTGATCCAGACAGCCCGCTCAGCCTGCGCGGAGTTCTGACCCAACCCTTGATCGTCACCGTGGATCTCGTCCATAACGAAGTACCCCGTTGGGAGCAGTACTTGAGCAAGTCGCTCAATGACAAGAAATTTCAGGCTCACATCCAGAGTGTCATTGGATTACAAATGCAGGCCCAACTGGGGCTGCAGAGCAGCAGGTGGGGAATCACAGGCCCGCCGGCCGCGAAGATCGGCAAAGGGATGCTCAACGAGCTATCTTCCGCCGCACAACGGGAATTGGAGGACTCGAAAAGTTACCAACGGTTGCATCGAAGAGGCCTCTGCGCTTCTGGGCTGGGATGGCCCGCGGATGGCTCTCACCGCTGGCTTGACCTTTCAGCCTGTGCAGCCCAAGGTC
>CAZCPL010000237.1:0-1900 GCA_964500255.1 uncultured Solibacteraceae bacterium | reverse complement strand
GCAGGATCTGACGTTCAATACCGCACTCAAGATCAAATTCTAATTCTTCTTTGACTGGAGCCAGGTTACAACGAGTTCCAGAACTTGTGTCGCGATGGTCTCTTCGATTTGCCCATACTCGCCGATAGCGCCGGTTTTCGCGGTTTGAAACAGATGATTCAGGTGGCGCAGGCTGACGATGGTGTAGTCGGCGTGCTTGGCCTTGGCGAGCGCCTGGCCGATCGCTGGCAGGTTCTGCTCGGCGCTGACTTGTAGATCGAGCGTGCCGTTCAACACGAGCACCGGACAGTTGAGTTGCGACAGCACGGGGCGCGGATCGTGGCGGATCATCGACTGCATCGACGGCGCGAGGAACATCTGCAATTGGGGTGAGATCATCTTGTCCGCCGCAGCGGCTGCCGGGTCTTCCGACTTGAGTTTGTCCCAGGCTTCGCGGATCTTTCTGGCAAGTACTGCGTTGTCCTTCTCTGCTTTTACCAACGGCAAAAACGTCTTGTGAAACTTGGCTTGAAACGCCAGAGTTTCGGGCGGGGCACCGGCGGCTTTGAGTGCTGCTTGGCCTTGTTCTAAGAGGACCTCATCCCCGGGAACTCCGGTTCCGGCAAGCATGATGACGAAGGCCGCTTCACCGGTGCGGACCGCGGCGAGGGGTCCTGTGATGGCACCTTCGCTGTGACCGAGAAATCCGATTCGCTTGGAGTTGATTTCCTTGCGGGTTTTCAGAAAATCGAGGGCGGCAACGCCGTCACCCGCGAGGTCTTCGATGGTGGAATAGGCGAGGATACCGTCGGATTTGCCAACGCCGCGGTCGTCGAGTCTGAGCGTTGCGAAGCCTTGCTTTACGAGATGGTCAGAGATGACGAGAAAGGGTTTGTGCTCGAACAGCGTCTCGTCGCGATCTTGCGCACCGCTGCCGGTGAGAAAGATGACTGCGGGATGCGGGCCTTCGCCTTTGGGGATTGAAAGCGTTCCGCCCAGCTTGATCTTGCCGCTTCGGACGACCACCTCCTCTTCGCTATAGGGGAAGGGGCGCTTGGGAGTTTGCGGGCGCTTGGCTTCCTCGATCTTGTCGACCTTCTTGAAGTTGAGCGGCAGCTTCATGCCGTTTTGTGAGAAGAATCCAGCGATGCCCGAATCGCTGAGCGCGCCTTCATACGACATGCCGATCGTACTTCCAAACTTGATGGATTGGCCTTCAATGGTCAACTGCACAGGCAAGCCGCGCGCGCCTTGGTCGAGCGAATCCACCGTGCCTTTCCACTCGCCTTCGTCGTCCTTGAGGATATGCAGCCCGAGACGCAGCGAAGTGGACGGATTTACCTGCAGTGTGCCGAGATAGTCGCCGATCTGCGCTTGGAATAACAATGTTAGAACGAGCACCATCTAGCGAAGCTCCGGGATGCGGCCGGGCGTATGGGGCACGCCCGCTGCTTCCATTTCTCTCTCTAGTTTCTTGAGTTCGGTGTCGACGATTGCCCGGATCTTCGCGAGTTCCTGCTGCAACTCTTCGGTGGCGATTTTAAGGCTGTCCTCGTGGGTTCTGGTGGGAGGCGAGAGAGTGCGGCGCATCTCTCCTGAGATCGCACCGATGCGGTCTTGGATGGATGGCGTCTCCTCGATATAGCGTGACGACAGGGTTTCATTGCCACGCAGTCTGCGCAAGATCTGCGTCAGTTTGGTATCGATGGCCGAGGCTTCGTCGCGCAGTTTGAGATCGGCACCGGATTCCTGAATCGCGCGTTTTGCCGCTGTAATGCGCTGTTTCGCGGTGTTGGCCGCTTCCATCGCGCCTGACATCACACGGCGCATCCGATCGAATCGCGAGTGGAAGTCAATGGTCTCTTTGGCGAGCGGGGTCTCGGTGGTGGCAACGAGCCGGTCTTCCGAATCGCGGTAAACG
>CAZCPL010000236.1:0-8940 GCA_964500255.1 uncultured Solibacteraceae bacterium | reverse complement strand
TCTGCGTACTGCCCCCAATCAGGTTTCCGACTTCGTACTTGTGCCCAAGCGCTTCTTTCAACTGCCGGTTCTCATCCCGCAGTGCGCGGACTTCCATCGCCTTTGCCACCACCGTCTGCAGATGATCGAACGAAAACGGCTTTGGCAAATAGTCGTTCGCTCCGGCCTTCATCGCCTCCACGGCGTTCTCAACAGTGCCCACGGCGGTCATCACCACCACCGGCGTATAGGTATCCTCGGCCCGCAGTTTCTTGATGAACTCGATGCCATTCATCCCCGGCAACAGATAATCGGTCAGGATCAACGACGCATCCCCGGCAAGCTGCAAACCCTCTTCCGCCGTGGCCGCCTTCAACACCTGATACCCAACGCCCTGTAACTGCAGTTCGATCACCCGCCGCAGCTTCTCTTCGTCTTCAATGACCAGAATCGTCTTACTCATCGCGCAGAACTTCCAGCGGTTTCTGTCCCAGGATCCGCGCACTCGCCATCCACCCGGCGGCGTTCGCCAGCAGCGCGGTCAGCGCCACAGCCACCATCACAGGCACAAGCGCAAACCCGCCATCCGCCTCCCAAACCCGCCGCAGCATGAATGCCGAAAATCCGCTGCCCAGCAGGCCGCCCATCAATCCCGCCACAGCGCCCAGCACCAGAAACTCAATGGAGAAGATATTCGCAATCCGTCGCCGCGTGCCGCCCAGCGTCTTCAAAATCACCACCTCGCGGATGCGCCGGAACCTCGATCCCGCCACCGAAGAAGCCAGCACGATGATCCCTGCAAGAATCGCAAACACCGACAAAAATCGGATCACCAGAGCCGCCTGATCCACCACTTCCTGAATGATCGCCAACGCGTCGGCGATGTTAATCACGGTCACGGTCGGATACTTTTCATACGCCGCCTTCTGCAACAGCGCCACTTTCGATGCGTCCACGCGCGCGCCCCCGTAGTAGATCGCGGGCATCCCGTCTAAAGTCTTGGGCGTGAACACGAACTCGCTCATCGCGCCCATTCGGAACCCCTCGGTGCGGAACAGCGCCGCCACCTTCGCGCGAAACGGCTTGCCATTCGCCTCAAAATCCAGCACCGTGCCCGGCACAATATTCAGAATCTTGGCCGCATCCTCGGCCACGCCAACCAGGCCATCCACCTGAGATGCATCCCACCACTGGCCCGAATAGACTTCAAACCCTTCCGGCTGCGTCTTTGCGAACGTCACCGTACGGGTCTGTAAAAAACGCCGCCCCCAGCCCTTCAAATCCATATCCTTCAGCGCCACTCCGTTGACTTGTTGCATGCGCGCCGAAACCGCAGGCGTAATATCCATACGCCCGCCTTCCACACCCGGCTGCTCGCTCACCAGCTTCATCACGCCATCTTTTAAACCCGGCGTGATGTCGATCAAGAATACATTCGGCATCCCCGGAGGCGCACTCGCCACCAGTTGCTTGATCAGTTGGTTCTGCACCAGATAAATCGTCAGGATGAACGTCACGCCCACGCCCAGCGCTACCAACACCGTCTGCGCCTGATTCCCCGGTCGATACAAATTCGCGATCCCGTGCCGTAGACTACTCGGCAGCACCAGCGTGGTCTTGCGCAGGAACATCCGCAGGCCCTTCAGCAACAGCCATGCGACGAGCGACAACACCGCAAGGCTCGCAATTAACCCGCCTACGAAAAACGCTCCGATGCGCGCGTCCGAAAGCCACGACGAGATCAGCCCGAGTCCGATGACAATCGCGGCACCCACGCCCACGGCAGCTTTCGATCCAAACCAGCGCTTCCACCACGGCAGCGTCTTCTCGACCATATCGCGCCGCAGAATCATCCCCGGCCGTATCGCACGAATCCGCAACAGCGGAACCAGCGTGAACAACATCGTCGACAACAGCCCAACGCCCAAGCCTTGCAGCAGCGCCGGCCAACTCCACGTGATGCCTGGTTCGATATTGAAATAGCGCCGCAGCAAAACAGGAAAGATCAACTGAATGATCACGCCAAACAGCAGTCCAAAGAACGATCCGGCTAGCGCCAACAGCACCGTCTGCACCAGATAGATCTGGACAATCTGCATTGACGAGCCGCCCATCGATTTCATGACTGCGATGCCATCCAGCTTCTGTTGGAGATGCGATTGCATCGTCGTCGCGACACCCAACGCGCCCACCAGCAGTGCGATCAGCGACACCAGCATCAGGAACCGCGTCGCGCGATCGAGGCTCCGCGTAATCGTCGGATTCGACTCGCGAAAATCGATCACCTGCCCCTCGGGAAACGCGGCCTTCAGATCGGTCTTCACCGCATCGACCCTAAGTCCCTTCTCCGGAAGCTTAAACAGGAACCGATTCGCCGCTCGGCTCCCCACGCGAATCAGCCCCGTGCGATCCAAACCCTCGCGAGAGATCATTACCCGCAGCCCTACATTGAGACTGCCGGACATGCGGTCGGGCTCCGAAAGAATCGTCGAAGCAATCTTGAAATCCTGCCCGCCGAGCCGCACCGTATCCCCAACCTTGGCCCTCAATCGCACCAGCACATCTTCCGCAACACCGATGCTGTTGGCATCCAACACCAGCCGTGCCGCGGGAGGATTCAGTTTGATCTCGCCGTAATAGGGATACACCGTTGCATCCACGGCCTTCACCGAGACCATCAGCGGCTCAGGATGCGCCTCTGTATTCGCCATCGTCAGCGTCTCGGTGATGCGCGTATATTGCGCCCCTTGTGACTGCAACCGCTCGAGCAACACGGTTTGCTCGCCCGTCGCATCCCCAAAGATGCGCACCGACATATCCGCAGCCATGATCGTGCGTGCCTCGCGCAGCAGCGTGCTCGCGAAGCCATCGCTAAATCCTCGGACGCCGCTCAGCGCGCCAACTCCCACTGCCACCGCGAGCACGACAAACCCGAACTTCACCGTTGAACTGCGCGTCTCGCGCCAGGCAATGCGCGATGCTGTCTTCCAGAAACTCATGAGTGTTTCTTAAAGATAGCGTGTCACGCAAAAAAGGGACCCGCATTGCTGCCGATCCCTTCGAAACTCAAACCGAAAGCCCTACTGACGCTCGGACACAACCCCGTTCGTCATCGTGTATTCCGACTGGCAAGCTGGACACACCACAACCCCGGACTCCTCACTCGGATCCTTCACAAACCGATGCATCAGTTGTCCGCACTTGCACACCAGCCCAACCGATCGGGCCGGGGCGCCAATTGCGAGATGGAAATCCGGTACGGTCTTCGTCACCACGCTTGCCATCCCGATCATCGCCCACCGGCCGATCGTGAGATCGTTGCCGACCGTGCAGCTTGCACCGATCGTCGCGCCCTCACGCACCAGCGTCGGCAGCGTATGCTCGTCCGGATCGGACAAACGCAACTGCTTCAAATCCGGTGTCGTGGCGCGGGGAAACTTGTCGTTCGTAAAGGTAGTGTTGGCCGCGATCATGACACCGTCTTCAATGGTCACGGCGTTGCAGATGTACACCATCGCGTTGATCTTCACCCGATGGCCGATCTTTACTTCATAGGCGATATAAGTCTTCTCGCCAATGATGCACTCTTCGCCAATCGATGCGCCGAAGCGGATGTGGACATTGTCCCAAATCGAAGTCCCCGCCCCGATCGCCACATCCCGCTCCAACAACGCCGTGGGATGCACGCGCACGTTTGTCATCGTTTTTGTCATGATGACACCTTATCGCGAGGCCACCAACTGCTGATGATGACGGTTGATGCTCGGCTGCGGAACGCGCGCCCAACGTCCGCTCTGCATCGACCGATACGCCGCCTCGATCACTGTCGCCGACGCCATCACGTCATCCGGCGTGATCCACATCTCGTTGCCGCCCAGGCACAGTTCGCGGAACATGCCCATCATGCGTTTGTGCGCGCCAACCTTTGAATAGCCCGTGCCAATCTGTACCGGCGCTTCGCCATCCACATGCAGCCAGCTCTGCTTCCAGCCCAGCTCGATCATGCCGCGCGTACCCTGAATCGTGATGTACGTATCTTTCCAGCTCTTCACAGACCAGCTCATCATGATGCGGCCCGTCGTGCCACATTCGGTGGTCGCCAACATCATCGCGGAGTCTTCCACGCCCAATTGCTGCAGCGGCTTGAGCGGTACGCCTTGAATCTTGGTGATGCCCGACAGCAGGAAGCGGACCGTATCCACCGCATGGCAGCCATTGTCAATCAACACGCCGCCGCCCGAAAACTGCGGGACACTGTTCCAACGGTTCGACATATCCACCGAACCGGCGAATTCCACACTGAACGTCACCGGATCGCCAATCACACCGTGCCGCACCAGATCGCGAGCCTTGCGGATTTCCGGCACATGGCGGAACTTCGTCGCCAACTGAAACGGAACCTTGTGCTGCATCGCGCCTTCTACCAGGCGTTGCGCATTGTCGAGATCCACCGACACCGGCTTCTCGCACAACACCGCCACACCCTCTGACATTAGCGACAATGTCTGGGTCAAATGGAACACCGGCGGGCTGCAAATACTCACCGCATTCGGCCTGCAGCCGGATTCCAGCATCTGTCCGATATCTTCGAACGCTTCCATGCCCATGCTTCGGGCCCGTTCACGCGCCAGCGGAGAATCGTCCACCACCGCAATCACGCGGGTGTCTTCGAGCGAGTTCCAGGCTTCAAGATGAGTGTCTGCAATCCGTCCGAATCCGGCGATGGCGACATTGAATGGTTTTGGGTTCACAGTTCTTCTCCGTACTAATCGGCTGTTCACGTAGTTTTCTTTCGTGGACAAATTGAGTATGAAATCACTCTGTGTATGCCGACAGACCGGTTAGTGCCAGTAGATCGGACTCAATTCGTTTCTCGAGATCCTAGTACGAATCTGGGACTTCCGTCCCGAAAATCCCCCTAAGTCGTTGATTCCCCGTAAAGCAAATCCCACAACCACGCCCCGCCTCGAAAAACAGATAGGACCCTTCGAAATACCGTTCTATAGGACCTCGCACGTCCCAGTACCCCCGCTGCCGAAGCTCAAAGAAAGAGTACACTGACATCTATATGTTGAAGATCGTCATGCGCTTTCTCTTGCGCCTGTTCTTCCGTGTCGAAGTCACTGGCGATATCGCCAAGCACGATCGCATGCTCATCATCGCCAATCATCAATCTTTCCTCGATGGTTTGCTGCTTGGCGCGCTCCTCCCCATCGACCCCTACTGGCTCGTCAACAAAGAGATCGCGGCTCAGCCCTTCTTCAAGTTTTTATTGAAGTTCGTCAAGCACATGACCCTGGATCCGGCCAACCCTTTCGCCATAAAACAAGCCATGGCCCTCATCGATTCCGGCAAGCCCGTCGGCATCTTTCCCGAGGGACGCATCACCCTTACCGCGCACCTCATGAAGATCTACGAAGGCACCGCCTTCATGGCCGCCAAAACCGACGCGCACGTCGTCTTCGTCCACATCCAAAACGCCTACCATTGCGACTGGGCCAGCCGCATGGATCACCGCGAGTTTCCCGGCAAGCCTTTCCCGAAGCTCAAGCTCACCATCCATCCCGGCGAAAAACTCCAGATCCCCGATCAAGGCCCCTCCAAAGAACGCCGCCGCGTCGCCGGCGAACGCATGAAGCGCCTCATGCAGGAATGCATGCTGAAAGACCGCAAGCGCACAACCCTGTTCGAAGCCTTCATCGACGCCGTCGACCTCCACGGACGCAAGCGCGAGATGGTCGAGGACGTCCGCCCCGCCAACGACAACTACGGCACCGTCCTCAAAGCCTCCCTCGCCCTCGGACGCCTCATCTCCAAAATCACTTCGGAGCGCGAAGTCGTCGGAGTCCTCCTGCCCAACGCAGGGCCTGGCATGTACACCTGCCTGGGTCTCTGGGCCTTCAATCGCACCGCTGCGATGATCAACTACACCGCGGGACTCGATGGTATGCAGTCCGCTCTTCGCGCCGCCCAAGTCAAGACGCTGCTTACTTCAAAGGTCTTCCTCGAAAAAGCCCCCTTCGGCAAGCTCATTCCGCAATTGAAAGACGTCAGGATCGTCTACCTCGAAGACCTCCGCGCGACACTCACACTCGGCGACAAACTCTGGCTAATCCTTCGTGCACTGCGCAGCCCGCGCGCCGTCATCAAGCCCGGCAAGCCTGAGGATCCCGCTGTCGTGCTCTTCACCTCCGGATCCGAAGGTAAGCCGAAAGGCGTTGTCCTCAGCCACGATTCCCTGCTCGCCAACGTCGCGCAAATCCACACCATTGAGGACATCCAGGTCACCGACAAATTCCTTTCCGCGATGCCCCTCTTCCACGCCTTCGGCATCACCGGCGGGTTCCTGCTGCCACTCCTGAACGGGTCGCGTATCTTCCTTTACCCATCGCCCCTGCACTACCGCATCATTCCCGAAATCGCTTACGATCGCAATTGCACGATCCTGTTCGCCACCAACACCTTTCTCGCCAACTACGCCAAGCGCGCCCATCCTTATGACTTCCGCAGCATCCGCTACGTCATCGCCGGAGCGGAAAAGCTCACCGACGAAGTCCGCCGCCTTTACGCCGACAAGTTCGGCGTCCGTGTGATTGAAGGCTACGGTGCCACCGAATGCGCGCCCGTCATCTGCGCGAACACCCCGATGATGAACAAGCCCGGAACCGTGGGCCAGATTGTTCCTGGCATGGAAGCGAAGCTCGAATCCGTACCCGGCATCGAAGACGGCGGCCTGCTGCACGTGAAGGGTCCAAACATGATGCTCGGCTATTGGAAAGACGCTAATCCCGGCGTTCTCGAAAAACCCTCTTCGATCTACGGCGAAGGCTGGTACAACACCGGCGACATCGTCGCCTTCGATCCCGACGGATTCGTCCAAATCAAAGGCCGCGTCAAGCGCTTCGCGAAAATCGCCGGCGAAATGGTCTCTCTGGAACTTGTCGAAAAGCTTGCGGAACATGTCTCGCCCAAGTCGATACACGCCTCCACCACCAAGCCGGATGCCAAACGCGGCGAAATGATCCTGCTCATCACGCAGGACAAAAACCTCAAGCGCGATCAACTGCAGGCAGCCGCCCGTGAACTCGGCGCTCCTGAATTCGCCGTACCCAAACAAATCATCGTGGTCGACAAAGTTCCACTTCTAGGCACCGGAAAGAAGGATTATCCGTCTGTGAAGAAACTCGTGGAATCGATGCTGTCCCTCGCGGCGGACGGTCAATAATGAGCCACGGTCAAACTTACGACATCAAAGAGCAAAAACGCTGGTATTGGTACGACTGGGCGAACTCCGCCTTCACCACCACCGTCGTCACACTCCTCTTTGGACCCTACATCACCGCTCTCGCCAAGGCCGGCTCGGACGCGCAGGGCAACATCGACCTCTTCGGCTTCAAGCTCGACCATGGGTCCTACTGGGCGACGCTCATCTCGCTCTCCGTCATCTCCCAGGTTCTGGTGCTGCCCGTCCTCGGATCCATCGCCGACACCAGCCCACGCAAAAAGTGGCTACTCGGCGGACTCTGCTACACCGGCGTCATCGCCACCCTCTGCATGTTCTTCCTGCAAGGCGACATGTACATGTTCGGCGGACAATTGTTCCTGATCGCCAACCTCGCCTTCGGCGCCGGCAACGTCGTCTATAACTCGTTTCTGCCGGAAATCGCGTCAGAACAAGATCGCGACACTGTCTCTTCCAAAGGCTATGCTCTCGGATACCTCGGCGGTGGACTCCTGCTGGCCCTGAACCTCGGCCTGCTGATGAGCACCGAAAAGCTGGGAATCACCACGGGCATGGCCGTGCGCATCTCGCTCGCCTCCGCCGGCATCTGGTGGGGACTCTTCGCGTTGATCCCACTCACCGGGCTTAAGAACCGCACGCCGCTCCGCCAAAGAATCCCCGGCAAAAGCGTGATCGTCGAAAGCTTCAAGGAACTCGGTGGAACCATCAAGCACATGTTCGGCTACAAGCAAACGCTGATCTTCATGGGCGCGTATTTGTTCTATAACGATGCCGTGCAGACCGTCATCTCGCTCGCAGGCCAATTCGGCGCGGAAGAACTCAAGATGGAACAGAGCAGCCTCACGCTTGCCATCCTGATGGTGCAACTTGTCGCCTTCCCCGGCGCAATGGGCTTCAACTGGCTCGCGTCCAAGATCACTTCCAAATGGGCGATCTTCACCGCACTCTGCCTGTGGATTGTGGTCGTCTACTCGATGTACGCTTTTGTGACCGACAACAAGGGCTTCTTCATCGCCGCCGCTGTCGTCGCAATCGTCATGGGCGGAACCCAGGCCCTCAGCCGCTCGCTCTTCTCGCTGATGATCCCCAAGGGCCGCGAAGCCGCGTACTTCTCCCTCTACGAAATCGGAGACAAAGGCACAAGCTGGATGGGACCCGCGGTCTTCGCCGTCGTCCGCAACATGACCAAGAGCTACCGCGTTGGAATTCTCTCGCTGTTGGCTCTATTCATCGTTGGCCTCATCCTGCTTTACTTCGTGAACGTCAAAAAGGCAGCCGCGGAAGCCGGCAACGAAGTCACCTAATTCGATCACCGCCTTCCGCTACCATTGAAGTAGCAACAACCGATGGCAAAGTCCGGAATCGAAGAACTCGAACGAGTCAAAAGTGTAGTCAAAGAGCCTCCCATGTACAAAGTGATCCTGCTCAACGATCACTACACGTCCATGGAATTCGTCGTCGCAATCCTCGAAGGCGTCTTTCACAAGAACACCGCCGAGGCCCATCAGATCATGCTCAACGTCCACAAGGCGGGCAAGGGCATCGCGGGAGCGTACACGCGTGAAATCGCCGAAACAAAAGTGGCCACGGTCTCTCAACTCGCCAAAAAAGAAGGATTCCCACTGCAATGTGTAATGGAACCATCCTAGCTTCGCGTTCATCTACTACACAGGAAGACCATGTTTGACAAAGCCGCGGAAAAATCGATCGAACGAGCC
>CAZCPL010000235.1:0-8944 GCA_964500255.1 uncultured Solibacteraceae bacterium | reverse complement strand
GGATACGCGCGCCATGTCGATGTCTCGTCGAACCGAGCCGGCAAGGTTCCGGGAACGCATGAAATCGGGTTCGATTCCGCCGCCGATACGATCACTTTGCGCCATACGGCCCGCAGTCGTGAGGGCTTCGCGAGGGGTGCGCTGCAGGCGGCGAAGTGGATTGTGGGACGCAAGGGCGTCCATGAGTTCAGTGACATTCTGTTCCAGAATCAGGGAGGCAAGTAAATGTTTCAAGGCTGTGGCACTGCGATCATCACGCCGTTCCGGCAGGAGGATCGAAGTTTAGATGAGGCCGCGCTTCGTAAGCTTGTGCAGCGCCAGATCGCCGCGGGCATAGACTTTCTGGTGCCCTGCGGGACAACCGGCGAAAGCCCCACACTCACGCGCGAAGAGCACTTGCGAGTCGTGGAGATCACGGTGGAAGAGGCGCGCTCCTCGAAGACTCCCGTGGTCGGAGGCGCAGGCGGCTACAACACCGCCGAAGTGATCGAACTCGCGCAAGAGATCGAGAAACTGGGTGCCGACGGCCTGCTTTCTGTGACGCCCTACTACAACAAACCTACACAAGAGGGCCTCTATCGGCACTTCAAAGCGATCGCCGAAGCCGTAATGCTGCCGATCGTCGTCTACAGTGTCCAAGGGCGCACGGGTGTCAACGTCGAGCCTGCAACGTTGCTCCGCCTTTCCGCGATTGAGAATATCGTGGCCGTGAAAGAAGCCTCGGGAAACATCAACCAGATGGGTGCGATTCTCAACTCGCTGCCAGCGGACTTCCTCGTGCTGTCAGGCGACGATTCGTTGACTTTGCCCTTGATGGCGTTGGGCGGCCACGGCTTGATCAGCGTCGCGTCGAACGAGATTCCGGCGGAAATGACGGCACTGGTGCGCCATGCGTTTCAAGGCGATTTTGCCAAGGCCCGCGAGATCCACCGAAAGTTTCTGCCATTGATGGATATCAATTTCGTTGAGGCGAATCCGATACCGGTCAAAGCCGCGCTGGCGATGATGGGACACTGCGACGCCGTCTGGCGCCTGCCGATGTGCGAACCCTCCGAAGCCAGCCGGGAACGGATTGCGGCCGTGCTCACAGCCGTTGGCCTAGTGGTTGAGAACTGAGTTCATCGAGCCTTGTCGGTAGCCTTCGAGGTCGAGTGTGACGTAATGAAAGCCCAGCGGTTTGAAGATCTCGACAAATTTGCCCGCCATCGCCGGATCGAGCGCGCGTTCCAGTTCCGCACGGTCGATTTCAATGCGAACAAGTTCGCCGTGGAAGCGTACGCGGAACTGCCGGAAGCCTAGCGCCTTGATCGCTTCTTCGCCTCTCTCCACGGTCTTCACAACAGCAGGCGTGACAGCAGTTCCGTACGGGATGCGTGACGAGAGGCACGCCGAGGCTGGGCGATCCCAAACCGGCAGTCCCGCCTGACGCGCGAGTTCGCGGATCTCGGCCTTGTACAAACCGGCTTCCACAAGCGGTGCCTTCACCCGATGGATCTTGGCAGCGCGCTGTCCCGGGCGGTAGTCGCCCAAGTCGTCCATGTTGACGCCGTAGACGATGCTTGCGATGCCGCGTTCCGCCGCTACTTGTTCAAGACGCGCGAAAAGCTCGTCTTTGCAGTGAAAGCAGCGGTCTTTATCGTTTTTGACGTAGTCCGGGTTGTCGAATTCGAAGGTTTCGATGTACTCGTGGCGAAAGCCCTGCTCGCGGGCGAACTGTTCCGCATCGCGCTTGTGCGATTCGGGAATCGAAGCGGAATCCGCCGTGATCGCGACGGCCTTCTCGCCGAGCACTTCGTGAGCGGCCCAGGCGAGATAGGCGGAATCGATGCCGCCCGAATACGCGACGATGACTTCACCCAGATCGCGCAGCAGCGCTTGCAGTTTCGACTTTTTTTCCTCGATCAGATCCGGCTGAACAGCCGGTGGCGGACCCAGGGTCACGAACGTGGCCATACACGAAGTATAATTCACCTTTGACACCTCAACGGCATACTTCCACGTCGGGTCAACCGCACTCGGCCGCTTTCCTTTGGTTCGCATTGGCGCTGCTCGTGATTTCGGTCTGTATCAATTATCTTGACCGCGGCAATCTACCCGTCGCCAAAAGCCTGATCTCGAAAGAGCTTTCCCTCAACAATGAACAGATGGGCCTGCTTTTAGGGGCCTTTTCGATCACCTACTCGATTTCCCTGGTGTTCGCAGGCTGGTTCATCGACCGGTTCAACGTGAACTGGCTCTATGGCGCGGGGTATCTGCTTTGGTCCGCCGCAACATTGTTCACAGGCTATGCGGAAGGGTTCGCGATGCTGTTTGGGCTCCGGTTGATTCTCGGTATCTCCGAGTCGATCGCGTATCCCTGTTATTCCAAGATCATTGCGACCAGCTTTCATGAGAATCAGCGAGGTGTTGCGAATTCGTTGATCGATGCGGGGTCGAAGCTCGGGCCAGCGCTCGGCATTTTCGTCTGCGCGCATTTGATGGGATCGTACGGCTGGCGCATGATGTTCATCCTGATTGGTGGCATCAGTATGATTTGGTTGCTGCCTTGGGCTTATGTCTGTTGGGTGCAAAAGTTCGAGGCCCCTACGGCGGAATCGCGCGCAAGAGCGGCGTCGGTGAGCATGAAGCAGATCATCATGAACCGTTCCGCGATCGGCACGGCATTGGGACTCTTTGGCCTGAACTACCTCTGGTACTTTCTGCTGAACTGGCTGCCGGCGTATCTCGTCGAGGCGCGAGGCTACTCGACGGCGGAGATGGCGAAGTTCGGTCCGCTGCCGTTCTACTCGGTGGCTTTCTCTTCCGCACTTTGGGGATTCGTCTCCGACAAGATGATCCAGGGCGGTGGTTCGCCGACGAAAGTTCGCAAGGGCTTCTTCATCACGGGACTCGTACTCGCCGCTGTGTTCATTTTACCTTCGGCGATCGTGGGCGATCACGCAGTCGATTGCGGGTCCTGAAGCGGCGGCGACGTGGACGGGGTTGCAGAATGCGTTTGGGAATCTTGCGGGCTTTGTCGGCGCGTGGCTGACGGGCTGGTTGGTGCAGACGACGGGGACGTATATGACCGCATTTGTGGTGGCCGCCGCGATGTCAGTAGGCGCAGCGATGAGTTACTTGTTCATCGTTGGCGAAGTGAAGCCAGTCCAATGGAAGCGTGACTGAGGCTAGCTTATCAAATCGAATCAACGTTTTCGCCCCCGGCCGCGTCATATCTGGTAAGGGGCGAGCCGCCAGTGGTGCTTGTGGCGCTTGAACTCCTGTCAAATCAGGAACTTAACGCCGCCAAATGTTGACCACTACACCCCGGCTTCCAGAACTCACCCGCACCGCGCAATCGGCGCAGGAAATGGAACAGGCTCGCGCGGTCGCCGCACGCTACCGCTGCGACTTCGTTGACCTCAAAGAGATCCGCATCGATCACGAGCTCTTTTCGTCCGTGCCTGTGGATCTCATGTTCCGGTACAACTTCGTTCCGCTGAACGCCCAGAACGGCACGCTCGACATCGCACTTGCGGATCCCAAGAACCTCAACCTCATCGACGAACTCGCGATCCTGTTAGGCAAGAAACTGAAGGTTAAGGTCGCGACGCTCTCGCAGATTTCCGACTTGCTCAAAAAGACTGAGCAGTCGCAGCGCGTGCTTGAGGAAGTCACCGAAGGCTTCGCGCTCGACGTCGTAAACGAAGATAACCCGGACGAAACGCTTTCGATCGACAAGCTCACCGGCGGCGATTCCACCATCGCTCCGGTGATCAAGCTGATCGATACGACACTCTTTAGCGCACTCGAACGTCGCGCGTCGGATATCCACATCGAGACGCGCGATCAGGAAGTCGTCATCAAATACCGTATTGACGGCGTGCTCACCTACGCGATGCCGCCGATCGCCAAAGACTGGCATTCGACGATCATTTCGCGCATCAAGGTCATGAGTGAACTGGATATCGCGGAGCGCCGCGTTCCGCAAGACGGTCGCTTTCGCGTTCGCTACAAAGGCCGTCTCATCGACTTTCGCGTGTCGGTGATGCCGACGATCCACGGGGAAGACGCTGTTCTCCGCGTGCTCGACAAAGAGTCGATGTCGGAGAAGTTCTCGAAGCTGTCTTTGGATGTGGTTGGATTCGCCGAAAACGACATCGTCAAGTTCCGCCGTTATATCAAAGAGCCTTACGGCATGGTGCTGGTGACGGGGCCGACGGGTTCGGGCAAGACGACGACTCTTTACGCGGCGCTGAGCGAGATCAAGAACGACGAAGACAAGATCATCACGATTGAGGATCCGGTCGAATACCAGATCAAAGGCATTACGCAGATCCCGGTGAATGAGAAGAAGGGGCTGACGTTCGCGCGAGGCCTGCGCTCGATCTTGCGTCATGACCCGGACAAGATTCTCGTCGGTGAAATCCGCGATCAGGACACGGCGCAGATCGCGATCAACGCCGCTCTTACCGGACACTTGGTGTTCACGACAGTGCACGCGAACAATGTTCTGGACGTGCTCGGTCGCTTCCTGAACATGGGCGTTGAGACCTACAACTTCGTGTCCGCGCTGAACTGTATTCTGGCGCAGCGTCTTGTGCGCCTCATCTGCACGCACTGCAAGCATGAAGTGCAGTATCCGGTTGAGTTCTTTCTCGAGAGTGGACTCAAGCCCGGTGAATGGGAAGGCATGACTTTCTACGAAGGCCGCGGCTGCTTCGAGTGTGGCGGGACCGGCTTTCGCGGACGCTCGGCGATCCACGAATTGCTGGACTTGAGTGAGCGTATCCGAGAAATGATTCTGGAAAAGCGCCCGGCGAGCGAGATCAAGCGCCAAGCTAAAGACGAAGGCATGACGTTCTTGCGCGAGTCGGCGTTGGAGAAAGTAAGGGCGGGATTGACGACGCTCAAAGAGATCAACAAGGTGACCTTCATCGAATGATTCTGCTCGATTCCGTTTCCAGGCTGTTTCGCGATCCGCCACCGGCTCATATCTTCGAAGTGTCGCCGCAGTGTTTGGCCTACGCGCGTCTAGAGTCCCCGCAAGATGTCCAGTATCGCGAGTTCGCGCCCGGCGTTGTGAAGGTGTCCCCCCTGAAGGACAACATTCTACAGCCGGAAGCGTTCACGCAGGCCATCGAGTCTCTTACCTCGATGCTGCCTCCATCGAAGAAGCCGCGGCCCGCTGCTTTGATCCTGCCGGACTACGCCGCGCGTTTGCAGGTCCTCGACTTTGACACTTTCCCCTCGAACGCCGAAGAGCAGCAGGCGCTGGTGCGGTTTCGCATGAAGAAGTCGATTCCATTCGATGTCGAATCCGCAGCCGTGAGTTACTATCAGCAGCCCTCATCTTCCAAGAAGATCGAAGTGGTCGCGGCTTCGATGTCGCTCGAAATCGCCGGACGCTACGAAACGCCGTTCCGGGCGGCAGGTTTTCAACCTGGGCTGGTGACCACATCGGCCCTGGCGGCCCTGAGCCTTGCGCCGCGCGTTGGTCTGAACATGATTGCGAAGCTCTCTCCCGGTACGCTCACAGTGCTGGTTGCCGATGGCGACAGCCTGCGGCTGGTGCGCTGCGTCGAACTCGAAGACGGCTCGCTTGAGGAACTCACATCGCTGATGCATCCGACTCTGGTTTACGTTGAAGACGAATTGAAGCGTCGCCCAGACCGGTTGTTGCTCTGCGGTTTCGGCAACGATACGCCGCAGGTGGCGGCCTCGTGGCAGCAGGAACTCGGCGTTCCTGCGGAGGCGCTGCAATCGAACTACGGGATGCCGACGCGGCTCAATGCGGGCATACTCGGATACTTGCAAGGGGTGCAGTAAGCGATGCGCGCTCCTATCAATCTTGCTAGCGAACCGTTTCGCACAGATCGTGCGCTGACGGCGATCAGCTATGTCCTTGCCGGGTTGCTCACGGTGCTGCTGGGCTTTCTGATTACCATGATCATGAACCAACGCACGCAGATGGCGGGCGAGCGGGCAGAAGTCGCACGGCTCGACGAGCAGTTGCGCAAACTGACCGATGATCGCACCAAGACCGACGCGACGCTGCGCAAGCCGGAGAATGCGGTTGTCTTCGAGCGCAACGTCCTGCTGAACGCGCTGATCGCACGCAAGGGCATCAGTTGGACGCGCATCTTTTCCGATCTTGAAGGCGTGATGCCGGGCAGCGTCCGGCTCATCGCCGTGAGACTGCCACAGATCAATACGCAGAACAAAGTATTGCTCGATATGACGGTTGGCGCAGCCGATCAGGCCCCGATCTTGGATCTGCTCAAGCGGCTCGAGAACTCGCCCGTCTTTGGTGCGACGACCGTGCATACGTTTCAGCCTCCGTCGCAGAATGAACCTCTTTATCGCTATCGAGTGAGTGTGAGCTATGCCCAAAAACTTTGAGTTGCCAACCAGTTGGGCGCAGTTACCTCCCGGATGGGAGCAGCTAAAAGATCCACGCATTGCGGCGCGCGTGCTGCTGGGCACTCTGGTATTCGCCACGCTGATCGCGACTTACTTCGTCTTCTTTCCGCTAGGTGGGTCGCCAGAAGAACTCGACCGTCAACTCACGAGTCTTCGTGCGCAGATCCGCGAGCGACGAACCGCTCTCGATCATGCCAGGACGATCGCCGCGAAAGTGGAAAAGGGCCGGGATCAGGGCGACCTCTTCATGGAGCAGTACTTTCTGAACTCGCGCAATGCCTACTCGACCATCGTCTCTGACCTCGTCGATTCCGCCAAGCGTGCGCAGATCAAAGCCAAAGATCATTCCTACCAGACCGAGCCGATTGAGGGTTCCGAAGATCTGACGATGATGTCCATCGTCGGCAGTTATGAAGGGACGTATTCCGATCTGCTGCACTTCGTCAACGAGATCGATCGCTCCAAGCGCCTGATCATTCTCGAGAGCCTGCAGGCACAGCCGCAGCAGGGTTCCGGCGGATTGTTGAACATCGCGATCCGTTTCGATGCGTTTGTCAAAGAAGAGATGGTTCCGGCGCAGGTTGCGGAAGGGCGTGCGCGATGAAGTTGACCCTTGGCGCGGAACCCCAAAAGGTCAAGGGGCTCGGCGGACTATTGGCTGTGTTGATTGGCGTTTGGCTGTACAATCCTGGAGGCGATACGCCCACCGGCTCAACGACCCCAACTGCCGGTCCGAAAACGGTGGGGAGTTTACCAACGGCACCGCCTCCGATTACCCGGTCGGGGAACAACGCTCGTGGTCCAGTGCGAGCGGGTTCGAGGCAACAGTTGCGTTCGACTGTCCAGGACTTTAAGCCGAAGCTGTTCGACAAAGACAATCCTGTGGATCCGACCAAAGTGGATCCGACATTAGCTCAGCAGACAATGGCGCGCCTGCAGTCCGTGACGCTTTCGGGCGGCGGACGTTCGCTGTTCGACTTCGGTGCCTCGTCGGCACCTGCGCCCCAGATCGCAGGCCCGATCATTAAGCCAGTGCAGCGTCCCAAACGGGACCATCCGATCTACGGCCCCGAACGACCGGTCGATCCGCCGAAGGCAGTGGCCGAAGTGAAGCCCCCACCTCCACCGCCAACGCCGATCCCGTTGAAGTTTTACGGCTTCGTCTTCTCACAGCGCCAAGGTGCGAAACGAGCATTCTTTATGGAAGGCGAAGAGATCTACATCGCGGGAGAAGGCGAGACGATGAAGGGTGGCAAATACCGGTTGGTCAAGATCGGTGTCAATTCCGCGACGGTGGAAGATGTCTCCAACAAGAATCAGCAGGCGTTACCCTTGGTAGAAGAGCAGCAAGGCGGATAGTATGATTTCACGACGGTCTACAACCCGGAACCGGCAAGAGCGCGGATTCGCGATGCTGTTGGTGTTTTTGATGGCGGCGTCCGTGGCGATTGCCTTATATGTGGAACTTCCGCGTGTGGCTTTTGAATCGCAACGCAACCGTGAGGAACTGCTGGTGGCGCGCGGCGAAGCCTATAAACGTGGCGTTGAGCTCTACTATCGCAAGCTGAAGACGTATCCTCAGAAGATCGAAGATCTCGAAAACACGAATAATTTTCGCTTTTTGCGCAAGCGCTATAAAGATCCACTGACGGGCAAGGATGAGTGGCGTCTCGTGCACATGGGTCCTGCGGGTTTGACGGATTCGCTTGTGGAGAAGATGCCTGGCCTAGATGGCGACAAGGACAAGAAAGATGGGAAGGAAGTCGCCGCGAACATCGATCCCAATGCGCCCAAAGCGGCCGAAGAGGCAACTGTCGACTCGGCTCGCACGGCTCGCGATCAGCGCGCACTGCTCGCGCAGCGTGGCGTCGGCAACGTGGGCACGGTGGATCCCAATGCGGATCCGGAGGTGCAACGTCAGCAGCAGTTGATGGCCGACTTCCAACGCCAGCAGCAACAACAGCAGCAGGGTGGCCAGCAGTCGCCGATTGATGCGAACCCGCAGAATCCTGGTGCGCCTCCGAGCAGCGTGACGGTGCCCCCTCCGGGTGCTGGAGGATTGCAGCCGCAAGTAGGCGGCGGTTTTCCGGGGCAGAATCCGCCTCCTGGATTTCAGCCCGGTGGCTTTGCGCCGATTGGTTCGCCAGGAGGTCCGGTGCGGACCCTGTATCCGACGGGTGGCCAGCAGCCGCCGTTCAATCCTGGCAATGCGATCCTGCGCGGTGCGATTCCGAATCCTTCGGGAAGTGTAGCCAACTCGCAGACCGGTGGATTCGCAGGTTCCGGATCCAGCCAAGGTACCTTCGGCGGAGGGGGCGCAAATCAGAATCGTATTCCTTCCGCCATCACCGATGCTCTCACTCGCCCACAGAAGCCCTCAGCCTTCAACACCGGACAGAACCAGCAGTTCGGAGGCGCGGGCATCGCGGGTGTCGCCAGCAACGCCGCTGGAAGCGGAATTAAGCGCTACAACGAACGCTCGAAATACAGGGAATGGGAGTTCGTCTACGACTATCGGAAGCCCGCTAAGGGTGCGCAAAAG
>CAZCPL010000234.1:0-8955 GCA_964500255.1 uncultured Solibacteraceae bacterium | reverse complement strand
GGCCGATGCGGCCCTCCAGTCGTACAGGAACCATCGCGGCGGCCTCCGTTGCCCGTGTGTTCCACAGAAGTCTATGAATTGAGAGGAGTTCCACCATGTCAGGACGCATGCGTTTGATCCCGTTAGTTTTATTCGGCCTTTATTTCGCCTATTATTACTTCAGCAACCAGCAAAGGGTTCCGATGACGGGACGGAAACAACTCGTGGATATTTCCCGCGAGCAGGAATCCTCATTGGGATTGCAATCCTACAGGCAGATTCTGCAAACGTCCAATGTGGTTCGGACGGGTCCACTGGCCGAGAAGATTAAGAATATTGGCCAGCGCATCTCAAAGGTCTCCGAGGATCCCGGGTTCCAGTGGGATTACTCCCTTATCGAATCGCCGCAGGTGAACGCATTCTGCCTACCGGGCGGCAAAGTTGCGGTTTACACCGGTATCCTTCCTGTGGCTGCGAACGACAATGGGTTGGCCGCTATCATGGGTCACGAAATCGCTCACGCCATTGCCCGTCATGGTGCGGAACGGATGGCGCAACAGAAATTGCTGCAGTTCGGAACCATGGCCGCCGGTGTGGCGGTCAGCGACATGGATCCGAATCAGCAGCGCGCCATCATGGGCGCACTGGGAATCGGCGGCCAGTTTGGTGTGATGCTCCCGTTTTCACGCAATCATGAGTCCGAGGCGGACTATATGGGGCTGATCTACACGGCTCGTGCCTGTTTCGATCCCCGTGAGGCTCCCAAGCTATGGGAACGCATGGGCCGGGCCAGCGGTAGCCGTGGACCCTCGGAGTTCATGTCGACCCATCCGAGTGCCACGACTCGTATCAAGCAATTTGACAAATGGATGCCGGAAGCTATGCAGATTCGCGCTGAATCTTGCCCGGGGCAGTAGACTCAAGTAGATTCTTGAATCCATTTGCTCACCGAGTGCGTCACTAACTATATCAAGGTGGGTACAGGCGGCCTGTAGGCTTCGGTCTCGGTCGCCTTTCCTTTTTCTTACCGGTTGAGCCACCGCGTAATCAAGCCTTGCAGTGTCTTTACGTCGAACGGTTTACTCACGTAGTCATCCATTCCACAATCCAGGCATCTTTCCCGATCTCCTGCCATCGCGTTCGCGGTCAAAGCGACGATCGGCGTGTGGTGGGATGTTGCCTGTTCGAGCCGCCTGATCTCCATCGTGGCCTCAAACCCATCCATTTCCGGCATTTGGCAATCCATCAGGATCAGGTCATACCGGCCCTTTTGTGTGGCCTCGACTGCTTCGCGGCCATTCCTTGCAAGATCGGCGGAAAGCCCGGATTTTTCGAGTAGCCGCAAAGCGATCTTTTGGTTGACCATATTGTCTTCTGCTAGCAAGATCCGCGCCGTGCGCTTCTCCACCGTGCTGCCCTTGGCGGCAACTGCGCCCTTTACTGCCGATGTGCCATTCGCCGGCTGTTGCGGTTCCGCTGCGGGCAGCGGTCGCATTGCCTCCAGCAGCGCGGCTTCGAGTTGCGGCGACGAAATCGGTTTCCGCAACATCACCCGATAGCCTTGCTCGCGGAAACCAGTGATATCGGCCGGATCGTTCGAAACACCGATCAGTATCGTGGAACTGATCTTGGATTCGGCCTCAATCGTACGTCCTAACGAGAGCCCACCCAACCCCGGAAGATTGGTGCTGACAAGGGCAAACCTATAGGGTGAGCCGCTGTCTGCCGCCAGCTTGAGCGCCGGAACGATTGAATTCACCCGCGCGACCTCTTCCACCTTGCAGCCGATAAGCGCCAGTTCCCGTTTCAGCTCCAGAGACTGGACTTCGCCCGCCAGCAGAATTGAGAGTCCCTTCAACACAGACGAGCTTTGCTGACGCTGTGGCGACGAAATGTGGCGATCCGCCGCGGCGACCGGTGTCGCACTGGGCACCTCCTCGGCGACCTGTGCCGGGAACGGAAGGGAGAACCAGAAAAGACTCCCTCGACGGGCGGAAGGCCTGAATCCGATCTCGCCGCCCATCATTTCCACGAATTGCTGCGAGATCGCGAGGCCAAGCCCGGTGCCGCCATACTTGCGGGCGTGCGATCCATCGACCTGCACGAAGCTTTGGAAAAGCCTTTCCACTTGACTCGACGGAACCCCAATACCGGTATCTTCCACCTGGAACTCAATTGCGGAAACTCCACCCTGGCCTTCGATGACCTTGGTGCGCAAGGCAATTCCACCGGATTCGGTGAACTTGAGCGCGTTGCCCAGTAGGTTGTTTAGAACCTGACGGATGCGGCCCGGATCACTCCGCACACCCACCACGGAACGCGTGTGCGGATCGAGGTCGAATTCCAGCCCTTTGGCGCGGGCGCGGATACCGAATCCCGACGCCACTTCTTTCAATACCGACATCAGGTCGAATGGAATCGATTCGACGGTCATCTTTCCAGCCTCAATCTTGGACAGATCGAGAATGTCGTTGATCACAACTAGCAAGCCTTCGGCCGAATGCTTCACCGCATCGGAGTATTCGCGCTGCTCTTCGTTGAGTTCCGTTCCCAGCAGGAACTCTGTCATGCCGATGATGCCGTTCATCGGTGTGCGGATCTCGTGACTCATCGTCGCCAGGAACTGGCTTTTGAGCTTGGTCGCCTCCTTGGCGGTGGCCAGAGCTTTTTCGAGTTCGCGGTTCTTGGCTTCGACTTCAGCGTTCTTGGCCTCGACTTCGGCGTTTTTCCGCTTCAGCTCGTCAGCGTATTGTCCAAGACGTTTTTCCGCCTCCTTACGAGGTGTGATCTCGCGAATGATGATGACGACCTCATTCCAATGCAGAGGAATGAGGCGAGCTTCGAAATGCTTGACACGGGCTTCACGCTGCCAGCCTTCGCTCTTTTCGAGCGAGTATTCCACCGAGATCAATTCGCCGCCCTTGAGTGCCCGCTGGGAGCCCTGCAACAGCGCTTCCGCCACTTCGTGCGGTAGCACTTCGCTCAAGGTGCGTCCTGCGGCGTCGGCAGCCAAGGGTAAGGTTTCCGAGTTTTCCGGCGCGCGCACACCCAGAATCACCCCGTGCGATTCGACACGCAGAAAGCTGTCAGGAAACGCCTGAAATACGGCATTCAATTCTGAAGTCGCCTGCCAGACAGCTTCCTGTTTCTTGGTAGGCTCGGTGATGTCGATGGAGGCCGATCGCAGCCCGGTCACCACCCCTTTGTGATCGCGCAGTAGCACTTCGTGGATCTCGAGCGTCAGCATCCGCCCGTCGGATCTCAGAAAATTGCGCTCAATCGGCACCAGAGACACCGCACCCGACAGTTTGCGCCGGACCTCTTCTTCAATCCGCTTCTGATGATTTTCGGGATACAGCTTCCAGCAGGGAAGGCCAATGATTTCCTGGACGTTCACGCCCTTGAGTTGGCACTCTTTCACGTTGACGCGCATGATCAAACCGTCCGCGTCGATGTCCTGGTAGCCCACCGGGGCGCCGTCGAACACAGCGTCGAACTGCACCTGGATCGCCTTGACGTCTTCCCAGCTTTCATAGCTGGCTTCAACGACGGCGGCTTTGTGCGCCGAGTAGGCAAACCAAAACAGAATTCCAACGGCAACTAGCGCCGACAAGGCCAAGAACAAGCGCCACCTCGTTTGTTCATCGGCTCTGTGCGCCGTCAGCTTTACGTCTAGCGGAAACAAAGACTTGCCCCAGTAGGGTAGTCCGTAACTATCCTAGGATTCCCCGGAACTTCGCCGTGCCATAACCGGGGAACACCTGATCGACCTTCCGGTCCCCCAACTGCCTCACGACCAGTTCGCTCAGTACATCGCGGAAGTCGGTTGTGACGGCAAGATCTCTATTTTCATAGAGTTGCTCGCTTTCAAGTCCCGGCCAGTCGCCGTACACCTTGCCGCCTTTGACGTCCCCGCCGAGCACCAGCATCGCATTCGCATGGCCGTGATCTGTACCTCGGTTTCCATTCTCCCGAGCCGTCCGGCCAAACTCGGACATGGTAACCAGCGTCACATTGGCCATTAGATCGCCCATGTCTCGATAGAACGCGCCAAGGGTCGAACCGAAATCGCGCAGCAGATTCGCCAACTGTGGAACCTCGTTGACGTGCGTATCCCAGCCGCCCATATCGGCGAACGCAACCTCAAGACCGACGTTCGCCTTGATCAGCCGAGCCATCTGTTTCAGACTGTTTCCGAATCGTGAGTCCGGATAGTCGGCCCCATTTGCCGGTAAATACTCTTCCTTTTCCACGCTCTGCACGGTTCGAACGGCGTTAAAGGTCTCTTTTCCGGTTCCGTTGAGCACTTTATCCAGGGTAGAGGCGTACATATTCTCGAAACTCTGCGCGCTGCGCGGATCCGGAATCTTGAAATCCTTGAGATTGTTGATCGCAACAGCCTCCTGCCGTCCCCGCAGACTGCGAGCCAGATTCGCCCCCATACTCACTGCGCGCACGGGCGACGTCTTGCCGGGAACTAGCGCTCGGTTCAGCCATCCATCCTGCGTCGCCTTGAAGCCCGGCGTGCCGGATTCCATATAATCCTGCGCATCGAAATGCGACCGCGTCGGATCGTGCGATCCCGCAGCCTCTACGATAGCCAGTTTGCGATCCTTCCAGGCGGACATCAAGGGCTGCATCGACGGATGCAATCCATAGAAGCCGTCGAGATCGAGCGTGCCCCCATCCTGCCCGGGATCTGGAATCGCGATATTCGGGCGGATTTCCTTATAGCGCTTGTCGCCATACGGAACCACCATGTTCAGCCCATCCACCGCGCCGCGCTGAAAGATCGCGATGAGCACTTTCTTGCGCGCATTTGGAGTTTCCGCAGCATAAAGGGCCCGCGACAACCACAGCGGAACCGCGCCCATCCCCGCCATCGCAATGGCGGAACTCTTCAGGAATAAACGACGATTGCGTACCATGATTATCTCCTCTGAAAGTCCGGGGACCCGAGCAATAATCCAGCGATGAGATCTGGCTTCGCTTCTTTTTCTTTCAACGCATTCTCAATGACCTCGCGTGTGGATGCCGAAAGGCCCGCTGGAATGAGTTGCGCTTCCAACTGTTCGCGCGTCCCGGTCACCTGCGACTTTGCACCCGGCACTTTGTTCTGCGCCAGCGCCAGCGCGAAATTCATGCGCCCGAGCAGTGCGGCGGAATTGATCCATTCCTCGTTGCGGCTCGAATATCCGGTCGGTTCCACCTTTCGATACAAGGGCTGGCCCAATTCGTTGAGCTTTTGCGCCATTGTACCGGCGAAGTCGACGTCCGCGTCCAACGCACGGGCGGCTGATACCACCATTTCGAACGGCGTCTTCACCTTAGCGCGATACGCTCCAGCGGAAAGAAACTCGCGCGACAGAAACATCGTCCGCAGCACGGTTCGGATGTCGCCCTTCGAATCGGTGAAGCTCTTGGCCATGCGGACAATCAGTTCCTCTGGCGCGTCATCCGCGACAAATCGCGTGGCAAGCTTGCGCGAAATGAATTTCCCCGTCGAAGGATGGTTGAGCAGGATCTCCAGCACCTTCTCGCCGTCGTTCTGGCCTCCGCCAGCGGAGATCGCAACGCCCAGCACCCTCTTCTCGCCTTTGTCATGGACGCGGTCGTTGTAGACGAAAGCGCCTCCCCGGCGAGGATCCACAATCGACCAACCCGTCAAACATCGCGCCACTTCCGTCACGTCCTTCTGCGTGTATCCGCCATCGACGCCCAAAGTGTGAAGTTCCAGCAACTCGCGAGCATAGTTCTCATTGAGTCCACGTGTGCCTTTCTTCAGTTTGGCGGGCATCGCGCGGCGTGCTCCTTTACCCGTGGGCGGTTCCGCGCCCACCGACTGCCAATTATCCAGATAGAACAGCATCGCCGGATGCCGCGCCGTGCCACTCAACAGATCGCTGAACTTGCCCAAAGCATACGGACGAATCGCCTCGCGCTCATAAGACGGCACAAGATGACGATCGGCACCTTTGTCGAGATAGATGTTGAAGTGGTTAAACCAGAAGTCCACCATCAGTTCGTCGAGTTGGTGTGTGGAATAAATGGCCCGCTGCAACTTGGCTTCGTTGAGGTCGTAGGCGATCACCTGTTGCGGTTGTGTCAGCAGCACAATCTTGCGGCGCATCGATGTCGGCGCGACAGGATCCAACGCGCGGCGGGCTGGAGCTGGCAGGGCGATCAATAACTGATCCTGCTTGGCTTCCGGCAAGCTCGCCAGCAGCGCACGCTTCTCTTCTGCGGAACCGCTGCGAAGCGTTCGCGCTTGCGCAGGTTCCAGCACCGTCAGTATCTTCGCCCGTATTTGCTCGACCGTAGGTTTCGACTCTTCCATCGCTTCTGCAGCTTGCTTGCCTTCAGACTTCTTCACCTTATAGCGCTCGACAACCTGCTCAATCGCCAGCCTCAGTAGCGGATCCTCTGGCATCGGCATCTTGCCGCGTGCGATCTGCGCCACCACCTGCTGGGGAGGGTAAGTCTTGAAAAGCTCCGCCGAGGGCATCTCGATCGCCTTCAAGCTCGACATCTTTGCTGTCAACTCTGGATTCTCGGCAATGCGCTCAGGATGCAACTGCTCTTCGATCCATTTTTCGACGCCCATGCGCTTGGCGCGTTCCACATCCGCCAGCTTACCTCCAAAAGTCAGCCGGTCGACAACATGCAGTGCCTGCTTCTCTTTGCTGAGCTTGGTCTGAAAAGGCTTCGAACTATAGGCGGGAAGTACCTGCAGCAGGAGTCCGGCGGCGAACAGTGTAAGGGTCTTTGGGTGGGCCATGACGGTTGTGGGTCCTTCTACTATAGGAACGCGGAAAGTGGCCGGAAGTTTCCCTGGCGGCCGAAGTTCGTTCGTGTTACAAAAGCTCCATGTTGGTTGCAACGATTGCTTGTGTGGTCTCTCTCTTCGCTCAAGATCTACGAGTGGATGGCGTCGCTGCGCGCGACGGAATCCCCAAGCCGGGTGTGGCATTTACGCAGCAAAGCCTTGCCAAAATGCCAGTGACGAAGGTCCATACCTCAGACCGGAACGGCGCAGATCGCGTCTACGAAGGAGTTTTGCTGTCGGATCTTCTGCGTTCGGCGGGCCAGCCATTCGGTGAAGATCTGCGAGGAAGCCTCTTGTCGCGCTACGTCGTCGCCACTGCCAAAGACGGCTACCGGGTTCTGTTCTCTTTGCCGGAACTGGATCCGGCGTTCCGCGAGAATCGCACAATTGTCGCCTATCGCATCAACGGTGCTGGCCTACCCGCTCGGGAGGGTCCGTTGCGCATCGTTGTCGCGAACGAAAAGAGAGAGGCTCGTTGGTTGCGAATGCTGGAGCGGATCGAAGTGTTGAGTCTGCCGGAGGCAATTCGCTAGCCGTCGGGCCCATCTTGCTTAGGAGTCGGGCCTGTTTTGCTTAAGAGTCGGGCCTGTTTTGCTTAAGAGTCGGGCCTGTTTTGCTTAAGAGTCGGGATTGTCGCTGCGCATTCCCGCTCCGCCGAGCAGATCGCGCAAAGCCATGATGCCGCCCGCTCCATCCTGATTGCCAGCGATCTTGCCACTGCGGTTGATCACCACATACTTTGGAAATCCCTCGGCGCGAAACGCCTGCTGCAGGTTGGTGTCGCGCGACAGGACAATGTGGCACTCCCGCGGACTCTGTTCCAGATAGCCTTCCACCTTCAGTCGCGGTTCGCCGACGTTCACGGCGAGCACAATCAGACCTTTGTCGTTGAACTCTTTGGTGACCTTGTCAACGGCCGGTTGATCTCGGCGGCAGAATCCGCACCAGGTCGCCCAGAACTGGATCAATACCACTTTGCCCTTCGTCGACTCGTTGCTAAACGTTTGCCCGTCGAGTGCTTTTGCCTGGAACTTAGGGGCAGGCTCGCCGCTATCGAGCGCGGAACAGGCGCTGGCAAGCGGCAACGAAGCAAGAAGCAAAGACCGGCGTGTGAACATACTTGGATGGTACCGCTTTGAATTCGTTCAAATGATCTCTCAGCGTATTCCGCCGCCAGCCGCGATGCGCCGTCGAGCAAGATGAGGCGTTAACGCCCGCGAGGTGGCGCCGAGTGCCGCATGTTGCGATGAGCATCCGTTAGGCTGCGTCAGATGTACCGTTTGTTCATATTCGCCGCGTTGTTGGCCTTTCCTTTCTTGGCTTTTGGTGCTGGTTTGTTGTTTGAAACAAATCGCGGGCGGACAGATTCTCGCGTGGAATATCTGGCTCGAACTCCCGCCGGCGTTGTCTTTCTTGCCAAAAAGAACTTATAATTCACAAAGTCGGCTCGAAGCCCGTTCGAAGTGTTTTGGAAGATGCTTCCTCCACGGCACATTGGCAGGGCTTGGTTGCGACCGTTGCGACCCCGAACACGATGGACTATTTGGTTGGGCGTGATCGTGCCAAGTGGGTTCAAAATCTCCAAACGTTCGAGAAAGTGCAATATAGCCGGATTTATCCCGGTGTCGACCTTGTTGTTTACGGCAACGCAGAGTCCCGGATCGAATACGACCTGATTGTCGCCCCGGGGGCGGATCCTTCCCGCATCCGCATTCGAACCGAAGGCGCAATCCACCCTCGGACCGGAGATCTCGCTCAGGGGGAATTCGTCATCGCAAACATCGCAAACCCGTCATCATGCAGCGCCAGATCCGAATCGAAGGGTCGTTTCGCCAGTTTTCCAGAAATCTCTTCGGATTCACTCTTGCCGCCTACGACCTGAAGCAGGCACTGACGATCGATCCGGTGATTGAATCGAGGCAATACATCGGTGACGACCCCTAACCGGCGTTGGCAATCACGGAGAGGTGTCGGGAACACGGGAACAACGAATTCCCTCGATTTTCCAGTGGCGATGAAATTGCCGCTTCAGGCCCGGCTTATATGGTTGCAGGCACGACATCGTCTCGCGACCGGCCGAGCAATATCAATGAATTTGCTCGGCCGGTGCAAGCGAAATTTGCAGGCGAGGCCACTGACGGATTTGTCTT
>CAZCPL010000233.1:0-8991 GCA_964500255.1 uncultured Solibacteraceae bacterium | reverse complement strand
ACCTCGGCCTCCGGTGGGAACCCTTCATCATGGTCAAAGAGAAGAATGAAGAACTCGGTGCCTTCCGCGCCGGCCAGCAATCCACCGTCTACCCGCGAGCCCCGATCGGCGCACTCTTCCCTGGTGACAAAGGCATTTCCAATGGCATCGTCGGTAACGATTGGTTCAAGCCCGCCCCTCGCTTCGGCTTCGCTTGGGACCCCTTCGGCAATGGCAAGACCAGCGTGCGCGGTGGCTACGGTATCTTCTGGGATACGCTCCGTCTGGTTGGCCTCAACACCAACTCCATCAACCAGCCCTTTTCGTTCGGCCTCCGCACCTTCACAGTTCAGTTGAGCGACCCCTACGCAAACAACCCCGGCCAGCTCCAAACTCTCCGCAACTACACGCCACCGGTGACTGCTGACGACCGCGCCCGCCGCACCTTCATCAACCCCGTGACCCACAACTCGGTGGACTCCGACTTCACCTCTGGCTACATGCAGCAGTGGAACCTCAGCCTCCAGCGCGAACTTCCCGGCAAGACCGTCCTCACCCTCGCATACATCGGCTCCAAGGGGACCAAATTCATGGTCGGGCAGAACATCAACCCCGCCATCTTCGTGGCCGGACAATCCACCACGGGCAACGTCGACGCGCGCCGCATTTACCAGGGTTTTGGAGAAATTCGCAACACCCAGGCCACTGCCAATTCCACCTACCACTCGCTGCAACTCAGCTGGAATCGCCGCCTGAGCGGAGGCTTTTCCATCCTCGGCAGCTACGTCTGGGCGAAGAGCCTCGACCTGGCTTCGAACGACGGCAACTCCGGCACCGGCAACCAGGCCACCAATCCCTTCCGTCAGAATCTCGACAAAGGCCCCAGCGACTTCGACGTCCTCCACCGTGTGGTCAATTCGGTTCTCTGGGATCTCCCCTTCGGTCGCGGAGCCAAAGGCTTCAAGAAGTATCTCCTTGGCGGTTGGCAACTCAATGGCATTTCCACCCTGCAGACTGGTTTGCCCTTCAGCGTCAACGCTGGCGTAGACCGTAGTTTGGCCGGCATTGGTCGCGATCGCGCCGATGTCCTCCGCCAGCCCGACATCTACGGCGGCAAGGCCCGCGGTGAGATGATCCAGCGTTACTTCGACACCAGCGCCTTCGCCCTGCCTGCCGTTGGCACCTTTGGAACCTCCAGCCGCAACTACCTTTACGGTCCCGGATTGATCAACTTCGACCTCGGTGCCTTCAAGGCGTTCAATTTCACCGAGCGCCGCCGCCTTGAGTTCCGCTGGGAAGTTTTCAATGCTTTGAACAAGCCAAACTTCCTCAACCCGGTATCCGCATTCCAGAATGGTAACTTCGGCCGCATCACAAGCGCCCGCGATTCCCGCATCATGCAGGCCGCGCTAAAGTTATATTTCTGATGCACTCCTGGATGCTCTTCACTGTTCTCGCTCAATTCGGTCCATCCGGCTGGCAAACTCAATCCAGTCCGGATTTTCCGTCGGCTTCCTGGCGCATTGAGGATGGGGCAATCCGCTCCAGCCCCTCTGCGCCACGCGCTGATTGATCGAGCAAGACCTTACACCCAATTTCGATCTCAGCTTCGACTGGCGCGCATCGCCAAAGGCAGATGCTCAGCGGTGAAGGATCCTGCCGCGACTACTTCAGCAGCGCCGTCGTGAACGCTCCGCGGAGCTTCATCAGCCCAAGTTTCACGTCTGTGCCTAAGTGGACTCTGAGGGTACGGCGACCGCGTTCCACGAGAACATCCAGATCGCCGCGCGCTTGCGCCGCTTTCACGATGCCGAAGGTGAACTTGCTGCCTGGAACCTGCAGATCGGCCGCGTCGTCGCAGGTCACCTGCAGGAACACGCCCGTGTTCGGACCGCCCTTGTACGCCTGTCCCGTTGAGTGCAGGAAGCGCGGACCAAAGCCCAAACAAGTCGCCACTTTCTTCTTGTCGCGCACCTGTGCTCGGATCGATTGCAGGGCGTTCTCGTTCGACGCGTTCATTTCGACATAGCCGAGCACGGCGAAATAGTCGCTCGGCTTGAGCGATTCCAGAAGCTCTTTCACGCGCTCTGTGAGAGCCGGATCCATTACGCTCAACGGCGTCTCCGCAGGCAGCGAGCCGCTGGCTTCGAATTCCGCAGTGAGTTTTTTGGTGGCAATTTTGGCGGCTTCCACGTCGGGCTGATCGAACGGGTTGATGCCGATGATCGCGCCCGCGACCGCCGTGGCGATTTCCCAACGCATGAATTCCGCGCCTAGGTGATAAATGCCCGGCAGCGTGATTCGCACCACCGGATGCCCGGCCTTTTCAAGTTCCGCAACGCCGACTTCGTGCGCCTGTTCGGTAGCGCCTTCGAGCCGTAAATAGACGAACAGGCGATCATTGCCGTAAAGCCATGGCGGACCCAGCGGTTCGCGATCTACCGGAATGATGCCCTTGCCTAGTTTGCCCGTGGATTCGGCTACGAGTTGTTCCATCCACGCGCCGAGATCCGAAATGCCAGGGGAGGCGATGATGGTCAGCTTATCGTGCCCCATATTGCAGGCCGCGCCGAGCACGATTCCCAACGCGACGCCTGGGTTGTTTGCCGGTTCCGCGTGGCATTCGCCCACCATGATCTGCGCTTCGTGCAGAAAGCGCCCCACGTCGATGCCCATTGCGGCTGCGGGTGCCATGCCGAAGTTCGAGAGCGCCGAATAGCGTCCGCCGATGGAGGCATTGCCGTAGAAGATCTTCCAGAACTTGTCGTTTTCCGCGACTTTCTGCATGTTCGAGCCGGGGTCGGTAATCGCGATGAACTGCGATGGATTCTTGGCGAGATCGAAGAAATACTGCTTGAAGATGTTCGGTTCGAGCGTGGAGCCGGACTTTGAAGAAACAAAGAACAGCGTCTTCTCGATGTTTACTTTGTTGGCGAACGTCTGCACCTGTGCAGGATCGGTGGAATCGAGCACATGCACTTCAGGGAAGCCGGCCTTCTTGCCAAAGGTCATGGCCAGCACTTCGGGACAAAGCGAGGATCCGCCCATGCCCAGCAGCAGGATGTGTTCGAAGCCGCGCTCCATCACCGCCGCGCCGAGATCGCGCAGGGCTTGCACGTTGTCCACCTGCTCGTCGACGATGTCGAGCCAGCCGAGCCACTTTGCTTCATCGGCGTTGGTCCAGAGCGAGGCGTCTTTGTTCCAGAGCTTTTGGACATTGCCCTGGGCGGTCCAATCTTCGAGCGTTGCGCGGACCTTTGCATCCAGGTCCAAGGGCAGAGAATATTCGAGACTCAAGCTTTTCCTCCCAAGATGTATCCACTTGCTATGCGGGTGAATTCCGCGATCTGTTGTTGCTGCCAGGCGTCGTCTTTGTTCAACTCTTTGGCCATCACGGCGGCAGCTTTCGGAGCCATGCGCAGCGCGGCTTTGGCGTTGAGAAACAGCGCCCGTGTGCGCCTAGCCAGCGCGTCATCTAAAGTTCGGGCCATCTCATGACGTACGCCCCAGACGATTTCGGCGGCCGTGTATGGCAACTCTGCATCGAGCGGTTCGGCCAAGCTTGCATCCGCCTTTTGTAGTGCTTCGATTTCCAAAGCATCGACGCCGTAAACCGCGAGGTCGTCGAACTTATCGGCGTTTTGATGGTAACCGTGAATGTTGAGCGTGCGGGTGACGCAGGGGCGTTCTTCAAGCTGTGCCATGGTGGCCGCTTGATTGACGCAGTCTTCGGCCATGTGGCGGTATGTGGTCCATTTGCCGCCGGTGATGGTGACGAGCCCGGACGACTCGATGCGGATGGAATGATCGCGCGACAGGGCGGCGGTGTTGCCTCCGTCACCGGCTTTCACCAGCGGGCGGATTCCGACGAAGACACTGAGCACATCGGCGCGGGTCGGTGCCTGATTGAGGTATCGCGCCGAGGTTTCGAGAATGAAGTCGATCTCTTCTTCGAAGGGCAGCGGATCGAGCGTCGATGTCGTGATCGGCGTGTCGGTGGTGCCGACGACGGTGTGGCCATGCCAGGGGATCGCGAACATGACGCGTCCATCGCGGGTGTGCGGAACCATAATCGCGTGATCGCTGGATAGGAACTTGCCCGGAAAGACGAGGTGGATGCCTTGGCTGGGCGAGATCATGGGTTTGGCTTCCGCATCGGCCATGCGGCGAATGTTGTCAGTGAAGGCTCCGGTGGCGTTGATGACGACTTCGGCTCGTAGTTCGTATTCTTTGCTTGCTTCGAGATCGACAGCGACTGCGCCTTCGAGTTCGCCGGTGCTCGATTGCAAGAGCCGCTCCACACGCATGTAGTTGACGAGCGTCGCGCCTTGTTCGGAGGCAGTTTCGGCGAGGTTGATGAGTAGGCGGGCATCGTCGAACTGGCCGTCGTAATAGACGATGCCTCCGCGCAGGCCTTCGGTCTTGATGGTCGGCAGGCGCTTCAGCGCTTCGGCGGAAGAGAGAATTGTGGACGGGCCGAAGCCGTATTTGCCCGCGAGCATGTTGTAAACTTTGAGTCCGACGCCGTAGAAAGGGGCTTCCCACCATTCGTAGTTGGGGACGACGAAGGCGAGATCGTGGACGAGGTGGGGTGCGTTCTGGCGCATCAAGCCGCGCTCTTTGAGGGCTTCCATGACGAGCGAGATGTTGCCCTGTTCAAGGTAGCGTACGCCGCCGTGGGCGAGCTTGGTGGAGCGGCTGGAGGTTCCTTTGCCGAAGTCGGACTGCTCGACGAGGACGACATCGTAGCCGCGTGATGCGGCGTCAACGGCAATACCGACGCCGGTTGCGCCTCCGCCGATGATGAGCATGTCCCAGGGCTTGGATCCTCGCTCCTGGATGCGGCCGAGCATTTGGCTGCGGATCATATCCTTGCGGCCTTGCGGTCGCAGCTTTTTGCACTGTCACTCGTCATGCTTCGTCCAATATACCTTTATGGGAGGCTGTCACGGAGGACATTCCACTTTGCTCTATGGGTATGGGACCTTGCTCGTTGCGGTGACAAGGCCTTTCTGCGATTCTCGCCGGGTAGTCCAACGAATGGCCACCACGGAGACAAGCCCGGCAATCGTGAGGAATGCGCCGAGGCGAACCGAGACTGGCTTGTAGCGGAGTTTCACAATGTGCGTGCCGGGCTCAGCCACAATGCGTGTAAGCGCGCCATAGGTGCGCAAGATCCGCGTTGGAATGCCATCCGTTGATGCCTGCCAGCCGGGGAAGTGGACACCGGAATATGTCAGCAAAGCGCGAGAACCCGTCTGGAAACGAATAAAAATGTGGTCGGAAGTAATGTGCTCAACCGGCTCAACCGTAACTGAGTCAGAGACGCCAGAAACCTTTCCCGTCAACGCCAGCGGAACATTTCTGCCCAAAACGATCGCAGTCTCTCGAAGATCGATCGAGGGATCGGCGAGGTGCGCGCGAAGGTCTGCTACGGTTGTGACGAAGCGGGCATCGTGGGAAATCCAGGCTTGTGGAAACGCCTTCATCGGCTCCCTTGTGTATGAGATCCCGTCCAACGTTCTATAACCAATCCCAAGAAGCGCCCGTGTGCGGGTATTCGAGAGGTCGAGATCCCAAAGCGTAGCCGGTATTGCCGCTACGAAACTTTCGAACTGACGAATACCGTATTGATCGCCTAGGCTCATCCGGACGCGATCACCCGCGAGCGAGATGCGTTCGCCACCCACATCAGGCGGGGCGTAGGGTCGAAGCGTTGGAGGTCGTTGGCGCATACAGCCCTCTCTCCTCGCACGGGCGCTACGCGGAGAGATGACACAGTGAAAAGTTCGACCAGGAGCGCGGTAGACGCAAGCGCTACACGTAGCAAATTGCTGGAAACCCACACGGAGGCAGCCAACAGGCAAAAGGCAATAGCAGCAAGGTGAAGATAGTTGCCCGGTTCCAGCCCATAAGTTAAGGTTGTCGGTGCAATCATTCGGGGAAGCGCCAGGGTGATCGCGCCAACGACTGTTGCGATCGCAAGAAACTACCTGCGCTCCCGGTAGCACGCTGGATTGCGTGCCAAGCCGATAGCCATGAGCCCCGCAGCGGAGAGCGCAAACAGAAATAGGGCGCGAACCGGGGGTCTCGCCTTTTCAATGCCTGGAATCAACCCATACAAAAAAAGATGAAAAGGTGTGTTTGCTCCGTTTGCTCCAGGTCCTGGCGGTGTCACACTCCGTGATGCACTCATGGCACGCGCAGGAGTAAAGGACGGCCTAAACTGGGATGGTTGGAATTACTACTTTGGGCTGGTTACGAATGTCGATGGGCAATACGCTTCGTCTGCATGCGTGGCGAACCCTTCCTCGACTTCCTCGACAATGTCAGTCGATACCTATCTTGGCTATCTGGAACAGGTTGGGACCTCGACTTGTCCAGCAGTGCAATACTTATGGCCGAACGGTGGAAGCGCAAACGCGATACTCGGCGAAATGATCAAACGCGCTGGGGACGAGAACATCCAGCTACGTTGGGATCAGTGGAATACTCATTTAACAGCTTTGACCCAAATCACTGGTGCATTGCCGCAGCAAGTGTGCATGACTGAGCAGAGCGGCGTCTACCCGAACAGCTTTCTATTGTTAACGGCACGTCAATGGCTTCTGTTTTACGAGCATATCTACGTGCCGAACACTATTTCATGCCGCAGCTAGGAGCTCAGGTAGCTTAGTTAGGTGATTCATCTGAGGGTACATCCGCCTCGCTTCGACAGGAGTGTTGCTGATGCGTCACTTCGCCTGTTCATCTTCAATGCAATTGTGTCGAACATTTGCGAAAGCCATCGTTGTTGCAAACCGACCAGCGGGTTCTTTGCGGTTTCGGTTGAAGGCGATGCCGCTCACCATTGGATCGAACATCGGGGGCGTGGTCAACAATGGCGATCCCCGGGATACAGGGGATACAGGGCTGGTCGGACGGAGGAATCGTCATCCCTTTTTCTCCCAACCCTTGCTGCGGCCCACGGCCTCGGACCACCGCTCGCGAAGCTCTGTGACTTTCACCGCGGGCATCGAAGGTTCAAAGCGTTTGTCCACCTGCCACTGCGAAGCTGTCGCGTTGGTATCGGGCCAGAAGCCAACAGCGAGCCCCGCGAGGTATGCGGCACCCAGCGCGGTGGTTTCGGTGATCGCAGGACGCACCACGGGAACCTGCAGGAGATCGGCCTGGAACTGCATCAACATTGTATTCGCCGACGCACCGCCATCGACGCGGAGTTCCTGCAGCGCGATGCCGGAATCGGCATGCATGCCATCCAAGAGATCGGCGACTTGATAAGCGATGCCTTCCAAGGCCGCGCGCGCGATGTGGCCCGCCGTGGTGCCACGCGTGATGCCAGTGATGGTGCCGCGGGCGTACTGATCCCAGTGCGGCGCGCCCAATCCGGCAAAAGCCGGCACGAGATAGACTCCGCCGTTGTCGGGGACGCTTTCTGCAAGGGCCTGCACGTCGGAGGCTTGGCGGATGATGCCGAGTCCGTCACGTAACCATTGGACGACTGCGCCGCCGATGAATACCGAGCCCTCTAGCGCATATTCCATCGGTGCGGAGCCGAGCTTCCAGGCGACGGTGGTGAGCAGCTTGTTGCGCGAGGGAACCGCGCGCGGGCCGGTGTTCTGCAGCATGAAGCAGCCGGTGCCGTAGGTGTTCTTGGCCATGCCCGGACGCAGGCACATCTGTCCGAACAGCGCCGCTTGTTGATCGCCGGCGATGCCCGCGATGGGGACGCCTTGCGCGTTGTGGCCGTAAATTTCACTCGACGAGCGCACTTCTGGCAGCATCGATTCGGGCACGCGTAGCAGCTTCAAGAGATCCGCATCCCACGCGCCGGTCCTGATGTTGAACATCATTGTGCGCGATGCGTTGCTCACATCGGTGACATGCTTTGCGCCAGCGGTCAAGTTCCAGACCAGCCACGTGTCGACGTTGCCGAAAGCGAGCTTGCCGGCTTCGGCTTTGGCACGTGCGCCTTCTACGTTGTCGAGGATCCAGGCGACTTTTGAGCCTGAGAAGTAGGCGTCAATCATGAGGCCCGTGCGCTGCTGGATCATGAGTTCGTGACCGTCGCGCTTGAGGCCGTCGCAGAATCCAGCGGTACGGCGATCTTGCCAGACGATGGCGTTATAGATGGGCTTACCGGTTTCGCGATCCCAAACTACGGTGGTTTCGCGCTGGTTGGTAATGCCGATGGCGGCGATGTCTTTGAAGTCCACGCCAGCTTTGGCCAAGGCTTCGGTGACGACACCGCTCTGCGACGCCCAGATCTCGATGGGGTCGTGTTCCACCCAGCCGGGTTGCGGAAAGATCTGAGTGAACTCTTTCTGGGCCACGGCGGCGATTTCGCCGGCGGCGTTAAAGAGAATGGCGCGGGAACTGGTGGTCCCTTGATCGAGAGCCAACACGAAGGGCATGCTTCTCAGTCTAGCGGAATTGGCTGAAAACCACCGGTATGGTGGAGTGTGGCCAGGTGGCGTTCTGTTTATGTGTATCGGAATCATCGAGATACGAAATGGCAGTGGGAATGCATGTAGAGAGAGCGCAGACAGAGGCCTGCTACGCGATGAAATCCAAATTGATGCTGGCGACACTGACGTTGACCTTGGGAAGCGCTTCGGCGCTGTTCGGCCAAGGAATCTATCGGGATGACGGCGACTACGAGGATGACGGCTACTCGGTTTACGATGCTCCGCCGCCTCCTCAGATCGCGGGTCCTGGGTATGGGTATCGGTCGGCGTGCCCGGGTCCGAACTATGCGTGGATTGACGGTTTCTGGAACTGGGGCGGATCGCGGTATGCATGGCGGGGCGGATACTGGGCTCCGCGGCCGTATGTGAGTGCGTATTGGAATGCGCCTCGCTACGCGAGCGGACGTTACTACTCGGGCTACTGGGGTGGCGGTCGCAATGGCGGTGGCTATGGCTTCCGCAATAACGGCTATCGTGGCGGAGGGGGGGCTGTTTACGGCGGTGGCGGCTATCGCGGAGGTGGCTCAGTGACGGTTTACCGGGG
>CAZCPL010000232.1:0-8994 GCA_964500255.1 uncultured Solibacteraceae bacterium | reverse complement strand
CCCTCGAACACGATCGGAGCCCGTTCCCGCAGCCGTCGAGTTACCGCGTTCGGTTGCGCGCTCACCGCCGCCTCGGACACGTTCCGTTCCACCGCCGCCGGCCGTCGCATTGTTGTTGCCACGTTCGCCACCGCGGTCAAACGATCGCCGGGCCAGATCTTCCGTGCCACGGCGCTGATCGTCGAAGGACACACGATCGACACGCGCCGGTTCCCGCGTACGGAAACTACGGTTGTCTTCATTCGTGCGGGCATAGCCGGAGTTCCGCGGTTCGCGGTCCGAAAGCCGGACGCTCGCATTCCGATCTGGCACAACCGGCAGGTTTCCCCGCACCACACCAGCACCGCGCAAGTCTTCGGCACGAGTCCGGATCATGTTGCCGCTGTGGATCCGGTTGCGGCCAAAGTCGTTCGATCCAATCGAGGTAATGCCATTGTTCACACGTGCATTGCGATAAATATTCGTGATGTTGACGTTGTTCACGATGGTCGTATTGTTTTGGTAGCCGTTGTTGCGCCAGCCGTTGTAACGGTTGAGTCCCCACCAGCCGTAGCAGGTCTCATAAGGCGCAAGCGGAACCCAACCGACATTGCCGAAGCCGAAACCGATGTCTGCGCGGAAGCCGCCGTTACCGCCCCATCCAAAGAAGGAAACAAACGCAGGGCGCCAGTATTGACGGCGTCCCGCGGCACCGGGCCACCAGCCCCAACCGTCGGAGGCATCGTGGAACCAGCGTCCATAGTGATAGGGAGCCCAGCCCCAGGAATCATTGCTGACCCAGGTCCAACCATAATAGTCGTAGTAAACCCAGCGGCCATCCTGATACGGTGCCCAACCGGTGTTCACGCGGGGATACCAAACGCGACCGTATTGCGGGTTATTCGCCCAGGTTCCGTTGGTGTCGAGATCCTCACCGCCGTAGATGTCGGTGCTCATGTTGCCATAGGATTCCGACCGTTCGAAATAGCGGTCGCGGTCCTGATTCCAGCGGTCGAAGTCGTCGCGGGCGATTGCCGAAACAATCTGGAATTCCGGATCGGCGGAGGTTCCGCGAGCGAGCATGGTGCGACCGGACTTCAGCCGTTCGGTTCCCTTCTGCGTGAAGATTTCCAGTTCGCCGGAGCGAACGGTGATTTCGGTGGTGCCGTCTTCGCGGACGGTGATGCGATACTCGCCCTTCTTGATGGGGCGCAGCGCCACACTGGGCGTATTCAATTCGATTTGCGAAGACTGGTCGCGGATAACACGGAACGTGACCGTGCCCGCAGCGATTTGGATCATGTACTTCTGCCATTCCAGCTCTGACATGCGGACTTCGGAGACTCCGGACATGCGCAAGAGATTAGAGGAATCGAACTGCAGTTCGGCACGGGATCCAGGCCCGGTGAGAACACGATCGGAGACCATCAACGGTGAGTTGACGGTGGCGGAAACCAGATCACCCGTGTCGCCACGCTTCACCGATACGTCGCCATTCATGAGACTGATGCGCGCAACGCCGCGGCCGGGGCCGTCCTCGTCATCCTGAACCTGCTGCTGCTGTTGCTGCTGAGCCCAGGACGGGGTCGTGAAGGTTGCTGCCGCGAATGCGATTCCGAATGCGAATGTCCGAATCTTGTTCATCTCGTGGACCTCCTGGTCCGTCGCCGTTTAGGGTGCACGCCGGAGGCCAAATGTAAAGTTGTTGTTTTGATTGGACTTATTCGCGCGACGGGGTGGCTGAAAACCACCACCGCTGCTCGTAAAGGGCCGATCTTATTTTTCATCAACCGCACGGGTAAGATCATGGCATGCCGGATTCGAGGAGCAAACCGTTGTTTTCGATCGCGAATCCCTGCCAGCAAACGATCGAAGATTCCGGTTTTTGTCAGCATTGCCAGAAAACGGTTCACGATCTTTCCAAGCTGACTCGCCTCCAAGCCCTGGAACTCTACTACGGCAATCAGCAGCAACTTTGTACCCGATTGGTTTTTGACCCGAACGGTCAGGTCCAGTTTCTGCCGGAACCGCCTTCGGTCTGCGGCAAGATCGCGCGCGCCTCACTGGTGGGCATTGCGGTTTTCACTGCTCAGGCCGTTGCGCAACCCGCGAGCCGCTGCGCAATCGAGGTTCACATCGCGGATGGTTCCGGTGCTGCTGTTCCTCAGGCGAAAGTGACTCTACTGCCGAAGCAAACCGGCAACGGCGACGCGATGATCGAGGGCACGGCGGACGATCTCGGTGTTTTGCGGCAGGCGGTTGCGAGCGGAGTCTACAATGTCCGGATTGTGGTGTCGGGTTTCGCGATGTGGTCCCGCGAAGTCGCATGCGACGAGAAACAGCAACCGATCAAACTCAATGCGGTTCTCAGTGTCGGCTCCGTTGGGCAGGGAGTCATCGTCGATTCCGTTCCCTCACCTTTTCGACGGCTGCAGTTCGCCCTAAGGCGCCTCTTGCGAAGAGCATGAAGCAGTAGCAACGAAGTGGCCGGAATCCAGCCGCTGTTGGGAAAAGCACCAGCGTTCCGAGTCGTCCACAATGCCGGGCAGAAAGTGGATCGACGGATCGTCGCCAAGTTCGAACCAAAACTGATCGAGGGGCAAAGAGAGGCCCATTCCTCGGGCCTTGATATAGGACTCCTTTAAAGTCCAGTACTGAAAGAAACGCTGAGTCGCCGCTTCGAAAGACAGGGTCCGAAGGTCGGCCACTTCAGCCGGGGCGAAGAAGCGTTCGGCGATCGAAAACAGGTCACTCATTGGCCGGATGGATTCCACATCCACGCCGACTTCGTGCTGCGCGCTGATATAGACCACAATCAGGTCTTTTGTGTGGGACACGTTGAAATGAACCCCTGCATGTTTTAGGGGATCCTGCACAAAAGGCTTGCCATAGTCGTTGTAGCGAAATCGAAAATCCTGCCCAGGCACGCCAGTGAATTCGGCAAGAAACAACCGCAACGAAGCGCGAGCCACCAGGCGGACGTGTCGGTCCTCCGGAAAAACGAAGCGATCGATTCGCGCTTGTTCCTCTTGCGTCAACAAACTGCGATAGTGAGCCAGAATCGTGGGATCAATCACCAATCCGGGGTTCACGAGCCGCAACATATTTTCTAACGATTTCATAGGCTGGCGCGAACGATCTACCCGGAGGGTACTCTAGATTGAGTATTTGGTAACTTTAGCAAAACCGGACTCCCGAACAAACTAAGCAGGTAGATGCCGGAACTGCTCCTTGAACCGATTGTCAAAGACACCAGCAAGGGCCTTGCAAAAGGCCGGCTGATGCTGCTTTCGACCACAATGGGCATTGGCGGAGGCGCAGAGGAACAGGTCATGCAGTTGGCTCTGGCACTCGATTCGCGGGGCTGGCGGACCATGATCGTTTCGATGATTCCCGCCGAAAGCATGCCGGATGTGTTCGAGCGCCGCGATATTGGAGTTGTCCATTTAGCGATGAAGGTCGGCGTACCCGATCCGAGAGCGCTGGTGCGCTTGCGCCGGTTGATATGGGGCTCACGCGCTATCGTAGCGTCGGCATTAGCGCGCAAAGCGGTCGAGATCTGCGAAGCGGAAGAGATCCATGCACTTGAAGTTGTGGGCTGCGGCTTGCCGGCCATGCGCGAGTTCGAGCAGCTATGTGGATACCGGCGGGACCTACCCGCGTGGTGCTATTTCTATATGGCTCCCGAAGAGTCGTTGATGCAGGAACTTGCCGATCCCGCTGTTTGGGAACCGTCGTCGTTCGACGGCGACAGCAGTATCTGAGGATTGCCTCCGAGGATTGGGCGTAGGAACGGGTATCCTGAAACATAAACCCGCACATGTTTCGACTCTGGTTTCTACTTTCCACCATCTGCGCTGTCGCGCAAACTCTTCCGTCTCCCGAATCCGTCTTAGGCTATAAACCCGGTGCGGACTTCCACCTCACTACTTACGACGAGTCACTCGCTTACTTCCAAAAGTTGGACGCGGCTTCCGATCACATCAAGCTGGTGAATGTCGGCAAGACCACCCGCGGTCGCGATTGGTACATCGCGCTCATTTCCACCCCACAGAATCTCGCGCAGATCGACAAGTACAAAGACATTGCGCGCAAACTCGCGCTCGTCAAAGGATTGGACGATGCGCAGGCGAGGCAGTTGTCGCGCGAAGGCAAGGCGATCGTCCACATCGACGGCGGCTTGCATTCGACCGAGGTCGCGGGACAGGAACATACCATGCAACTCGCCTACAATCTGGTGAGCAAGCCATCGGATCCCGAGGTCTCGAAGATTCTCAACGAAGTCATTTTTGTGCTGTGGTTCTCGTTGAATCCAGATGGCCAGAACATGGTGGCCAAGTGGTATCGCCAGAATTTGGGCACGCCCTACGAGGTCGCGCCGATGCCGTGGCTCTATCAGGAATACGTCGGGCACGACAACAATCGCGACGGCTACATGAACAACATGATCGAGTCGCGAGTGATCAATAAAGTGATGCAGGAATATTGGCCACAAGTGATGTACAACCATCATCAGGTCGCGCCATTCCCTTCCCGCATTTGGATTCCGCCTTTCGCCGAGCCGATCTCCACCCATGTGCATCCGTTGATGTGGCGCTGGGTGAACGTGTTCGGAACATCGATGGCAACCTACCTAGATCAGCACGATATGCCAGGCGCTATGCATCGCGGACGCTTTGACGACTGGTATCCCGGCTTCATCGATCATGTCAACAGCTTTCGCAATACCATTTCGTTTTTGACCGAGACCGCGCTCTATCGTTACGCCACGCCGCGCTATTACACGATCGACGAGTTTCCCAAGGAGAAGCAGGATTTGCGTCCCGAAGTCTTCTATGCAAGTCCCTGGAAGGGCGGTTGGTGGCGCTTGAAAGACGCAGTCGACTACATGACTGGCGCGTCAATGTCAGTGCTGGTGACGTCTTCGAAGAACCGCGAGGAGATCCTCTTCAATCGCTATCAGGCCGGGCGCGATACGATCGCGCGGTATGCGAAAGAGCCTCCGTACGCATATGTGATTCCGGTCGAGCAGCGCGATCTGCCTACGGCGGCGATTCTCGTGGAAAAACTGGTTCTTGCCGGCATCGAAGTGCAGGAAGTAACCGATCCGCTGAAGCTGAACGGCATGGACTACAAGCCGGGAAGCTGGGTAGTCGCAATGGATCAGCCGTTCGCGCGGCTGGCGCATGAGCTGTTCGATGTCCAGAAGTATCCGGAGTTGGCAGAGGGTCCGTACGATGTGACGGGTTGGACGCTACCAATGCAGATGGGCGTCGAGGCCCACGCGGTGACGATTCCGCTCGATCCTGCCATGAGGGGCAAGACCAAGCGATTGACAGCAGCGCCGCAAGTGAATGTCCCGGTGACTCGCAATCAGAACGCGGCCTTCAAGACCATTAACGAGGCGCTGGTTGCGAATGTGAAACCGGATCCAAAGTTAGGTCCGTTTCCCGCGAAACTTCCTCGAATTGCGGTATACCGGCCCTGGGTTTCTTCAATGGACGAGGGCTGGACTCGTTGGGTGATGGAGCAGCACAAGTTCCCCTATGTGAACGTCTACAATGCGGACGTTCAGGCCGGACATTTGAAAGAACGCTTCGATGTCCTTGTGATCGCCGATATGTCGACTCGCGTGATTATGGAAGGCCATCAGCCCGGCACAATTGAAGGCCGCTATGCGGGCGGCATCGGCCAGGCTGGTCTGGACGCGATCCGCGATTTCGTCGACGGCGGCGGCACACTGGTCGCCATGAACAACGCCTCGCAGTTTGCCATTGAGAAGCTGAATCTACCAGTGACCAATGTGCTCGCGGGCTTGAGAATGACGGAATTCAATTCTCCCGGAGCACTGTTGCGAGTGGAGTTGAGCGACGCATCGCATCCGTTAGTCGCGGGATTGGCAAAAGAAGTGGACGTGATGTTCGAGCGTGGCCCGGCGTTTGAGACCAAGACGGGATTCAAGGGCAAGGTGCTGGCATCGTATCCCCGCGAGGCGAATCCGCTGCGCAGCGGCTACCTGTTGCATCCCGAACGGATTCAGGGCAAGGGTGCGTTGGTGGATGTCCAGATGGGAAGCGGGCACGTGGTGCTGATCGGGTTCCGGTCGCAATGGCGCGGCCAGCCGCATGGGACGTTCAAATTTCTTTTCAATGCGCTCTATTACTTTGGCGGAGGTGCGCCAGTGGCACCAGTCGCGGCAACGGCGACGACATCGGCAGAGGGAAGCGAATGGCGCAGAATCGCGGGCCAGGTGAAGGCCGAGGCCGAAAAACTCGCGACCGCGAACAAAGCCTTCTTTGCTGCTAAAGGATCCAAGGCTGTGGAGGAGTCGAAGAAACTGGAGGCGGCAGTAACCGCTTTCGTGCGTGATCGCGTCTCTTCCATTGAAGGGTTCAAGGATCAGTTGGACGATCGTGCGACCACCCGCAAAGTTTCCGAGTACGCGCAGGCGGCTAGGAAAATGGCAAACGACGCATCCTCGAAGGACTGGACGGAATCCAAGGATGTATTGGGAGCTTACAAGCTCGATACGCTCGAACAAGAGGTCGCGGCTCTGTTGAGCAAGAAGTAGTAGCCTCGGCGAACAAGCAGTAGAATAAAGGTAGCAATGAAACGGAAGCATCTAGCAGCGGCAACCTGGATCCTCGGAGCCATCGTCGGCGTCGGTTCGTATGCGCAAGACACGACTGCGAAACTGGAATGGGCAACCATGCGGGAGTTGAACTACCGCACGGGAAAAATCACCCCGAACTTGAAAAAGCTGGATGGAATGCCGGTAAGGATTCCCGGCTTCATGGTTCCGCTTGAAGATGACGAAGATCGCGTCACTGAGTTTTTGCTGGTGCCTTACGTGGGTGCCTGTGTCCACACGCCGCCTCCCCCGCCCAACCAGATCGTGCATGTCACCATGAGCGATGGCAAGAAGACCAAAGTGAGCTTTTGGGATCCGGTATGGATCATTGGCAAGCTGGAAATCAAGGACTTTAAGAGTCCGTTCGGCGATGTTTCGTTTCAGTTGAAGGCGACCAAGGTCGAGCCCTACACAGAAAAGTAAACTTCGCTGGAATCAGAAAGGGACCCGTCGCCGGGTCCTTTCTCTTTGTGGGGACGGGCGCGATAACCAGACGGCGGCCCCACCTGTCTCTACCTTCCGTTTTTTGCCTTCAATTTCGAATAGCTCAGCTTTCGCGAAGCGAACAGAGTTCTGTAAAGCGAAGGGAACGATACCCGGCCATAGCCTTTTCTACCGGTTCATCCGCTTGATCTCGCTCAGCAGAAAATCGACATCGTCGAACGGATCCCCGCCAAACCGCGCCCAGTGGACCCTACCCTTTTTGTCAATCAACAGCGTCGAATGCAGTTCGAGTCCTTCGAAATCGTCGAAGGATTTGAACCGCCGGGCGTTGTCGTGATCCTTGGAATCAGACAATAGCCGGACCGGCAAATCCTTCATCTTCCGTGAAGCTGCGTTCTTCGCCGGATCCGCGCTAGACAGCGCCAGCACTTCCGTATCGGCCGCCGCAAACTCGGAACGGCGCTTCGCCACCTTGTCCAACTGTTCCAGGCAGTGCAGGCATTCCTCACCGAGATAAAACACCATGACTACGTTTTTGCCCTTGTACTCTTCCAGCGTCACGGACTTGCCCTGTGAATCGAGGGCGCTCAACGAAGGCGCGGAATAAGGCTCCCACACGTTCGGACCAAAGGCATCCAGCGCCATCGCCTTGTAGTTCCGCTGCGGACGAGGCGAAAGATCGAGCGGCTTCAACGACGCGGACTCCGGCACCGAACCGCGTGCTTTTTCGAGCCAACGCAAGCCGGGATCCCCATCGCCCCAAACCGACAATAGTCGCTGCATCGATGTCCGCGCCTTGTCCTTCTCGCCAAGCGCTGAGTATGCTTCCACCAAACCGGCAAGAGCAAAGCCATCGTTCGGAACCCCGTTCAACGCCATCTCAAACGCCTTCACCGCTAAGCCCGGGGACTTTTGCTGTAAGTACGCGCCACCGAGAATGTTGTAGAGCAACACCGGATAAAACGGAGGATCGTTCTGCTGCAGACGCAGCTTGGCTTCGAGCTTCGCGGCCTCTGCAAGCGAGGCCAAGCCCTCCAGATCTTCACCGCGCTTCAACGCCAAACGTCCCCGGACCTCGGCCACCTGCGTTAGATACCGCTGCTTGGCGCTGCTCTTTTCCGCATCCTCTTTGAGTTTCAGCAATTCTTCGAATGACGCCGAGGCATTCTGGATATCGCCCAATCCGAGATGCGCGAGCGACAACGCATAGTGTTTGTTGGCTTTGTCGCCGACTTCATCGGTCCACTCGAACTGCTTATCGTCGGAAAGTTCCTTCCAGCGCTCGAACTGGATCAGCGCCCGCAGCAAAGCGATCTTGCCCTGGGAGTGAATATAGCTATCGCCACGCCGATCTTTGCGACCCTCGGGATTCCTGGACACGGTCAGCATCTGCTTCGCGCCGGAAATCGCCCGCTCTGCCAAGCCCAACTGGCATTGGATATAGCTCAAATAGTTCGCATTGTGGGCGTAGTTCCACGTGTTCCAGGGAAAGGTCATCTGATCGCGCATGTACTTCTTTTCGCCGCGCGTTGCCGAATCGGTCGAAATCGCGGCTTCATGCCACATGCCGACGTTCGAGAAGATGTGGCCGGGCATATGCAGAGCGTGTCCGATGCCGGTAGCAATGCGCCCGTAGGCAGCACTCGCGTCGAGAGCTTTTTCTGGGATGCGATCGTTCCAGTTGTGGATCCGGTAGTGATTCGCGCCCGGATGATCGGGCTGTTTGTCGAGCACGGATTGTAGCAGCATGTCGGTCGCTGTGCGACTGCTGCGCCACATCGAAGCGATTGCCAACAGCGATTTGGCCTCGAGGTCATCGGGATACTTGGCAATGAGCCGTTCCCAGGCGAGTGTCGACTGCTCTTCCTTTTCGTCGTTGGTGCGAGGATGCAGCGGGTCTTCGAGATTGGCGATTTCCGATACCTCAATGTACATCCGCT
>CAZCPL010000231.1:975-9107 GCA_964500255.1 uncultured Solibacteraceae bacterium | reverse complement strand
TATCAAGATGGAAAAGCGCGGGCTGGTGATTAGCTTTGGGCAATCGCTGTTGTTTGAGTCAGGGGGTGCCGACGCCTTTGAGACATCTTTTGAAGCGCTGGCAAAAGTGGCTCGGGCGATCAACAAGATTGAGAATCCCATCAGGCTTGAGGGTCACACCGATTCCCAGCCGATCCGCAACTCGCGATTCCATTCGAACTGGGAACTTTCCGCGGCGCGCAGCATTGCGATTCTCGAGATTCTTTCGAGTCGAGGTGAAGTGGAACGGGAGCGGATGTCGATTGGAGGTTACGCGGATGTCGCCCCGGTGGAATCGAACGATACGACGGAAGGGCGCGCGCGGAACCGGCGCGTGGATATTGTGATTCTCAACGAGAAGGGACAAGCGCAGGAACCGTCGAAGGCCAATGTGCCCTAGGCTCCTGCTCCGCGGGTTCGGGCTTCGCGATCCCGAGCCCTCGCTTCGCGGGTCGAGTGCAGCGCGGCGCGCCGTTTCTGACGTTCCAGCGCGATCAGTTCCTGCCGGCGGCGCATCTTGATGCCGGTGTCGAGCCTACGCCAGAACTTGCTGAAATAATCCACTGCGGAAATTACAGAGAACAGCACCACCACCCACATTGCCCATTGCGAGACACCCACCAATTCGGGGAACCTGGCGCTGAGCATCACCATCGTAATCGCCACCACTTGCATGAAGGTTTTGGTCTTGCCAAGTTCACTGGCCTTGATCGTGTAGCCTTCGGTGGCGGCAATGCTGCGCAAACCGGATACCGCGAACTCTCGGCCGATGACGAGAATGGCCATCCAGGCGGGCATCCGGCGGACTTGCACCAGTGAGATCAGTGCCGCCGAAATCAGCAACTTATCCGCAATGGGATCAAGCAGCGTGCCGACGGTTGTGACTTGCTTCCAGCGGCGCGCCAAGTATCCATCCAAAATGTCGGTAAAGGCGGCGGCAAGAAAAATGGTGAGCGCGAGAAAGTAGCGATCCTCGAAGGGATGGGGGATCCACGCCCCTTCCTGCACCAGAGCTGCGACAAGCAGCGGTACAAAGAAGATGCGGAGAAGGGTCAGAATGTTAGGAACATTCATCGGCTCACGTTCCTGGGACTCACGTCCCTCGGCTCTCGACAATGATACCTCGTTAGGCTTTAGGCGGTATAGCCAAAGTCTCTGGCCACGATATACTTCTGCAATTGGCGTTGGACGGACTGTGGCGCATCGGTGATCACTGTGCAGAACTCTTCGCCAAACTCAGTCGACTTCACTCTGGCGCGTTCGTGGAGTATATGCAAAATCGAACCATCCCCCACAGGAAATCGAAATGTCGCGGGAGAGACGGGGTCAAGCGAAAGCCGTTGATCGATCAGATCGAGCAGTGCGTTCATGCCCTCGCCGGTGCGAGCCGAAACCACCGCGGCGGGCAGAGTGGCGTCGCCGACAACTCGCCCGGCCAGCGCGGCGGGATTCAATTTGAATTCCGGAGCGATATCGCCCAGAGCGTCCACTTTGTTGAGCACCACGATCTGTGGCGTTTCGTCGGACTCGATCTCTTTCAAGACTTCAATCACGTGGGCGTAGTGTTCGGCCGCGTTTTCGGCGCTTACGTCCACCACATGCAAAAGCAGTTCGGCTTCGCGCACTTCTTCGAGCGTTGCGCGGAACGACTTCACCAGAGTGGTCGGCAAGTTGCGAATGAATCCCACCGTATCGCTGAGCAGCACCTTGCGATTTGTGGGCAAAAGAAAGTGGCGAACGGTTGGATCGAGAGTGGCGAACATCTTGGCATCCGCCAGAACTTCCGCGCCGGTCATGCGGTTGAACAACGTCGATTTGCCGGCGTTGGTGTATCCAACGAGGGCGATCGTCGCCAGTGGAATCGACTGGCGCTGGTGGCGCTGGATCCTGCGTCCCGCGCGGACGTTCTCCAACTCTTTGCCGATGGTCTTGATGCGCAATGCGATCTTGCGGCGGTCGGTTTCGAGCTGGGTTTCACCCGGACCGCGGGTGCCGATACCGCCCGCCTGTCGGGACATTTCGATGCCTCGCCCGGTAAGGCGCGGCAGCAAGTAGCTGAGCTGAGCGAGTTCGACTTGCAACTGCCCTTCGCGCGTACGGGCGCGGCGAGCGAAGATGTCGAGAATGAGCTGCGTGCGATCGAGAATTTTGACTTCGAGGGCTTTTTCGAGGTTGCGCTGTTGGGTGGGCGAAAGCTCGTTGTCGAAGATGACGCTAACGGCTTCGAAAGCTTTGACCTGGGCGGCGAGTTCCGCCACCTTGCCGGATCCGATGAGTGTGGCGGCATCCGGTTTGGGGCGAGTTTGTACCATTCGATCAACGATGAATCCACCCGCACTCTCGGCGAGCGAAGCGAGTTCGTCAATCGACTCATTGGCGTCGAATGTGCCGCCCTTCTTGGACGGCAGATCGAGACCGACTAGAATCGTTCTTTCAGTAGGCAATCGTCTAGCGCTGCTTACGAATGCTCAGGCTGCGGCGTGCCTGGCATTCCATGAGATCCTGTGGCGACTGCGACACCGCCAACCCCTGCTGCTACTGAACTGTGGCCACTACCGGAGGAATGGAACGGCTTCGACAGCACGACCGTGGAGATGGCGTGCTTGAAGATGAGCTGTTCCTGATTATTGGTCTCCAGGATGACCGAGTACTTGTCGAAACTCTTAATCTTGCCACTGAGCTTCACTCCGCTCATGAGGTAGATCGTAAGAAACGTCTTGTCTTTGCGGGCGTTGTTGAGGAACGCCTCTTGTATGTTCTGCGACAGCTTCTCCATGCTTTTTTGTCCTTTGACTGTCGTTAAGTTTTGTCCGCCCGGTGTGGCTGGGCGTATGTTACTTCATAATAGCTTATATGCCCATGCAATACCCGGGTCCTCCGGCCCTGACCATCGACCTGAACAAGAACTACACGGCGACCTTTGAGACTTCGAAGGGAAACATCGTGTGCGAACTCTACCCGAAGAACGCCCCGAAGACAGTGAACAACTTCCTCTTTCTGGCGGGTGAGAAGTTTTATGACGGTACTGTTTTCCACCGAGTACTAGCGAACTTCATGATCCAGGGAGGCGACCCGATGGCGACTGGCCGCGGTGGCCCCGGATACCGGTTCGAAGATGAGTTTTCCGGCGAGTGGAAGCGCCACAAGAAGGGAAGCCTTGCGATGGCGAATGCCGGTCCGGATACCAACGGCAGCCAGTTCTACATCACGCACATCGTCACCGATTGGCTTGATGGCAAGCATACCGTGTTCGGGCAAGTACTGTCCGGCCAGGAAGTTGTGGATTCGATCGCCCAGGGCGACACTCTGATATCGCTGACGATTCAAGAGAGCTAAATGTCTGCGATGGCGAGGATAGCTTGTTCGGTGGTTGTCCTCGCCTATGTGCTTCGTTGTAGCGCTCAACAACTGGCGAATGTCACGGTTGTCGATGTGGAACATGGCTATCTGGTTCCGAATATGAGTGTCGTCATCGTTGGCGACAAGATTGTGTCCGTTGGTCCGGCGCGCGTTGGGGTTGCCGCGAGCGGCAAGTTTGTGATGCCTGGCTTGTGGGATATGCATGCCACGCGCGTCGATGCGGCCACGGCTGGCTTTCATCTCGCACTGGGGATCACCGGTGTTCGCGAGATGGGTTCGCAGCCTTTGGAAGGCACGCTGGCTTTGTATCGCGACATTGAAGCGGGGCGGGTTGCGGGTCCGAGGATCCTCACCGGTGGCCCTGGGATTCGTGCTGCGACGCCAGCGGAAGCCCGCGCGGAGTTCGATCGCGTCTTCGAAACAAATGCGGATTTCATTCGCTTCCACAAAGATCTCGACTATGAAGGCTACATCGCGTTGGCCGAACGTTCGCGCAAGTGGAGATATCCGTTTGCGGGTCCGATGCCGCCTTCGGTGCGGTTGCGGGATGTGCTGTCGTTGCGGCAATCCTCGATTGAGGGATTGGATCGATTGGATCGATTCAACCGCGATGAGGCTTGCGCCGGGTTCGGTTCCGCAGCATCGGCGGGAGCTTGGTTTACTCCGATGTTGGCTTCTTCCTGGCGCTTCCAAGGCAAGGCCGTGGCCATGGTGAAGTTGATGCGCGAGTGCAAGGCGCCTGTGCTTGCCGGCGGCGGTGTCGCGGGGTTGTTGGATGAGTTGGAAGCCCTTGTGGAACTCGCGGGATTGTCACCGCAAGAGGCTTTGCGAACCGCGACCGTTGAGCCTGCGCGATTTTGGGGACGGGCGGAGTCGTTGGGATCCGTGGCGGCGGGGCGCTTTGCCGATTTGGTGGTGTTGGACGCGAATCCTCTGGAAGACATCGCGAACTTGCGGAGTGTGTTCGCTGTTGTCGTTCGCGGAAAGTGGTTGGGACGCGAGGCGCTGGCAATGCTGCGGCGTCCCCCTACAATAAGAACGTGGCCTCTCACGCCAGCCGTTACGAAATCCGCCATGCCGACGTCCGCGGTATCCTCAGCGAAACCTCCGGGTTCATCCGTGAAGCCGGCTTCACCCACTCACTGACGCCGGCGCGCAATTGCACCTATGGCTGCACGTACTGTTATGTCCCCACGATGGGCCTGTATGGCGGCCTGAAACCGGAAGACTGGGAACGATGGGGACAGTTCACAACATTCAAACAAAATGCCCCGGAATTGTTGACGCGGGCTTTGCGTCCATCGCAAATGATTTATTGTTCGCCCTTGGTGGATCCGTATCAGCCCGCGGAGGCGGAGGATCCCCACATGCCTGCTATTTTGCGAGCGTTGATCGCAAATCCGCCGGCGCGGTTTGTGTTGCAGACGCGGTCTCCGTTGTGTGTTCGCGATGTGGAGTTGCTGTCCGAGTTGAAGGCTTGTGTGAGTTTTTCGTTGACGACCGATGACGAGACCACCCGGCGCTTGTATGAGCCTCATTGCGAGCCTTTGGCGGAGCGCTTGGCGGCGATTGCAGCCTTGCGACGCGCAGGGGTGAAAGTGCATGCGACGCTCGCTCCGCTGCTGCCTTGCAATCCTGAGAAATTGGCGCGAATAGCTTGCGAGGCGACGGAAGGCGACTTGGTGGGAGATCCGCTGCATGTGCGCGGGACCAAGAAAAAAGGGGCGATAACGCGCCGGGCTGCCTTTCGGATTGCCGTGAAGCATGATCAGGGCGAGTGGTTCGATCCCGATTTTCAAGCGCAGGTGGTGCGGCGCATTGCGTCCGTTGCGGCCGCGTATGGCAGACAATTCTTGACGGGCCCCGCGGGGTTCCGCATCCTAACGGTGAACTGAATACATGATCGAAGCAAGCAGGATTCTCGAGCGTCTCGGCATTGAAGCCAAGGAAAGCGGCGCGTATTGCGGCGAATGGATGTCGCCGGGTGGTGGCGTGTTGACGTCGACCAGTCCAATCGATGGCGCTGTGTTGGGCAAGGTGCGCATGGCGGATTCGCAAGATTACGACGAGATCGTGTTCGAATCACAGCGCGCGTTTGCGAAGTGGCGGATGTTGCCTGCACCGCAGCGCGGCTTGATCGTTCGCGAGATTGGCGAGGCACTGCGCAAGCACAAGGATGACCTGGGCGCGCTGGTGACGTTGGAGATGGGCAAGATTCTTGCCGAGGGCAAAGGCGAAGTGCAGGAGATGATCGACATCGCGGACTTTGCCGTTGGCCTTTCGCGTCAGCTTTACGGCAACACGATGCATAGCGAGCGTCCGGAACATCGGATGTACGAGCAATGGCATCCGCTGGGGCCGATCGGTGTGATTTCGGCGTTCAATTTTCCGGTGGCTGTGTGGAGCTGGAATGCGCTGATCGCGATGGTTTGTGGCGATACGGTGATCTGGAAGCCATCGCCGAAGACGCCGCTCACGGCAATCGCCGTGCAGAAGATCGCGGGACGCGTGCTCGAAAAGCATGGCTGGAAGGGCGTGCTGAATCTTGTCATCGGTACGAACGAAGAGATCGGCGAGCGGATGATCAAAGACAAACGTTTGCCGTTGATCAGCGCCACGGGATCCTCACATGTGGGCAAGATCGTGGCGGAGGAAACGGGCAAGCGGCTCGGACGCTCGCTGCTGGAACTCGGCGGCAACAACGGCGTGATCGCGATGAACGATGCGAACATCGACATGCTCGTTCGCGCGGTGGTGTTCGGCGCGGTGGGCACGGCAGGACAGCGCTGCACGAGCATCCGCCGTTTGTATCTGCAAAGCGGCATCGCTTCGACGGTGATTGAGAAGCTTTTGAAGATCTACGCCGAGTTGCCGATTGGGAATCCGTTGGATGCCAAGACGCTCGTGGGTCCGCTGGTGGATGAGCATGCGGTGACGCTGATGATGACGGGGCTGGACATCATCCACGAGCAGGGCGGCGAAGTGTTGTGCGGCGGCGAGCGGCTTGAGGGATCTTATGTGAAGCCGACCATCGTTCGTGCGCACAAGCATATGAAGATCGTGAACAACGAGATCTTTGCGCCGATCCTGTATGTGTTCGAGTTCGATGAGTTGGATGAGGCCTTGGAGATGCACAATGCGGTTCCGCAGGGCTTGTCGTCAGCGATGTTCACGACGAACATGATTTCGGCGGAGACGTTCTTGAGCCATCGCGGCAGCGATTGCGGCATCGCGAACATCAACATTGGGACGAGCGGCGCGGAGATCGGCGGGGCGTTCGGTGGCGAGAAGGAGACGGGCGGAGGACGGGAGTCCGGGTCGGATTCCTGGAAGGCTTATATGCGACGGCAGACGGTGACGATTAACTGGGGTTCGGAGTTGCCGCTGGCGCAGGGGATCAAGTTCGACGTGTAGCGGATCCGCGAGGATTCCAGACGGTTTCCATGGGAAGGGCGAAGCCTGCGACCAGGCCCTCGCCTTTCACTTCCGAAGGATTCTCGAGAGTTTCAGAAACGTGCCCGGGGCGAAAGATCTCGACGGTCTTGTTGTCGGGATCGATGAGCCAGCCCAATTGCGCGCCGTTCTCGATCCATTCGTTCATCTTCTCGCGCAGCACTTTGATGCGGTCGGTGTGCGAACGGAGTTCGATGACAAAGTCCGGACAGAGTTTCCAGTAGCGATCCTGATTGTCGGCGGGGAGTGCGTCGATACGATCGCGCAACACCCAGGAGGCATCGGGCGATCTGCGGGCACCGCTAGGGAGTGTGTAGCCCGTCGAGGAATCGCAGGCGATGCCTCGTCCGTCGAACATTGCCCAAACATACAGTTGGGAGCTTATGGCGTTGTTTCGCGCTCCCGTGATCGAGTAGTTGGGAGGCATAACAATTAGTTCTCCGTCAGCGGTCAACTCGAACGAAAGATCGGCGTGTTCGCCGCACATTTCCGCGAACTCTTCGTCGGTCATTGGACCCACGGTGAGCATCGCCGGCAGATGATCGGTATCGATGATCAGCATCGCCATGCTTTCAGTATAAGCTCGCGAAGCCCTATTCCTGTGTCTCCACGTCAGCCCGAGAAACGCCGCGATTACGGTGCAAAAGGTGCAAAGTAACCATTTATGTCAAGAATCAGGTGGGAACGATCGGTGAAGTAGGCCGACACGCTGCCATTCTGCCCCGCCGGCAGCAGCGCCGCGTTCGAAGCGATGGAACCATCCGATGCGTTCAGCGTGGAAACAATCGGACGAGTTACACCGGTTGGGAACAGCGTCAAGAACCCGAGGGCCGCCGAGGGCACCACCGTTGCATTCACTGAGTAGCCTTTTGCCTCCGCCGGAACTCCGCACGGACTTAGCGGCAAGTTGAAACCGCGCGTCGACAATGCCTGCGGCAGCGGGCCGCCGAAGTCCGAATTCGGATTCCGTGTGTCGAGCACACGGCACGGAGTGAGCGTCCGGAAGGTCAGTGCATTCAACGATCCGGGTGCGGCGAAGTATCCGGTCACGTCGACGATGGTCTCCGTCGCATTTGTGGCGTAGGCGTTGATGTCGCCCGCCGCGCCTGCCGGAACAATGGCCATATTGGCGGTCACCGTCCCAGTCAACGCATTCAAGGTCGAAACCGTGGGACGCACCGACGCCACTCCGCCACGCCAAAGCGTCAAAAATCCGAGGACGGTTTTCGGTACCACCGTGACATTCAACGCATAGGCCGTGGCGGAGTGGCGTCGGTGCGTCCCACGGTTTCGACCTTGAA
>CAZCPL010000231.1:0-965 GCA_964500255.1 uncultured Solibacteraceae bacterium | reverse complement strand
ACATAGGCCGTGGCGGTCACCGGCACACCGCAGACTCCCGCAACCGGAAAGGAGCGGTTCACTTGCGCCGCCATCGTGCCTCCGGACGACAGGCGCGTATCCCCAATGCGGCACGGCGCGACGGCGTAAAAGGCTTGCCCCGCGCTGTTCGAGCCCTGCGGTACGAACACGCCATTGACGTCGATGATCACCTCCGTTGCGTCCGTCACGTAGACGTTCACCGATCCGTCGGAGGTGCCAGCGGGCACGATCGCGGCGTTGGCCTTAATGCGGCCGTCCAGAGCGTTGAGCGTGGAGACGAATGGCTGGCCTTGCCCGCTTGGCCAGATGGACAGGTATCCGAGCGGACCCTTTGGCACAACGGTTACGTTCAGCGAGTAAGCGGTGGCATTTGTCGGCAGGCCGCAGGCGGAGCGCAACGGGAAGGTCCGTATGGTCCTTGCAGGCAGCGAGGGTCCGCCGAGGGATGCGGTAGGGATGCGGGTGTCGACAAGGCGGCACGGCTCGATGGGAAGAAAGTGCAACGGGCCAGATCGTGCCCCAGGCACGGTGGTATCGGCGAAATTATATGCCATGGTCGACGTGCCATCGAGCGGCGTCGGGTCGTTTACGGAACTGTGACTAGCCAAGCCGGAACCCGTTAACTCCAGATCGGAAAAGATCGTTACGCCATCCACAATGAGTGTCGCAGTTCCTGTCATAGTAAACGGGACTCCCGCCGTCGAAGCAAAAAGTGAGCCACCCGGATAGTTCTCGGTTACGAGAATCGGGACGGTTGGTCCGACAAAGTTTAGATTTAGAATCAAGCTCGTGTTCGCTGGAGAAACACCAAACCCGACGACCGAGTACGTGGTTCCACCATATGTTATTCTCGCCTCCCGCTGGTTGGTTTGATTGGTGTCAAAGCGTAAGCTGTAGGAGCGAGCAAATGCTACGTTGCAGAATCCGCCTGGTGGCCCTCCGCA
>CAZCPL010000230.1:0-9161 GCA_964500255.1 uncultured Solibacteraceae bacterium | reverse complement strand
CGTAGATGCCCTTCCGCAGATCGCGCAGCGTCCGGATGCGGTCGAGCGTACTCACTTCAGAATGCAGATACGAGCATTTGATGCCGATTTCCGTATAGTATTCGGCCAAGTCCTCGCTCATTCGCTTCGTAAGCGTCGTCACCAGCACGCGCTCGTTGGCAGCGGTCCGCTTCCGGATCTCGCCCAGCAGATCGTCCACTTGCCCTTTGATCGGACGAAGTTCCACAATCGGATCCACCAGCCCGGTAGGTCGAATGATCTGTTCTACAATCACGCCCGCGGACTTGGTCAGTTCATACGGGCCCGGTGTCGCGGACACATACACCACCTGATTCACGCGGTTTTCGAATTCCTCGAACGTCAGCGGACGGTTATCCAAAGCGCTCGGCAACCGGAACCCATATTCCACCAGGTTGGTTTTACGCGACCGGTCGCCATGATACATCCCGCCCAATTGCGGGGTCGTGACGTGGCTTTCGTCGATGAACAGCAGTGCGTCCTGGGGCAGGTAGTCGAGCAGCGTCGGAGGTGCCTCGCCCGGCAGACGCCCGGAAAAATGTCGTGAATAATTTTCAATGCCGTGGCAATATCCAATCTGCCGCATCATCTCGAGGTCGAAATTCGTACGCTGATGGATTCGCTGTGCTTCGATCAGCTTACCCTTCTTTTCAAGCTCCGCCTGCCACCACGTCAGTTCCGCCTCAATCGTCGCCTGCGCCTGAATCCGCATGTCGCCTGACATCACGTAGTGCGTCTTTGGATAGATCGGCAGACGCAAATAAGTCTGCCGAACCTGGCCGGTCAGCGGATCAACCTGGCTTAGCGATTCCACCTCGTCGCCCCACAACTCAATGCGATACGCATAGTCGTCGTAGGTCGGATAGACCTCAATGACATCGCCAACCACACGAAACGCGCCGCGCGTGAAGTTGCCGTCGTTGCGCGCGTAGAGAATTTCCACCAGCTTTTGCAGAATCTGCTCGCGCTTGATCTTTTGTCCTTTTTCGAGCATCAGCAGCATGCCGTAGTAGGCTTCCGGCGAACCGAGGCCGTAGATGCACGACACGCTGGCGATGATCACGCAATCGCGCCTCTCAAACAACGATCGCGTAGCGGACAAACGCAGCTTGTCCAGATCGTTGTTGATGGTCGCTTCCTTTTCTATGTAAACATCCGACGAAGGGATATACGCTTCCGGCTGATAGTAATCGTAGTAGGAAACGAAGTACTCAACCGCATTCTGAGGGAAGAAGTTCTTGAATTCCTGATAGAGCTGCGCTGCGAGCGTCTTGTTGTGTGCAAGAATGAGCGCCGGCTTGTTGAAGTGCTCGATGATCTTCGCCATCGTGAATGTCTTGCCCGATCCCGTGACGCCAAGCAGCACCTGATGGCGCTCACCGTCGTTGAGGCCCCGGATAAGCTGTTCGATCGCCGCCCCCTGGTCGCCGCGCGGTTCGTAGTCGATGCCAAGTTTGTAAGCGGAAGATGACTGCACAGTCTTCAGTTTAGCTGCATTCGCTCGAGCCGTAGGTGTTCGTGACCCCACATGGAAAAGTGAGCCAATGAAGCCATTTTAATAGCCTATTAAGGGCTGGTTCATGTCCCGATGCGACGATAGTAGGAGAAACGACGAGCAGTCGTTAACGTACCAAGGAGACCTCATCTAGAATGAAAAAGCTTATGACTGTCATGCTCGGCCTGTCGCTGTTGACCGGCGTGGTTGCGATCGCCCAGGACAAGGGCGAAGATAAGACCGAGAAGAAGGGCAAGAAGAAGGGCGGCAAGAAAAAGGCCGAAGACAAGAAGGAAGGCCACCGCTAGGCTTCTTTCGGGTCCCTCTGGATCTGGAATCTCGAACGGCGCGAATCCCTGCACTGGGGTTTGCGCCGTTTGTTCTTTTAGAAGCGCAATCCAACCCCACCGAAGAATTGAAACGCATTCTTGCGTAGATCCTCAACTCCCTTGTAGTTAAAGTTTCGCCCTTCCGCCCGCAGAAACAGGGGACCGGCGACTTTCACATCCAAGCCAACCCCAACGCCGATGGTGAAACTGGTCTTGGTGATCGCGCTCAAAGCATTGCCCACGTTTGCCACGGTCGCGCGGCTGAACCGCCCCGCGCCCACTCCGACAGAAGCCCATGGGCTAAAGCGCCCCAAGGGCATGATCTTCACCCGCGCGCCAGGAACGATCATGAAATCCAGCTTTTCGGTCACAATGCGTCCATTGGAAATGAGCGCCCGGGCAGGGCCTCCAAACGCAATGGGTGTCTCCCACCCAATCGCGGCTATGCCAAAATTCACGAAGTTGATTGACGGCGTCAGCAGTACGGTATTGGAAGAACTCGCCTCGACCGTCTGCCCACCGGACTGGATCTTGGAAGTGAAGTTGTTGCGAAGTCCGAAGGTGAGCGCGACATCCGCGCCAAACAAGGAGAGGCCCAACGCAAAAAACAGGGGAAGGATCTTCATCTAACTATCCTAAAGCGGTTGGGCCGCTCCACGCGGCTGTGTCGCTATTGAGGCGCTTTCACGGTTTTCCGGCGATAGATCACCACCGCCGGACCCTTGCCGCCAGTCGGATAGATGACCGCCGTCTCATACGGCAACTTCGCGATCGCTTTCGCCATCTCGCTGCCTTCGAAGGTAATTACCCACTTCTCCTTGAGCAACAGTTCAGGACGCGCCATCGTCGAATACCACTGTAGTTCGTTGCCCTCATGCAGCGTCTCGCGTAGCGGGATGCCGGCAAATCGCAGAATGCCGGTCAGATCGCCAAAGCCATACCAGATGCCGTCGCCCGGCAGATACTGCGACCACAGGAAGTTGCCGGCGCGCGCCGTCCAATCGCGGCGGACCTCCGAGTTGACTTGCGATTCTTTCCAGCAGACCCATTCCGACTGGCGATTGCGCAAGAATGCCCATGGCGCGAGGCAGAGGAGTATCAGCACAAATCCGGCCCACGCGCGCCAATCGCGATGAGTCGCACGCACCAACGCCGCGGCACCATACGCAAGCAATGGCAACAATGACAATGCGTAGCGCGTGTTGTAGTAGGAATCCGGCCACAGCCCCGGCAGAAAGATGGGAGTGCCGCCGGAATGGAGGCTGGCCATATAGAAAACCGGCGGAATCGACAAGAACAAAAACGGCCAAACTTGTGTACGACGTTTGTAAAGGTAGTAGCAGCCGCCGACCAGACCGATCACAAGCAGGGTTTCTCCGATCGTCAAGCGTGCGGCAGCAAAGAAGTAGTGGATCGATTCCAGCCAGTTGCCGTCGGCCGGATGCGGCTGCATGCCGCCCTCGAGCTGTCGCTGGTAGATCGCCTTCGCCGACCAAGGTCCATTGTAGAAATAGAACGCGCCGCCGAACAGCCACCAGTTATGCAAGAGCCAATAAACGGGCCCCGTTGAAGCGATTGCTCCGTAACCCAGGGCAGCAAACCAGCGGCGTTTCCATAAGAAATAGGCGAAAACGGCTGGAATCAACATCCAGCCTTCGTAACGCGTCAACGCCGCAGCGACGGTGAGCAAGGCCGCCCGCATTGGCCAATCCTTCAACGTCGAATACAGGATACCGGCGAAGAAGCAGAGAAAGATCGCTTCCGTCATCGGAGCCGCCTGCAGGTAGAGCAGATTCGGATTCGCGGCCAACAGGAATACGCCCACAAACGCCGCGGTGTTCGAATTGAGGGCCGAACGCAGCGAGCGGAAAAACAGCCAACAGGCAAGGATGAAACAGGTAGCGGCAGGCAGCACGCCGGCCATACCGTTGCGCCAAAGGCTATCGCTCATTGAGGGGATCAGAGACAACAAATGCGGAACCGGCAACCAAACCGTTCCGATTTGGCGATAACCAGGCTCGCGGTTGTCCCAGATGCGGCGCGCAATGTTGAGATGGGCTTCCGCATCCCCGTAATAAAGCGTGGATCCGTTGCCCAGAAACCACCAGACGGCGGCCCAGCTCAGAACGGCGGCAAGGAATAGCACCACGCCGCCGCCAATCGGCAGACGCCGATTAAAACTCCGTGAACTCGCGGAATTCGTTAAAGCGCGCATCGATATCGGTTCGAGTCAAAGTGCGGAACCGTTCGGTACCGAACTTTTCGCAACAGAAGCTTCCCATCACAGAGCCGTAGATCACGGCGCGGCGCAACTCCTTCAAGTCGATATGGCCGGTGTCGAGATCGTAGCCCTTTTCGGCCAGATACCCAACGAATCCGCCGGCGAAGCAGTCGCCTGCACCTGTCGGATCGAAGACCTGCTGCAGCAGATATCCGGGAACGATGAAGTGCGAATCCCCGACCTTCGGATCGCGGCGGAACAGAATCGCGCCATACTCACCGCGCTTGATCACGAGGGTCCGCGGACCCATGTCATGAATCTTCTCGGCCGCGCGACGCAGGTTGTGCTCGCCCGAAAGCAGCCGCGCTTCGCCATCGTTGATGAGCAGAAAGTCCCATTCTTCGATGGTCGCGAGCAATTCTTCGCGCTGGCCGGTGATCCAGAAGTTCATCGTGTCGCCGCCCACGAAGCGTGCGCCCTGCATCTGCGCGCGTACGTCGCGCTGCAACGCCGGCAGGATGTTGCCAAGCATGAGATAGGGCTGCGTCTTGTAGGATTCGGGCAGTTTCGGCTGAAAGTCGCCAAAGACATTGAGATCGGTGATCAGCGTCTCGCGATCGTTCATGTCCTTCGAGTAGACGCCAGACCAGAAGAAGGTCTTGCCCGGCTTCTCTTCGAGTCCTTCGAGATCGATGCCGCGGGAGGCGAGAAAGGTCTTGTCCGCCGGATCGAAGTCATCGCCGATGACGCCGACAATCCGGGACGGAACGAAATAGCTCGCCGACAAGGCGATATAGGTACAGGCTCCGCCCAGCATGCGGTCGACTTTGCCGTGAGGCGTTTCAACCGCGTCGTATGCTACGGAACCAACGACGACAAGAGACATCTCCTCATTGTAGCGGTGAGCCGGGTTCTGTTATAAATTTGAGCATTCCGTTCTAGCTGAGAACGGTCACGGTTGCTTCGGTCTATGACTTCCAAATCGAAACAGGCTTCTTTTTCTTCTTCATCTGCTCCGGACGCAGCACCAGTTCTTCCACCGAAATCGCCTCCATGGACATGATGCGCTTGCTTGCCGGTGTGAAGTAGACACGCACCGTGGGCAGCCCTGCCTCGAAGTTATCGGCGAGGATTCGGAACGCCGATTCCGGAACCTCAAAGTGCTCATCCGCCACAGCGAACCGGTACTTCATCACCGTTCGCGAACCCGTCTCGTGGTGATTGACAGCCTTCTTGCCGTCGACGAGCCAACTCGGTTCCAGGCGACCTTCCACCATCCAAATCTTGCCGCGAATCAGATCGCCCAGAAACATCGATGTGGTGAAACACGTGCGCACAACGCCACCGCTCAGTGCCAACAACAACGAAATCTGGAGGATCTTCACCCATCCACCTTGTCCGATGAACTTCGCCAGTAGCAGGTAAACGACAAACAGAGCAACACAGCCGACGATCGTCCGGATCAACGGCGAAATGGCGGTCCAGACCAAGGCCCGCAACTGATACTTCGCCAGTTCCCCGTCGCGATTCTTCGCCAAATCGGGAAAGTTGAACTCGAACGCTTCCGACAGCTTCTTGTTAAAGAACTCCGGACCAACCGATGCGTATACGAATGAGGACATGCGCCTACCAAGAGAATCGTCTGGCCACCAATTGGCCTTTAGGGTACTAGCCAACGAAATCTTAACCCTACAAAGCAATACGACCCGGTACCGACTTGCATCGGGTACCGGGTCGCAAACTCCTCCAAACAGCAGCTAGTTGATCTTAATGTCAACGTCCTGCAAGAAGCTGGTCCACTCTTCCATCCAGTTGAAATCGCCCATACCGCCGCTGAACGTGGCGGATTGGTCGAAGAAACCATCATCTGGAGGCTGGATCCAGTTCGCGCGGAAGACCGGGGAACCGGTCATCGGGCGGAAGTCAGGATCGCTGAACTCAAACGGACGGCGCAGCATCGGATCGAGCGACAGGAAGTTGCGGCCCTGACCGCGAGTTCCGGCGGCGAAAGTTCCGAGTGCGGCGTCCACTTGGCCGGCCACGGTATTCGCCGCGTTGGTGCCGATGCCATTGCCCCAGAGCAGAATGCCGTTCATCGAAACATTGCCTGCATCCAACGAAGCCTGAGTGGCCGCGTCCGCCGCGAACACGCCGGTCGAGAAGAAGTTGGTGACAACCATATTGTTGAATTCAGCGCCCGCTCCGCGACGGATGTAGAGACCGGGAGACTGAGCTTCGTCGAAGCCGGTGACGCCGCTACCGACAAAGGTCATGTTGTAGAACTGAGGCTTCGACTGAGGCGTCGCACTGAAGTTGTACTCGCTGTTGTCGCCCTCGATGCCGCGATTGCCATTGGAATCCTTGCTCTGGTAGAACACACCGTATTGGATACGGCCGGTGTAGCCGAGCTGGTAATCAACGTAGTCGTCCGCGCCGAGGCCTCCGACGAGATACTTCGCATCCATCGTGCCGCCGAACCATTCGAACGAATCGTCAAGACCGTAGATCGCCTGCAGATACTCGGCGACCGTCGCCTTGCCGCAGCCGCCCCAGGTGAAGGAGTTGAGCTCGTTGTTGGGCGAGAGGATCGAGCCAGCGTATTCGACGCGCACGTAGCGCATGAGGCCGCAGTTGTGGTCGGGGTCGGTTCCACCGTAGCGGGTGTCTTCAGAGGCAGGCAAGCCTTCGATACTGAATTCGCCAGCGCCGCTGGGGCGGTTCGGATCGGCGTTTGCGCCGACGTTCACAGGAGCTTTGCCAAGCAGAACGAGGCCGCCCCAATCGCCACGGGTGCGAGCGCCGAACGCTTGAGCGCTGGTCATGATGATCGGACGGGTGCGGGATCCATTGGCGTAGATTCTGCCGTTGCGGCTCACGATCAGCGCGCTTGGCGGTTGCGAGCCCGGCTGACCGAGGATGAACGTGCCAGGATCGATGATCAAGGTCGCATTGTTGCGAACGAAGACCGTACCGCGCAGGCGGTAGGCTTTCGTATTCACAAGAGTGCGGGTGGCGTCGATGTTGCCGGTGATGTCTTCGAAACCGTCGACGACACCGATCTTTTGATAGGCGGACTTGAGAACGCGGAGCCCCGAGGCGTCGCGAACCTGAACAACGATCGTGTGCATGCCGAGTTCGTTTGGAATCGTCACTGCGGGAATCAACCCGCCTGTGCCGGCCACAACGGCCTTGTCGGCTTCAGGCAGCGGACCCGCCGTAAAGCCGTCATCGATCGTCTTGCCAAAAACATCGGTCACCGCTTCGGTAAGCGCTGGGACATAGAACTTCTTGCCGTTCTGATTGTTCTGGCGGTAGGCCACGATCGTGTAAGGCGAAGTGTCGCCGTTGGCCTTAATGGTCCAACGCATCGTCAACCTCTCACCGGGCTGGTAGACATACTTGTCCGACCAGATGTACATGGCGACATTCGGCAGCGGCAGGGATTCCTGCGCCATCGCCAGGGTGGCACCGGCCACCAAACTCATTGCCAGAATCGTTTTCTGGAAACTTCTCATATTGATTTTCCTCTCGTCTCTCGGTTGTATACGTCGAACGGCGCGACCCGCTTGTTTGGAAGCGCAAAGGGATCCGCCTTGCGAACGGCGGTCCCGTTTTGCGCGAGTTCCTTAGAAGATGGCGTAGCCCATGCCGACCGTGAAGGTGCGGCCAAGTTGGTAGTGCCGCTGGTCGAAGGTTCCCTGCGTCCAGCGATACTTGTTATCCCTAAGATTTTCGGCGTTGAACTTCAGCGACCACTTGCTCTTCTCTTTGAAGGTGTAGCTGTAGTTGAAGTCCAGGAAGACATTGCCTTCCTGATAGATGTCCGGCAAGCCGAATGTGCCGACGTCTGTAATCCGGCGCGAAACGTAGTTCGCGTAAAAACGTGCGCTCGAATGGAGCGAGGGGCGGTTCCATTCGCCGATGGTGTTGAAGATATAGCGCGACTGTCCGAGCAGCGGGCGATTCTGCGTAGTGAGCAGTTGGGCATCCGCGTCTTTGATCTGAATTTGAGAATCTACAAACGTAAAGTTCGTTTGCAGGCCGAAGTCCGACAGCCTGGTCGACACACGCTTCAGACCCTGACGATACTCCAGCTCAAAGCCCCGGTTATTCGCGCCTTTAGCGTTCACATAGGTCTGGCGCAGATCGTTGGATGGCAGAATCGTTACTTCGATGGGATTCGTAAACTTCTTATAAAAAAAGCTCGCGGCGATCAGTTCATTGCCTCCGAGAAAGCTTTCCCAGCGGGCGTCGAAGTTATCGACAGTGGCGCGGACGAGGTTGGGATTGCCCTGCGCCACGAATCCGCCGAGGACGTTATTGAAGTCGAAGGGCGAGAGTTCGCGGAAGTCAGGACGCGAAACCGTCTTGCTGTAGCTGAAGCGAAGGTTCTGCTTCTGTGTGAGTGCGTAGATGGCATTGACGCCGGGCATCGGATCTCGGTTGACGAGGCTCGCGGCCTGGGCCTTGGCGTTGGGAATCAACGGATCGAGCGTATTGACGAGAATCGTCGCGTCTTCGACACGCAGGCCGCCGACGATGCGCCAACGAGCGCCTAGGCTGAGATCGACCATCGCATAACCGGCAAAGATATCCATCGAAGCGTCGTAACGATCGGTTGCGCGGGTGAATTCGACAATCTGAAAGCCATCGGGGCGGATATTGCCCGGTGCGAACAATTGATTGCTCGGCAGCAGCAGATTCAGAGTGGAGGTGCGCTGCGGGATATAACGGAAGCGGCGCGCTTGAAAGTCGCGATCGCGGAAAGTGCCGCGGAATCCGAGTTTAAAGAGGCCAGAGACCTTGCCCTTATAGAAGGGCCGACTGACTTCTGCCTGGGGTTCGTAGATCTTGTCGGTGAGGCTGTTTGAGAATCGGACCGCGGACGAACCGAGAGCGACAAACGATGCGTTGCCGTTCGGAAGTTTGCTGCGGAAAACTTCGCGCAAATCCGGTTCCTCACGGTTCGAGGTCGAGTAGGTCATCTGCCATTTCAACAAGGAATTGCCAGCTTTGACGAACGAGTGATCGCCTTCGACGCTGGTGGAAATCAAGCCGCGTTCCACCCAGCGTAAGCGCTGCGATTCCAGGTTGGAAT
>CAZCPL010000229.1:2648-9169 GCA_964500255.1 uncultured Solibacteraceae bacterium | reverse complement strand
CCACGACCTCTTGCACCCCAAGCAAGCGCGCTAGCCAAGCTGCGCTACAGCCCGATTCCTCAGTTATTGTAGCGCGTTCGCGGCGCAACGGAAACCTGTAATGTTCAACTTTTCTTCAGGATTCATTCCGTAGCGGTAAGACACCCGCATATCCGCCGCCGGACTCGACCACGCGCCGCCCCGCACCACCCGGAATTTGCCCGATAGCGGACCGTGCGGATCCACCGCCTCATTCGTCGTATAGGCTTGCTTTCCGTACCAATCGGCGGTCCATTCCCAGACGTTACCCAGCATGTCATACAAACGGTATTTGTTCATGCGCTTCTGTCCCACATCTTTGATGCCGTTCTCATTCGCATGCAGCGCCTTGCCGTAGGCGGCGTTGCCCTGCGCCACGAGTTTCTGGCTATCCAGCAAAGCCTTGCCGCTGTTGCCCGCATACCAAGCGATCTCATCGAGAATCGCGAACCGCAATGCGGTGCTGCCTCCGCGCGCCGCGTATTCCCACTCGGCCTCGGTCGGCAACCGGGTGCCCGCCCACTTGCAATAGTCCGCAGCATCTTGCCACGTGACATTGACCATTGGTTGCTGCTCGTCATGCCAGCCCATATTCAACATACGGTCCTGAAATTCCGGCCAATCGGGCATAGTTCGTTTTGTCACTTTTGCGAAGGCGGAATAGGCGGCGACGGTCACTTCCGTTTGGCCCAGCCAAAAGCTCTGGGAAATCGTGATCTCGCGGACGGGGCTCTCGTCCTCCTGACACTCCACGTCGCCGCGTGAGCATCCCATCTGGAACTTGCCGTCCGGCAGCCAGGCGTAGCGCTGGCCGTCCTTGGAACTGATCTTGATGCGAGGCATGAACTGCGGCGTGGATAGCGGCAGTTGCGAAATCGGGCGCTCGACTGCCGCCACCTGCGGCTCTTCTGGCTTCACCGTTACTTTTGAAGCCAGCAGGAAATCGCCGCTGCTCTCACCGGATTCGAAAGGCGACTGCACCTTGCCTTGCTTCATCCCATAGGCCGTCATCCGATCGGCGACAAAGTCCGTGAGGTCGCGAAAGGTCACCAAACCATCGGATCCCGCAGCCTCGCCCGCGAGTCCCTTGCCGAGAAAGTAAGAGAAGACGCCCTGCTTGAGCGCATCGTCTTCAAAGCTGACGCGTCCTTCGCGAGTGGAATACAGGACCTTGAGCCCCTCAGCGGCGGCCAGTTTCTTGAACGATCGCGCGGTTCCCGATCGGGTGACGCTTTCCGGCTCATTGCGGCAGGCATCGATGAAGAGAAGCTTTTGGCGCGCCTTGTTCAAGCGCAACAGCATCTCGACATCGCGCACCGGCAAACCTTCACCTTCGAGATCGTCCGCCGTGACACCGAAGGTGGCGAGGTAGTTGAGTCCATTCTTGGTGAATCCATGGCCTCCGAAGAAGACCAGCAGCGTACCTTGATTGGGCTGCACCACATCCGACAGCTCCCGGATACTCTTGCGGACCATCGAGCGGGTCGCCTGCGAATCCACCAGCTTTCGTACCACATAGCCTTGCGATTCGAGGACTCCGCCGAGCACGTCCACGTCGCGAACCGCGTACTTGAGTGAACTCATTCCGCTGGCGGGATCGTATTGGCCGATGCCGATGAGTAGCGCGACCTTGGCCTGTTTTTCAAACGAAGCCTTGACGGTGCCCGCCACCGGACGCACCCGTATGTCGCGCGTTTGTGCTCCGGCTAGTAGTGCAAAAAAACAGAACAGGAAGATCATCTATTTTCCGAACGAAATCACGAGGCGGCCGCCGGGACCCTTGTAGACCATCGATAGGTCTTTATGCTTGTGCTTGCCTTCGAGGGGAAAGAACAGCAATCCCGATACAGACTCCTTAATCACTTCGGACGGAAGAGTCTTTTCCTTCAGTACCGTCAACAGCGGACTCTCTTTGCGTACCGCATCGCCCGCCACTTCCACACCTGTCGCTTGCGTCCCGCCGCTGGTCGCATTGCCAAGGTTTGTGCCGTTGCCGGGCATGTTCTGGGGTCCACCCATGGTGCCGGGGAGACCGCCCCACGAGGGCCCACGGTTGGGCTGCGCCATTGTACCGCCCCCGGCCACTTGTCCCATTTTGATTTTGAGAGTCGAGTTGCCTGCCAACTGTGTAGGTGTGAAGGGACCGGACCGTTGGCCGTCTTTGTGCGAGATCAACGCGAAATCGTCTATGTCTAAACGCAGTGGCTCTTCGCTTAGCAGCCTCACGCGAACCTTCGCGACGACAACACCAGGAGGCAGTTCCAAGCCGACAAGTTGTGTGATCTCGTCCTTGTCGAGGACCATGCTGGCCGTGACTTCCAGCAAATTGTTGCCGGCGTTGTTTTCGGTAATGATCGGTTTCTTATCCGCAACAGCGAGGGCGGCGACGCCAACCCACAGAACCGCGAGGGTGTTGAGACGCATATGGCTCCATGATCTCACTCTTGTTTGAGCGTCATCATCGGGTCGAGGCGCGAAGCTCGCATCGCCGGTAACAGCGATGCTGCGAAGGCCACCGTTGACAAAACAATCGCAGCGCCAACGAAAGTAACGGGATCTTGGGCGGTGACGCCAAACAACTGGCTGGCGAGGATGCGGCCCGAAGCCAGTGCGAGTCCGCCGCCTACCAGCAAACCTGCGCCGACAATCATCGCCGTTTCGCGCAGAATCATCGCGACGACGCCGGAGGGATTCGCTCCCAACGCCATCCGTACGCCGATTTCATTGCGCCGCCGCGCGATCTCATAGGAAAGCACTCCGTACAAACCGATTGCAGCGAGCAAGAGCGCTGCGGCAGCGAGTGCGAGGGTGAACGTCGACATCAGTCGATTGGTCGCGGTGCGACGCTTTAACCGCTCGTCGATGCCCACCAGACTTTGGATCGGCAGGTTGAGGTCCAACGCCTGTAAGGATTTTCGCAACGAAGGCATCAAGGCATTGGCGTCACCGCTGGTACGTATTGCGTAAATCACTCCATCGGTCTCGCCGAGCGGCTGAACGATGGGAACGAAATTGCGCGGAGGCGTCGGGCCTTGCAGCCGGTGGGTTCGATGATCGCGGGCCACGCCTACGATTTGGTGGGTGATGCGGCGATCGCCGTACACCGTGGCGATGTGCATTCCCAAAGGGTTTCGTCCCACAAAGAATTTCTTGGCGAACGCCTCGTTGACGATGCAGACCTTTTGTGAACCTGCGCGGTCGGAATCGTTGAAATCCCGCCCCTGCAGCAGTGGCACGCCGAGTGACGTGAAGTAGTCAGGGCCGGTCTGATCCCAACGCGCGTCTTTATCGTCTGCGCCTTTGGGTGTGTAGCCTTCTACTTCAATTTCGTCGACGCTGTCGCTTCCGCTGAAGAGCCCGTTTTCTGAAAAGGATGCGGAGGTGACGCCGGGTGTCTTGCGGATGCGGTCAAGCAACTCGGGATAGAGGGCGAGGCTCCGCGGGTTGTCGTAACCGGCGCTTCGCGCGTCGATGCGCAACAGTAGCAGGCCGTTCCGCGAGTATCCCAAGTCGACATCCTGCAAATTCGCCAGCGACCGCGCCAGCAAGCCTGCGCCGAGCAACAGGGGAACCGAAAGAGCTACCTGTGCGCCAATGAGTATGCGCCCCCAACGGATGCCTGCGACCGAGGTTGTCGTTCCTCTGCCCTGTTCCTTCAAGCTCAGCGCCGCGTCGGTGCGGGTGATGTTCAGGGCAGGTAACAGGCCGAAGAGGATCGCGGTGAACAGGCTCAGGCCGAGCGTGAAGGCGAGGATTGTTGGGTCAAGCTCAAAGACTTGATGAAAATTCGGATCCGCTTGCACCACCATGTTCGTAAGTGCGCCGTGAATCATGTATCCAGTCACGAGACTTGCGACTCCTCCGGCGATTGCCAACAGCACCGACTCGGTGAGAAGTTGTTGAATCAGGCGCGCGCGTCCCGCCCCCAGTGACAGCCGCAACGCGATCTCGCGTTGGCGAAAAGCACCTCGGGCGAGCAGCAGGTTCGCCAAGTTGGCGCAGGCGATCAACAGCACCGCGCCGACCACGCAGAATAGAATCATCATCGGCGCTGTGAACTGTTCGCGAGCGGAAGAGGCTCCGCCCGCGCCTTCGTGGATTTTCAAATGTTGGTCGAGAAATACTTTGCGATTCTGTTCGCTGATCGATGTGCCTACCGACTGTTCCATCGCGTTCTTGAAGGCCGCGTTGGCCGAAGCCCCGGCCTGCGTCAGCGAAACGCCCGGTTGGAGGCGTCCGAAGACCTGTAGCCACATCACTCTTTCGTCGCCCACATCGTGCAGCCAATTTCGCCCTGGAATGATCTGTGGCTGCAATCCAAGAGGTGCCCAAAGATCGGGGCTTTGTCCAACGGTCTCGCCAAAAAACCTGGGATGAGCGACGCCGACGACGGTCAGGACCGCTTTTCGTAGCTGGATCTTCGCACCCAATGCACTCTCGCTCGAGTTGAATCGACGCATCCAAAATGCGTGCGAAATCACGACCACGGGCTCTGTTGGCGACGCGAAGTCGCGTCCTCTCGCAAGAGCTGCGTCGAGAACCTTGAAGTAGTCGCCGGAGACCATGCGGCCTTGGATCTCTTCGGGTGCCTGCCCTTCCACACGAATCTGCCAGTTTTCGAGTCTCGACTGCGCTGCCATCACTCCAGTGAAGCCCTGCGCTTGCTTCCGGATCTGATCGAACTCCTCAAACGTCAGCAACTCTCGCTCGCCACGGCTCGAACCTTGGCGGACACCGCTTGACGATGGATCCGTCAGGATCACCAGTCTTTCCGGCTCGCGAACGGGCAGTTTGGACAGCAGCACTCCGTTTACAAGACTGAAGATGGCGGTATTGGCTCCGATGCCGAGCGCCAATGACAGAATCACCACCGCTGGATAGCTTGGGCTTGCGGCGAAAGTACGCAGTGCATAGCGAAGGTCCTGCAAGATCATGTAGTAGTGCTCCTTTGGGACGGTTGTGAAGAGATCGGTGATGGTTCTCAACCAGACGGCGGCTTGATTACGAGGCCCTTGCGCGGCATTCAACTGATCGAGAAGCAGGTAAGTCATTTCGCGACCGTATTCACGCCGGAATTCCGGCGGATAGCAGTACAGCAGCGTTTGAAAGACCCTTTCTGCTCGTGGCATCTTTAGCTCTTTTTCGGAATCAGGCCCGTGGCGCGCGCGTGGCGCAGCATTTGGTCTAGTCGCGCGGCCTCGGCTGCGGCGACGCGGCGTCCAAACTTGGTGAGCCGGTAGTAACGGCGGCGTTCGTCTGTATTGCCGGGTTCGGGGCTGCTGGCGAGTTCTTGGATGAGCCCCTGTTCGAGCATGCGCCGGATGGAACTATACAAGGTTCCAGCACTGAGTTGGACACTGCCGCCTGTGCGATCGGCAACATCTTGCATGATCGAGTATCCATGGCGGTCGCGGTCGGCGAGCGCGACGAGGATATGGAACATCGCCGTCGGCAATGGCAGCAGGGCGGTCGGATCCTGAGCGGGAGAAGGCATAGGTCAGATTCAACTATACTCGAAGGCGTTATAGTTGTCTACGATATATTTGTGACTGTAGTTCCAGGAAAAAGTGAGTTAAGTTCCCTGCAAGCTGTCGGCGATCTCTTTTTCGGGAATCGCACCCGCTTTGATCACGCGCCAATAGGGCTCGGTGATATCCACGGTGGTGTTGCCCGCGCCGGTGCACGTTCCACCGTCGAGAACCAGATCGACGCGCCCATCCATGGTTCCGAACACTTCGATGCCGCTGCCGCAGGTGGGTTGACCGGAGAGATTCGCACTGGTTGCGATCAATGGCTGACCGAGTTTCTCGATCAGTTTTTGCACGACAATGCCTCTGGATTGGCGCATGGCGACGCGGCCGGTATTGCCGGTGACCTTTAACGGAACGCGCGCCGAGGCCGGAACGATGATGGTTAAAGGACCCGGCCAGAAGCGCCTGGTCAAGATCAGAAAGCGCGATGAGATGTCCTTGGCAAGATCCTCGGCCATGAGATGATCGCTCACAAACAAGGGGAGGGATCGGACGCTTTCACGGCCTTTTGCGGCAAAGACGCGTCCCACAGCGCGCAAATCAAAAGGATCTGCGACGAGAGCGTAGAGACCGTCGGTCGGCACGGCGACAACTCCGCCTGCCCGAATCACACGGGCGGCGCGATCGATTGCGTCCTGCGAGGGTTTGTCTTGACTGACTTCGACTAGATCTGTGATCAACCGATTGCCTCCGCCACTTCGATCGCCATCTGATAGCGGCCGAACGGAGCACTCAGTTGCACCCCTTGCACGAGAGGCTTGCAGCGAATCACCATTTCCCGGGCGATCTTCACGCCTTCGGCGCGTGCCCTGTCCGCGTTGTCGCACTGGCGCATCCGTTCCATGAACGGTTCAGGAACGGGGACGCGCAACTCGTTCACCATGAATTCCGCATTTCGATAGCTGGTGAGCGGCCAGATGCCTGCAATGAATGGAATCTTGCAATGGGCCACGCGCTTCATGAAGGCTTCCA
>CAZCPL010000229.1:0-2638 GCA_964500255.1 uncultured Solibacteraceae bacterium | reverse complement strand
TGCATAAGATTGCCGCGATGGACCAACTGACCGTCGAGATCGAAGACCGGCTGCGTGACGACATACTCAGCGCCGGCTTGCACTTTCCTCTCAAATCGCCGGACCTCTTCATCGAGATTCATCGCTCCAGGATTCGCGCCGACGCCAAGCAAGAGAGCTGTTTGCGAGCCCATGGGGTTGCCTCCGATATCGAGGCCGTGATTAAGGTTGGTGACGATGTTCGAGAGTCCGATGGCGTCGACGTCGAAGACCGCAGTGGCATCTGGATAAGTGCCCATGCGTGGCGGATCGCCAGTGATGCAGATGAGGTTCCGCACGCCGACGGCGTGAGCGCCGAGCAGTTCCGACTGAATGCCGAGGATGTTGCGATCGCGACAGGCGAAGTGCAAAACGGCTTCGATGCCAGCTTCGGCCTGTATCTTCTGGCAAGTAACCTGAGCGCTGAGGCGTGCACTGGCGCGCGGTCCGTCCGGAACGTTGATGCAATCGATGCCGGCGGCGGCACAAGCGCGTGCGCCTTCGATTTCCTTTGACGCATCCACGCCACGGGGCGGCAGGATTTCGACAAACGAAACGAATTCGCCTTTGGCGAGTTTGGCCCCAAGTTTCGACTTCTCCGCTACCGGAATCAGCGCCATCGATTTCGGTTTCGCGCTGGGAGCCTCAACCGAGATGCTAATTGTCTTCTGGCCGGGCTGCAGTGAGCGAACTTCAGAGCGAATTTCCTTGATATGGTCTGGCGTCGTGCCGCAGCATCCGCCTACGATCTTGACACCGGCCTGCACAAAGCGCCGCGTGTACTGCGAGAAATACTCGGGCGTCGCCATATAGATTTGGCGGCCTTCGACGCGGACGGGTAACCCGGCGTTGGGCATGGCGCTGATGGGCTTTTGAGTGTACGCCATCATCAACTCGATGGTTTCGAGCGTGGTTTTGGGTCCGACGGAGCAGTTGATTCCGATGACGTCGCAGGGCAGTGCATCGAGCGCACGCGAGTAGTCTTCGATTTCCGCGCCGCGCATCTTGCCGTCGTCATCGATGGTGACTTGCGCAACGATGACCGGTTCGTCGCCCGCGACTTCGCGGACGGCGTGAATTGCTTCGGTGATTTCGTGGATATCGTAGAAGGTTTCGAGGACGTAGAGATCGACCCCCGCTTCGTGCAGCACTTCCACTTGCTCACGGAACGCCTGGCGACCTTCTGCAAACGCGAGTTGGCCGATCGGTTCGAGCCGCACGCCGAGCGGTCCGATCGCTCCGGCGACAAACGCCTGATCCTTGGCGGCTTCGCGTGCGAGTTTGACTCCGGCGAGGTTGATATCGCGCAGTTTTTCGATGAGTCCGAAGGCGGCGAGGCGGGGACGAGTTGCGCCGAAGGTGTTGGTTTCGAGGATGTCCGCCCCGGCTTTGACGTACTGCTCGTGGATCTCGCGAACCATCTGGGGTGAGGACAGATTCAATTCGTCGTAGCAACGATTGATGAAGATGCCCTTGGCGAAGAGCATCGTTCCCATCGCGCCATCCGCGACAAGAACCCGCTTGGCCAGTTGTTCCCGAAACTCTTTGGCGCGCGTCGTAATGTTGGTGCCACTCATCTTGGTATAACTTTCTATTCTAACCCGTGCTTTGCGTAAGTGAAACAATTCGCTAGGGAAATGTATCGCGTGATAGCATAGAAGTTCCAGAAACACATGACGGTGCAGGTTCCGGATATACTCGCTCGGATTGTCGAGCACAAGCGTGAGCAACTCGAACAAACGCGCGGCTATCGGGCGATTGCGGAGCGTGCGGCGTATCTTTCGAGAGACGATCACCGCGATTTCAAGGTCGCTCTCAAGGCGCATCCCCCCGCCGTGATTGCGGAGATCAAAAAGGCTTCGCCCAGCAAGGGCTTGTTGTGCGAGAATTTCGATCCATCGGCGATTGCTTTGGCGTACGAGGCGGGTGGGGCCGCGGCGTTGTCGGTGCTGACGGATTCGAAGTACTTTCAGGGTTCATTGCGCGATCTCGATCTCGCGCGAAATTCGGTTTCGCTGCCGGTTCTGCGCAAGGACTTCACCATCGACGAGCAGCATGTGTTCGAGGCCGCATCGATTGGGGCGGACGCGATCTTGCTGATCGCTGCGATCCTCACCACCGAGCAGATGCGGCAGTTCCGCGAACTTGCGGAAACATTGGGCATGGCGGCGCTGGTGGAAGTGCACAACGAGGATGAGTTGAGATCCGCTGTGGATTCCGGGGCGACCATAGTCGGCGTGAACAATCGCGATTTGCGGACCTTCGAAGTGCGTCTCGAAACATCGTTGGCGCTGGCGGAAAAGATGCCTTCGGGCACGGTGCTCGTGAGCGAAAGCGGAATCCATTCAAAGGACGATGTGAAGCGTTTGATGGATGCCGGATACAGCGCATTCCTTGTCGGCGAGCATCTCATGAAATCGGGCAACGCCACTGAGGCGTTACAGAAACTAAGGCAGGTTGTAGTTTGATCATTAAGATTTGCGGCATCAAGACGCTCGAAGACGCACTGGTTTGCGTGCAGGAAGGCGCGGATGCCTTGGGCTTCAACTTCTACAAGAAGAGCCCACGATACATTCGGCCCGAACTTGTACATGAGATTTCCACCGAGATCCCGACACAC
>CAZCPL010000228.1:0-9173 GCA_964500255.1 uncultured Solibacteraceae bacterium | reverse complement strand
GAGAGATTCGAACTCCCGACCTACTGGTTCGAAGCCAGTTGCTCTATCCAGCTGAGCTACAAGCGCACATTTCGATCTCTTTGACGGTAACAGAAATCAGTGTCGTCGCATAGGAGGCTTACTTTTCGGGGTAGAGGGCAGATCGGGCGTCGCCGAGATTTTGATTGAGGAGGATACCGACCATCGCCCGATCCTTGCGGACGGGTGCCTCCGCGTTCGGAAAGATCGTAGACGGTGTGAAAGTTGGGTCGCCTTTCTCAATGTTGATCGCACGCGGCTTGGGCGAGATCTTCTTCGTACCGGCCATGAAACTGCCCCATTTATAGTCGTTGTGAAAGTCGTCGACCATGAAAAATCCGCCGCGTCCCAAGTATTGGCGGAGGCCCGCGGCTTGCAATCGGTAAGCGCCCGGTCGCCCATACTATCGTCGCAGGTCACGGCCAGTCGAGGATTTCGTCGCTGTCGACGGTCCATGCCCCAGCGTGAGCGGTTGCACCGGCCTCCGCGACCGTCGCGTGGAGAACCATAGCGCGGAGTATGGCGAAGGCGAACTCGGTCGATCCCAGGCATAGGAGGATCGTCCACAGGGTCCTGCATTTCGGCCTCGTATTGCGCCCGGCGGTTGCCGCTCCGGTTGGTTACGCGTTCACGGCCCTACCGTGATTGCTCTCTGCGATGGCGAGTGCACTCAAGAAAAGAAAACGGCGGATTTCCGTGCCCCGAATCGCGACGGCGTCCCGGAAACATGCCGGTTCCAAGGGCGCGCGGACGGTGTTGCTTCCCGCGCGCCCGTTGCAACTATTTGCGGAGCAGGAAACCTTCTGAACCCCCCACAAGCACTTCCTTCAACACCGTGCGCCCCCCGACCCGCTCGAAGCGGACAGCACTCGACGATCCACTGAAGCCAGCCGCGGTGGAACCCACGGGCAGGATCGCGACGGTCTTTCCAGCGGTGCGCAGGAACAGGACCCGCTGTTCGGTCTTGCTGATGGAGTACTCTCCGGCAGGCATTTCATGGGAGCCTGTGGTAAACGCGAACGGCACGTGCACGACGGCGATGCGTGTCTCGGAAGCCATTGCGGAAGCGACGGTCATCGCCGATACGATCAGGGTAAAGCATACGGACTTGATCCGGTGAGTCATGGTAAATTTCTCTCTTTCGATGTTGTTTGTGGCACGATGGCCATGGCTCAGCACAGCGTGGGCTGGGGAATGCGGACATAGATGGGTACCCGATTGGCACGACAGACCTATGGCGCGAAGTTTGGGTTCGACAGAACAAGAATTTGAAGTGTAAGGGCACAGATCCGCTTGGATAGGGAAAGGTGCAGTACTTCAAATGAGTCGGAAAGGGATTCGGAGGCGGCAAAACTGCACCGCAACCGGATTTACTTACAAGTTCAGATTAACCTGAATTCGCTGTTACGTCCAATCAACAATTCTTGTGGGACCTATGGATACTTCGGCAATTGAAGCAATTGAAGGATGCCTACATGTGGTGGCTTCTGTATTCTATGGCGCTGCAGGCGAGATGACGTCAATGACAACGGGCGCCGGAACGGAATCGCGGACATAACGATTCGCCCCGGCGAACGGTCAATTATCTCGTTGCCAACAAGGACGAGCAAGCATGACTCATGGCCAGTCCGCCCGTCGGACCGGCCATGCTTCGAAAACCAGTTCGGACTGCTCGGTGCGGCGAAAACAGCTACTGGACAGTGATCGGCACCGACGCAGTGACGTTTTCCCAATCCAGAGTCAACATCGCCTTTTTCGGGCCATCTGCGACAAGCGTATATTTCAGGTTCTCCACCATCGCCGCAGGCTTGCCTGTCTTCATTTTCACACGACCTAAATCCTGCGATTTGTCGTAGCGCAAGCCCCATTGGCCGGTCTGCTTGTTCACGATCAACTGCCAGTTCGCCACGTCCGAAACGTCCACAAACAGTGTGTAGTCCCCGGCGGGAACGACCAGCCCTCCGATACTCAAATCACCATCCGTGTGGAACTTGGTAGCGGAGTTGGCTCCGGCGCGCCACACCGGATAGTTGGGATCGGTGCTGATCCTGCCTCCGGCACCGAACAGCTTGCCTTCGCGCCCATTCACGCGAGGCGAGTTGTATTTGATCTCCAGTCCCTTGCCACCAACATTGAGAGAAGCCGTCGCAGCAGGGCTCTGTGCCAGCGCGCAGGCTGAGAACACGGTCGCTGCGGCAATGAGGTAAATCGATTTCATACTCTCTCGGACGAAGCAGCCGGTCGATAGGTAACACTCTATTCGTAGCGCAGTGCCAGGATCGGATCGATCCGGCTCGCCCGCATCGCCGGAATCAACCCGGCAAGACTCGCCACCGTCACCAAAATCGCAATCGTGACACCCGCGACGATGGGATCATCCGCTTGAATCCCATACAACTGCGACGCCACAAAGCGCCCGAGTGCGACGGCTGAAGGTACACCGACCAGCAACCCCAACCCCAGCAGTGTCAGCACCTCACGCATCACCAACCACACCACCGACGACGGATTCGCCCCCAACGCCAGCCTCACGCCCATCTCTTTGGTTCGCCGGGCGACGACGAACGCCATGACTCCATAGAGCCCGATCGCCGCGAGAATCGTAGCCAGCAATCCGAAGCCGGCCGACAAGAGCGCGATCAACCGCTCGGTGAGCAGTGTCTCGTCCAACTGTCCGGCGAGTGTCTTCAGATCGTAAACAGACATGCCGACATCGAGCTTCTTGACTTCGTTCTGTACGGCGGTGAAGGTGGTCGAAGATCCCATTCCTGTGCGGACATAAAACGCCACGCCGCGCTTGTCGTAGTGCGGCACGAACACCTGACGGCGAACACCTTCCCTCGGCCCCTCGTACAGGGTGTTTTCCACCACGCCAATGATCTCGATGTCGAGCTTGGATGGGCTGTTGCCAATGTGGCGCCCAATGGCGCTTTGGCCCTTGAAGTAGTGCTCTGCGAACTTGCGGTTGACGATGGCGACGTTGGTCTTTTCGCGATAGTCGGATGCGCGAAAGTCGCGGCCTTCGAGCTGCGTGATGCCCATAGCTTGGAAGTAGCCTGGGGAAAGTGAATTCATGAACGCCTGGATGTCTTCGCCGTCTTTGGTCCGATGTCCTTCGACGTGCATGCTGTTGTCCCACTCGTCGCCCGCGAGCAGCGCGACGGTGGCGTAGCCAGCACTTTTGATGCCCGGCGTGCCTTTGATCCGCCCCAGAAGCTGATCGTAGAAGGCGGCGGCGCGCGGTGTGTCGTAGCCGCTGAGAGCGGGCGAAACCTGAAACGTCACCACGTTAGTCATCTCCTTGAAACCCGTCTCGGTGGCTTGCAGATTCTGCAGGCTGCGGACAAACAGCCCCGCACCGAACAGAAGCAGGAAGCTCAGCGCTACCTGCGCCGCGACCAAACTCTTGCGCAACAGCAACGATCCCGCATTGTTGCTGCCGGCAACCGCGCCGACGGTGTCTTTCAACGTCGCCCATAGATCGGGGCGGCTGGCGCGCAGAGCCGGAACCAATCCAAAGACGACGCCTGTGAGAATGGTGATGCCAAGCGTGAATGCAAGCACCCGCAAGTCCGGCTCTGGCTGGATGAGCAGCGGATTGCCTTCCGACGGCACAAGTGCGATCAGCGCTTTGGTCAGGACCATCGCCAAAAGGATTCCGGCTACACCGCCCAACGCCGCCAGCAACATGCTTTCTGTCAACAACTGCCGCACGAGTTGACCGCGCGAGGCACCTATCGAAAGTCGCACCGCAATCTCTTTTTGACGAGCGAAGGCGCGCGCCATCAGCAGGTTCGCCACGTTTGCGCAGGCGATCAGCAACACGAGCCCAACCATCCACATCAATACCGCCAGCGCTGTCGAGAAGCTGTTGCGCAACGGCGAATATCCAGTGGCGGCCGGGATGACGTGCATGGTTCCCTGCATGAACCGGTCGCGCATGTATTGCGACCATTTCGCCGCTGCGGGCAGCGTCATTTCATGCTGGCGGATCTGCTTGAAGAGTCCAAGTGCCGAAGCCTGGGCGGATTCCGCCGTATAGCCCGGTTTCAAGCGTCCGAACACCTGTATCCAACGCTGCCGACGATCGGCGAAGTTCACCCAACTCCATTCCGGCACTATGGCGTCTTTCATCAAAATCGGCACGCGAATGCTTGGCGAGCGAGCCGGATCCAGCCCTGAGAAGCCCACGGCGGAGACCCCCACGATGGTCATCGGATAGTTGTTGACGAGTATCTTCTTGTTCAGCACATTGCGATCGCCCGCGAACCGATTCATCCAGTAGTTGTAACTGAGCACGACTGCGGGATGGCCCATGTAGCTGCGATCGTCCTCATTGGAACTGAAGACTCGTCCCAATGCCGGCTTCACGCCGAGCATCGTGAAATAGTTGCCCGAAACCATCTCGGCCTGCACGCGTTCGGTCTGATTCTCAACGCTGACAGACGTATCGGCCAAGCGTCTGCAAAGGATCTCGCTGAACGCTTCCGCCTTCTGTTGATAGTCCTGATACATCGGGTACGAATGTTGCCTGTCGCCCATGTTGCTGCCGTTATGGGCACCCCGTTGGAAGAGCATGACAAGTTGCTCAGGGTCTTTCATGGGCAGTCGGCGGAGCATCAGTTGATCCATCAAGGTGAAGATAGCGGTGTTGGCTCCGATGCCAAGGGCGAGGAAAAGGATGGCGATGGTCGCGAACATCGGAGCGCGACGCATGGCGCGGACAGCGAAACGCAGATCCGCCATAATCCCGAGCAGGATAACTTGCATGCGTGGAATACGGATGAAGCTGCTTCCGGTTACCAGGAAAAAACGTGAAGTTGGCCGACTGGAGTTGCGAATCTTGCTCTCCGCGGCGGGCGCGGCTCAGAAAGACTTGTCGCAATCTACGCGATCACCGAAAACGCTCTTAGTCAATCGAAGCGGGAACGTTGATATGAAACATCAAAGACGCAGCGGACTGTGTCTCTTTCTTAAGCATCAGATCGGTCCGCCCGAGCGACAACAGCGCTCCCGCATACAGCACCAGCCCCAGCGTCGCGGTTGCGCTTTCCAGCTCCACCACCGCGCCATTGCCAGGCACGAACGGCCGCTTCAAAGACACCGACATGGCCTTCAACAGATTTCGGACATGCATCTTACGGTCTTCTTTGGGACGCGCGTGGATGCCCTGCAACGCAAACCGGAAGACGTCGATGCGCTCATCGAATCGCCGTGCGAAACCCATCCGCAGCAGGCAATCGGAAATGCGCCGTGCGATGTCTTTCGCCGCATGAGGATTCTTTGCAACGGACACTTCTTCGTGAAACTGAGTCCACATGCGTTCCACGGCTGGATCTCGAGGATAGCTTTCCAGAATCGCAGTTCCGCTCGGCTGCACCGGCAACAATCGCAGCGCAAACGCCTGTTGTTGCGTTCCTGGTTGATCCAGATGCCGAATGAGAGCATCGAGAAAGGGTTGTGCGGTGTTGTGCCACTGGCCGCCGGAGTTGCAAATGTCCGGCTCATCCCACGGCAGCACAAGGTCGGCACTGATGGCTGTTCCCGACCGCGCCGCTGGAACCCACTCGCCTTCTCGAATCCGCCAGGCGTCAAAGGCTCGCGCCACGAATTCCCCGCCCGCCGGGCCATCCCGCAGAATCGCCTGAAAGCGACCGGACAGGTCTGTGTCGGTACGAAACAGCTCTGCTGTGGCTTGCCCGCCGCTACCGGCCCCTAAGGACACGGCTGTACAGGCAACCCGCTTTCCGGAATGATAGGAGACAGTCCCCTCGAACTGCCAAGCTGCCATCGCACCCCCTATTTTGCTAAGCGGAAAAGCGGGTCAAACTGGATCAAAATTCCCACAGTTTATTTGCCGCCAGGGACAAGTTTCGTTCTCACGAGAAAGCTGGTGTCGAGATTGCCGCTCACGAAATCCGGATGCTGCATGATCTTCTGATGCAGTGGAATGGACGTGTGGATCCCCTCGACAATGAACATATCGAGCGCCCGGCGGGTGCGCGCAATAGCTTCGGTGCGGTCGCATCCGTGAACGATCAGCTTCGCTACGAGTGAATCGTAGTAAGGCGGAATCACCCCGTCGTAATATGCCGCGGTATCAACGCGAACACCGATGCTTCCGGGGACATTCCATCCCGTGATGCGTCCCGGCGAGGGAGCAAAGGTTTCAGGATGTTCCGCGTTGATGCGGCATTCAATGGCATGACCGCGAATCACCAGTGGATTCGGCAGAATCGTTTCGAGCTTTTCGCCCGCCGCCACGCGGATCTGCGCCTTAACGAGATCGACGCCAGTGACAAGTTCCGTCACCGGATGTTCCACCTGGATTCGTGCGTTCACTTCGATGAAGAACAGCTTGCCCTTTTCGTCCATCAGAAACTCGACCGTTCCCGCGTTCGAGTAGCCGATGCTTTCGAATGCCTTCTTCAGCGAAGCCGCAATGTCAGCACGCAACTCCGGGGTCACTGCCGGTGAAGGAGCCTCTTCGACGAGCTTCTGATGGCGGCGCTGAATCGAACATTCGCGCTCACCCAGCACTTCCACTCTGCCGTGCTCATCGCCAATCACCTGGAACTCAATGTGCCTCGGCGCTTCGATGAATTTCTCCATGTAGACGTCGCCGTTTGAAAATGCCGACGCCGCTTCGTTCTGCGCTTGTGCCAGCAGATTGGCCAGTTCGTCGACATGGCGCACGACGCGCATGCCTCGTCCACCGCCGCCCGCTGTCGCCTTGAGAATGACCGGATAACCGATCTGTTCCGCAAGCCCCGCGGCTTCTTCGGCACTCGCCAGGACATTCTTCGATCCCGGCAAAATCGGCACGCCGTGAGCTTCCATTGCTTCACGCGCGCGTTGCTTCAAGCCCATCATGCGGGTCACTTCCGGATTCGGACCGATAAACTTGATTCCCGAGGCCCGGCAAACTTCGGCGAAATCAGCGTTCTCGCTCAGGAATCCATATCCCGGGTGAATCGCTTCGGCGTTGGTGATCTCCGCCGCGCTGATGACCGACGGGATGTCGAGATAGCTGCGTGCGCTCTTTGCGGGGCCAATGCAGATGGCCTCATCGGCAAAGCGGGCGTGCAGGCTATTGCGATCGGCTTCCGAATAGACGGCAACCGAGCGGATACCCATGTCTTTGCAGGCGCAGATGACCCTGAGGGCGATCTCGCCCCGGTTGGCGATCAAAATTTTTTGAAACATACGCGTTAGCGGGGCTTCACTGCAAACAGCGCCTGGCCATACTCCACTGGCTTGCCGCTATCCACCAGCTGCGCCATGAGAGTGCCGGCGGTTTCGGCTTCGATTTCATTCATCAGCTTCATCGATTCGATGATGCAGAGAACTTGCCCCTTCTCGATCTGGTCGCCGACTTTCACAAACGGCGCGGATTCCGGAGAGGCGGATTCATAAAATGTACCGACGATCGGTGACCTCACCAACTCATGCTTTTCAGCCGAGGGATCGAGGGCGGGGGCGGCGGCCGTGCCAAAGCCAGCGCTCATTGTGGGCGCACTGGGGGCGTAAGCCAGCGGGGAGGCCGTCATTACTGTGGGAGCCTGCGTGGACACCACATATTCGTGGTTCAGAGATGCCTTCTTGAGGCGAACGCGGTTCTCGCCACGCTGCACCTCCATCTCGGCCACACCACTCTCGTTAAACAGTCCGAGCAACTCGCGGATTTCTTCGATGGTCATTGATAGGGATTAGATCTGGATGAGTTCTCTGGGCGTCGGGGTCAGAATCTCGCAGCCGCCCTTGGTGACAGCCACGGTATCTTCAATGCGAATTCCGCCTACGCCTTCGACATAAATTCCTGGCTCGATGGTCACAACCATTCCAGCCTGAAGCCGGGTTTTGTCCTTCTGCCGCAAGCCTGGCGATTCGTGGACTTCCAAACCAAGCCCATGCCCGGTGGAATGTGTAAAGAGATCGCCATGACCTTTTGCCTTCAGAACTTGACGCGCCGCCCGGTCGACCGATCCGGCCGAAGCTCCTTCTCGGACAGCGTCGATGGCCGCCAACTGTGCTTCCAACACGTCCGCGTACCAGCCGCGAACCTGTTTTGGCAGGTCTCCCTTTCCGGAAGTTCCGACGAACAGCATCCGAGTCATATCGCTCGTGTAGCCGTCCTCAATGGCACCCATATCTATTAATAATAGTACATTTTCGCCAATCTTGGCATTGGTTGGGCGCGCGTGCGGCAGGGCAGTGCGGGGGCCGGCTGCGACGATCGTTTCGAACGCCGCTGCCGATGCCCCACGCTTGCGCTGCTGGTATTCGAGTTCGGCCGCGACGTCCGCCTCGCGCATTCCCGGCTTGATCTTCTTCACAGTGGCTTCGAAGGCCGCGCAGTTCGTGAGGCAACTCTTGCGGATCAGTTCCAGTTCCGCCTCATCTTTCACCATGCGTTGCGTTTCGACAACATTGGGCAAATGGACGAACGCCGCGCTATTTGGTAAAGCCTTCTCAAGCACGGCCATTGACGCAACGGTAATGTCATTCGGATCGATACCGATCCGCCTGCTTTTGTGTTTGGCAAGGAATTCCAGCGCGGCCAGAGCCATCAGCCGCGTCTTCTTGACGATCTGGACTTTGCCTTCCGGATACTCTTGCCCGGCCTGGATCGTATACCTCGGATCCGTAAACAGCACATGCGGACGCCCGTCCGCAAAGCACAGACAAGCGCCATTCGAACCCGTAAATCCGGTCAAGTAACGAACGTTGAACGCGTTTGTAACGAGCAGGACATCGGCTTTCGCAGCGGCGAAGTCCAGCGTCAGTTTACGCACTCGGATCCACCAGCAGCAGCAACTTGCCCGTGGTCTTGCGGTCTTCGAGATCGCGATGCGCCTGCGCAGCTTCGGCCAATGGATACTTAAACTCGATGCGAAGCTTCAATTTGCCTTCGCCGATCCATTGGAAGAGGTCGTTGGCGCGCCACAGCAGTTCTTCGCGGGTGGCTGCATGATGAGCGAGTGTCGGCCGCGTGAGAAAGATCGAGCCCTTCTGGTTCAACAACAACGGTTCGATGGCGGGCACGGGTCCGCTGGCGTTGCCGTAGGTGACCATGAGTCCGCGAGGACGCAGCGAATCGAGCGACTTCATGAACGTCGACGCGCCCACGGAATCGTAAACGACATCCACACCCT
>CAZCPL010000227.1:0-9269 GCA_964500255.1 uncultured Solibacteraceae bacterium | reverse complement strand
CCGCCACCGCGGTGGCGGATCTCACCTTGCAAGTCGGTGCGATCAATCAAGAGATCACTGTCAACGCCGATTCCTCGCCGGTTAACACCTCTTCGGCCGAAGTCTCGTACCTGGTGGGCGAGCGCGCTATGCGTGACATCCCCCTCAACGGACGCAGCTTTACCGATCTCGCGTTGCTGCAGCCCAACGTCGTTGCCTACCCGCATCGCGATGGTGGCTCCGCGGTGGCTCACGGTTTGGGAACGTCGATCAACGGTCAGGATCCGCGTTCGAATGTTTATTTGCTTGACGGCACGCCAATGAACGATTTCACGAACGGGCCTGCGGGCTCTGTCGCGGGGACTGCGCTGGGTGTGGAGATGATCCGCGAGTTCCGTGTTGAGACCAACACCTATAGCGCAGAGTTCGGACGCAATTCTGGCGGACAGATCAATGCGATCACCAAGTCCGGCAGCAACGATATGCACGGCAGTGCCTATGAGTTCTTCCGCAATAACCACTTCGATGCACGCAACTTCTTTGACGGCGCGCGGATTCCGAGGTTCACCCGCAACCAGTTTGGCGGAACCCTCGGCGGTGCTTTGAAGAAAGATCGTACGTTCTTCTTTGGCGGCTATGAGGGCCTACGTGAGCGCCTCGGTCGCACCATCACGTCGCAGGTTCCGACGGCGGAGGTGCGCACGGCTGCGGTGGATGCCGTGCGCCCGTATTTGAACGAGATCCCGCTGCCGAATTCCGCGCGACGCAGTGCAGACGGGCAGTTCGGCGACTATGTTTTCTCGTTCAATCAAGTGTTGGGCCAGCACTACACGCAAGGCCGCATCGATCAGATCATCAACGACAACCAACAGATGTATGTTCGTTACACGTTCGACGATGCCAATCAACGGCTGCCTACAGATTTCGTTCAGTTTCCGCGTAATTTCGTTTCGCGCAATCAGTTTGTGACCGCCGAGCACCGATGGGTGTTGTCTTCGCGCACACTCAACTCATTCCGAGCAGGATTCAGCCGCACGCGCTTCGGCCAGAACGTCGAAGCCAACACCACGCAGAAGTTGCAGCCTTTCATTGCAGGACGTATTTTTCCCGGCTCGATCGACATCGGTGGCATGAAGCGCTTCGGAACCCAGTCGTCAGCGGATCTGCGAGTGGTTCAGAATGTGACGGGATTCGAAAACACCATGAGCCTGACGCGAGGCAAGCATATCTTGAAGTTCGGCGCGCTCGCGGAACGCTATCAGGACAATCTCTACAATCCGACGTTTTCGCTGGGTATTTACACCTTTTCGAACGTCGCGGACTTTCTCGCGGCGCGTCCTCTGCGCTTTATCGGGCTGCCCTTCGAAGGCGCATTGGATCGTTACTGGCGCTTCACTCTGATGGGTTTCTATCTTCAGGATGACTTCCGTGTCACCTCGCGGCTTACTCTGAATCTAGGCGCACGCTACGAGGTCGCCACCATGCCGCGCGACATCTACGGGCGCGATTCCGCGCTGCCCAATCTGAACGACCGCGTACCGACGACTGGCCAACTATATCTGAACCCGACGAAGGGCAATTTCTCTCCAAGATTCGGATTCGCCTGGGATCCCTTCGGCAACGGCAAAACCGCGATCCGCGGTGGTTACGGTATCTTTTGGAACACGAACAATCAGCAAAACCTGATCGTGACCGTCACGAATCCTCCGGCGACGCCGCGCATTATCGTTACTCGTGCTCAAGGGCTCACGTTCCCGACGCCCTCTCTCACGAGCGGCACCGGCAACTCGATTCGCCCGGTGGAATGGAATCTGAAGAACCCCTATGTGCAGGTCTGGAACCTCAGCCTGCAGCGCGAGATCGGCCTCGGTGTTGTCGCGACGGCAACGTATGCGGCATCGCGCGGCGTGCATCTATTGCGCAATTCGGACGTCAACATTGCGAATCCCGTCACGCAAGCCGATGGCACCATCTTCTTTGCAGCGGGCGCACCTCGCCGCAATACGGCGTTCTCAACCATCGAGTTAAAGAAGAGCGACGGCGTGAGCTTTTATAACGCCGGCTTGCTCGAAATCCGCAAACGGTTCGACAAAGGGCTCACGTTCCAGTCTTCTTATACCTTCTCGCGGAACATCGACAATACGCAGGCTTCCACCTTTTTCTCGGATGCCAACAACGGGACCACGTCTGCGATGCCCGAGTTTGCAGGCTTTCAATACAACAAAGGGCTTGCCGACTATCACGCCAAACACAACTGGGTGGCGAACTTCACGTACGAACTTCCGATGGGATTTCAGGTCTCCGCGATCAACAGCATGCGCAGTGGGCCTCCGCTCACCGTGTTTGTGCAAGCGAACTGGTCGCGTTCGCTGTGGGGACCTTCGATTGCCCCCGGCGTCGGTTGGGATCGGCCCAGCATCCGTCCGGGCTTCACGCATCAGACCGCGGTGCTAGGCGGTCCGGATCGCTACCTGGATGCCAACGCCTTTTTCCTGCAGCCCGCGGGAACCCTGGGCAACGCAGGGCGAGGCATCCTGACCGGGGCCTCGTTGAAGTCGTTCGACTTGTCGTTGACGAAGAGCGTTTCGTTGAAACGATGGCGCGACAACGCGAATGCGCAGTTTCGGGTGGAGGCTTTCAATCTACTCAATCACGCAAACTTTGGGATCCCGAATCTGATCGCCTATGCGGGCAGCGCACAGACAGAGGCACCGATCGGAACGTTCGGGCGGATTCAAAACACCATCACTGCTTCACGGCAGATCCAATTGGTGCTCAGGCTGTCGTTTTAGGCGGCCTTTTTCGCCGCGGGTGGGGCTGGCGACCGGCGATTTTCCGGCGTCGGCGGAATCCGATTCACCAACTCGTTGGCTTTGCCCTTGCGCTTCTTGAGTTCGAAGGCGTCATAGAGCAAACCGCGGGCGGTTCGCGATTCGTAACGCAAGCGGTCGCCGTCGATGCGGATTACCTGATATAACTGCGTATCCTCGGCTGCACGAGCCATCCACGGTTCGCGATCCAGGTTGTACATTTTGGGTCCTGAAACGGAAACCACATAGACTGTCTTTCCGGATTGCCCCGAAAGGCCGCTGGTGAGATTCGAACGCGCGTAGGTATGATCGTGTCCGGTGAGCACAAGATCGACGCTGTGCTTGTCAATCACCGGTTGAATCGCTTCACGCCATTCTTTGCTGTCACGATTGGCGGCGGCGGAAAACACGGGATGATGAAACGTCAGCACAGTCCATCGTTGAGGATTCTTCGACAACAGCGAATCCAACCAGGCTGCTTGTTCGGCTTGGCGTGTATTGGAATTCAGCATCACGAAACGGACGCCTTGCACGTCGTACCAGAAGCAGGATTCCGGCAGGTCCGCGATGCCGTTTTGCGGCAGAGTGAACTGCGGGCGCCAGTGCGCAGTCAACTCGCGAGGGGCGCCCGCCACCGGCGCATTGTATTCGTGATTCCCGGGCACCGGCATCGACACGCGCGAACGGTTGATCCAACCCGCGGCCTGATGCCATTCGCCCCATTCCGCGTCTTTCGTGGAACGGTTCACAAGGTCGCCCGCATGGATCACGAAATCCGCTTTCGGAACATCCGCCCAAGCTGTGCGCGCAAGCCGCGACCAGAGTGACCAGATATCGTTCTGCGCATCGCCGAGATAGAGAAACGTCAACGGGGCGGGCTTGTCGAGCGTCGTGCGGAACTGGTTCCACTCGCTCCAATTCGCTCCATCCCCCACCCGATAGACGTATTGTGTGCCGGGCGTGAGCCCTGTGAATTGGACCGAGTGATAGTGAGCCTCGCTGAGGTCGCTCTTCAGTTTCCCGGTTACCGCTGCGATGGACCTGGCCTTCTTGACGAACGCGGGTCCGTCTTCGTCGATCGCGATTTCCGCGACGGCACTGTCCACTGTTGCGCTGGTGCGCCAAGTGACTGCCTGGGTGGTCGCCGGGTCTCCCGCCCAGGTGAGGACGACCCGGTCGGGCATCGCCGTCGGACGATGACGCTCCGCATCCGGCATGGGATTCGTTTTTGTGGCGGCGAAGAGGACCAGTAGTAGAAAGGCCGATCCCAGGGTGAGGCGGATTCGCATGCATCCATGCTAGCCGCTGAGGATTGCAAAACGATTTCACTTCTTGAAGTCGACTCAAAGCGGCGCTGACTTTACTACGCCCGGGACGGGTGCGAGTGACACCATCGGGGTAGCATGGCTTCCGACGAACTCCTCAGCATCTGGTTGAGGGGAGTGTCGTCGACCAGGAGAACACGCAGGTCCGGTGGAACTGGGCAGCTAGCTGGGATGTGCGCAAGCATGGCCATCGCATCCGCGGGTTTTCCTCAAATGTCGCGGTGTATCCACTCCGTCTGTGGTGCAGACGAAAAATTGATAGGATGTCCTTCGATGACTCGTCGTACTTTTTCCGCACTCTCCATGCTTACCGCAGCCTCCGCACAGCGCACGATGGGCGCAAACGATCGTATCCGGATCGCCGCCATCGGAACCGGGGGACGTTGCCAAGGGCTCATGCGAACCGCGAACGGCGTCGGCGGCATCGAGTGGGTGGCCGTCGCCGATGTCAACGAAGTCCGCGTGCAGCAGGCAAAGGCCGAGATCGCGCCTTCCGCCAAGATCTACTCCGATTTCCGTAAGCTGCTGGAGGACAAATCGATTGACGCGGTCATCATCGGTGCACCGGATCATTGGCATGTCCCGATGCTGCTCGCCGCGCTCGATGCCGGCAAGGACGTTTACATCGAGAAGCCGCTCACACACAACATTGAAGAAGGGCAGACGGCGATCGATGCTGTCAAGAAATCCGGGAGGGTGGTGCAGATTGGATACCAGCAGCGCTCGTATCCGCACATCATCGAAGCGCGGCAGCGGGTGCAAGCTGGGGAAATCGGGCAAGTGACGCTGGTTCACGCGTACTGGTATCAGAACTATCAGACTGCTTCGTGGCTGAACAATCCCGTGCAGCAATCGGCAGTGGATTGGAAGAACTGGTTAGGAGGACGCACGCCGCGCGAGTTCGACGAAACCCGCTATCGCCGTTGGCGCTGGTTTTGGGATTACGGCGGTGGCACCCTGACCGACCTTTTCTCGCACTGGGTTGACACGATTCACTGGGTGATGGACGACTATGTTCCGGTCACTGCCCAGGCCTCAGGAGGTGTGAATTTCTTCAAAGATTGGGAGTGTCCCGACACGTTGAACGCCTCGTTCCGCTATCCGAAGGACTTTCTGGTCACCTACGATTCGACACTGGTGCAGAGTTTTGAAGACGGGGGGATGGTTTACAGGGGATCGAAAGGTACGCTGACGCTCGACCGCGGTGGCTACTCGCTGTTCACCGAAGCGGACGCGACGGCGCAGCGAACCGTTCGGCCTAGCCCCGCCGCCACCGTCAAGGCGCAACGCGATGGAACGATCGATCACATGGCGAACTTCCTCGAATGTGTTCGCAGCCGCAAGCAGCCCAACAGCGACGTTGTGTCGGCTGTTGCTGGAGCCAACGCCGCGCACTACGGCAACCTGGCCTACAAGAGCGGCCAGACGATTCAGACAGGACGCAAGCCTGGCGAATGGCGTCCTCTGTTTCGCAGTCTCAATGATTGCGTGGTGGATACCGCGTCGTGCTGGCGGATCTCGGGCGATGGCGTCGTGACGGGCAAGCATACTGGGCTCAATTACAACGATTTCCTGCGCACTCGCGAGCATTTCGAGGATTTCGAACTGAAGGCCGACTTCCGGCTGAAGGGCGGTGAGGGGAACTCAGGGATTCAGTTCCGCAGCGAGCCTGTTTGGGGTTCGCATGAGGTTTCGGGCTATCAGGCGGATGTTGGCCAGCAGTATTGGGGTTGTCTCTATGACGAATCGCGACGGAAGCGCGTGTTGTCGCAACCGCCAGTTTCTGCTTTGGCGGGACTGGACAAAACTGGATGGAATCAGTATGTCATCCGCGCCCAGGGTAACTTCATTACCTTGCATTTGAACGGTGTGCGGACGGTTCACTACATCGAGAACGACGTGAATCTACTGCGGCGCGGCTTTATTGCGTTGCAGGTGCATTCGGGTCCCGGTATTGAGGTGGAGTTCAAGAACATCCAGGTTCGCGAACTCTAGATTTTTCGGGTGTCGGCGGATCAGCCGACCAAGATGCCGGGAACCATTTGTCAACTTGTCTATGTCAGTTCGGCAGTGCGCGAGTTTTCCGAACAGGAATTGGCTGACCTGCTGATTCAGACACGTATCAAAAACGCTGGTTCTGGAGTCACTGGCATGCTCGTCTACGCTGGCGGAAACTTCATGCAGGTTTTGGAAGGGCCCCGGCTTGAGGTCCGCCAGACATTCACCCGAATCCGGCGTGACCCCCGTCACACGGGAGTCATGGTGTTGCTTGACGTTGAAGTATTTGACCGTTACTTTCCGCAATGGTCGATGGCTTTCGATTGTATTCACGACAAGGACGAATTGAACCAGATCCCTGGCTATCAAGACCTGCGGACCCTCTCTCGAGAAGATCTGGAATCGACAGCGCAGAAGCTGATCCGTCGCTTCATGCGCCACATGGTGGGTATCGGTTAGAGTTGTCGACCGCAACCAAACGAATCCGAAAAGGCTTGGCGCGAGTCCTATAATATAGATTAGGAGTCGAAGCTTGTCCCAATTCAGGACTTTTTGCCGCTTAGCGGTGCAAACTCAGATGCTGCCGATCTTGGAAAGCGGCGAGGAAACCCTCGTCGGCGGTCAGGCCGTGATGGAAGGCGTGATGATGCGCGCCCCGCACAGCTATTGTGTCGCCGTCCGCAAGGCCAACGGAGAGATGGTGACCGAAGAGCAAGAGATCAAGAAGGTCTCTGAGAAGTACCCCATCTTCAAGTATCCGATTCTTCGAGGCCTTGGCACGCTGGGGCAAGCGATGTCGCTCGGCATGAAGGCGCTGCAGTTTTCCACCAACGCCGCCCTTGACGACGAAGCGCAGAAGAACGGCGAGAAGCCGGTGCAGCTATCCAATTGGATGATGGCCGGGAACATTGCGCTTTCATTGGGCTTCTTCATCTTTCTGTACAAGCTGGTTCCGCTGCTGATTGTGGAACAGATCGGCAAGTATCAGCCCGCTCTCAGCGGCACCGTGGCGTCGAACTTCATCGACGGCATCATCCGAATCTGCCTGTTCCTGACGTTTCTGTTCGTACTTTCGCGGATGAAGGACATTCGGCGCATGTTCGAATACCACGGTGCGGAACACAAGGTCGTGTTCAATTTCGAAGCCCGCACCCCCGTCACCATTGAAAACGCACAGCGCTTTGTCACTTTCCACCCCCGTTGCGGAACCAGTTTCCTGCTGGTGGTGATGGTGATCTCGATGCTTGTTTACATGGCTCTGCCGTTTCAGTCATTCGGCGCGAAGTTCGCCTCACGGATTGTTTTTCTGCCACTGATTTCGGGCATCAGTTACGAACTGATCCGTTTTGCCGCCAAACGTCGGGGAAGCCTGCTGTCGCTGCTGACCGCCCCTGGGCTCTGGCTGCAGCGTATTACAACTCAGGAACCTTCCAACGAACAGACCGCCGTCGCGATTCACGCCTTGGAAGGCGCGATGAAGCTCGAAGAGAAGCAAGGCGGGGAATTGGTGATCGCATAACCTCATGCAGTACCGTGAAAAGCTCGACGAGCTCGAAACTCGTTTTGAACAACTGACTGCGTCAATGGCCGATCCGGAGATCATTTCCGACGGCGAGCAGTATCGCAAGACGGCAAAGAGCCGCAGCGACGTCGAAGAGATTGTTTCCACATATCGCGAATGGAAGAAGGCCGACGCCGACATGCAGCAAGCCAAAGGCATGCTCTCGGAATCGGATGCTGACCTGATCGCGATGGCGCAGGAAGAGATCGCCGGGCTTGAGCCGGCCATTCTGCGCATTGAACAGGAACTCCGCGTTCTGCTGTTGCCGAAAGATCCGAACGACGACAAGAACATCGTGCTCGAAATCCGCGCCGGCACCGGTGGAGATGAAGCGACGCTCTTTGCGGACGAAGTCTTCCGCATGTATACCCGGTTCGCCGAATTGAAGCGTTGGAAGGTGGAAGTGACGCACGTGTCGCATTCGGCTGTGGGCGGCGTGAAAGAAGTGATCGCGCTGATCAGTGGGATAAAGGTGTTCAGCCAGTTGAAGTATGAAGGCGGAACGCATCGCGTGCAGCGGGTCCCGCAGACCGAAACGCAGGGCCGGGTGCATACATCGGCGATCACCGTTGCCGTGCTACCCGAAGCCGATGACGTGGAAATCAATGTCCAGGCGAAGGACATCCGGGTCGATACATTCTGCTCGTCGGGACCGGGTGGCCAGTCGGTCAACACGACTTACTCAGCCGTGCGCCTGACGCACCTCGCGACGGGCACGATTGTTTCCTGCCAGGACGAAAAGTCGCAGATCAAGAACAAAGAAAAAGCGATGCGCGTACTGCGTTCGCGGCTCTATGAAATGGAACTAGAGAAGCAGCACGCGGCGATGTCGGCCGAACGCCGGACGATGGTGGGGTCGGGTGATCGCAGTGAGAAGATTCGCACCTATAACTTTCCGCAGAATCGTGTCACCGATCATCGCATCGGGCTGACGCTGCATCAGCTGGATTTGGTAATCAACGGCAAATTGGACGAAATCATCGATGCTCTCGTCGCTCACTATCAGGCGCAGAAGATGAACGAAATGGCGGCTTAGCAGGTGAAGGGATGCCCTGATTGGGCATCCCCCATTGATTGCTACAGCGCCAGTTTGCCATCGATGACCATGTCCTTCAAAGGGAACTTGGTCTTCAATTCCATCGGACCCATCCTGGTCTCAAACACCACTTCCTTGTCTTCAACATTGATTGGTTCCGACCTCGGAAAATAGAATCGAAGGGTGGTTCCGTCGGTGCTGGGTGTGCCTTCCACCTTCGCCGCACCGATGGGATCCTTGCCCTTGCGCGTGAGCTTCGTCACTTCCTTCAGCCGCTCACGTGCGCGCGCGAGTTGTTCTACGGATGCTGAGTTGCCTCCGCGCCCCATACCGATCTTTAGGCCGGTGACGGTAATCACGTAGAAGCCTTCGATATCGGCTTGGGTTGCGCCTTCTGCGTTGAGTTTTTTCATGGCATCGCGGTAGGCGCTGGCGCTTTCCCAGCGGACAGAGGCCTTCGGCAACTGGGGCACCTGCGGCATACCGCCTCCGCCTCCGCCAGCGCCCATGCCGCCACCGCCGCCACCACCGCCCAAGTCACCGCCTCCACCACCGATACC
>CAZCPL010000226.1:0-9301 GCA_964500255.1 uncultured Solibacteraceae bacterium | reverse complement strand
ACGGGATCTTTTTCATTGCGTGACCCGCCAGCGGTGGCGAAGACGGTTCCGCCGTCGCCTTTGGATCCGTAGTTCATGACTGCAACAACGCCTTCTTCAGCGAAGAACTTGTTCACCTTCTGCCGCAAAGCGCGCATAGCCATGAACCCACCCATCCGAGATACGGCATCGCCGGCTGGAGCGCCCGCCGCTGCGGGAGGCGGAGGACCACCGCCGAAACCGCCGCGCTGGCTCGGATCCGGAGCGAGACTCTCATTGTTGAGGTCGACATCGGTATAGCGGCGCGCCATCGGCGCAACGGCCATTTGCAGGTCTTTGATCGGCATGTCGAGAACGATCTTGCCCTTCAATTTGCCTTTGTACTTTTCCATGTCTGCTTCGGTCTTGATGTTGACCATCGTCGGTTCGGCTTGCACTGCGCCGTTGGTGCCGGGGGTCCAGGCTTGGGGAAATCCGATGATCGGCATGTAGCTGGGTTCGAGCATGTGCGCCGAGAAATGAGTGTTGTTCCAGCCTTGGCCGAAAGGTCCCCATTTTTCGAGCTTGGCGTTCTTGAGTCCCATCTCTTGCAGGCGTTTCACAGCCCATTCCGCGGCTTGGCGATGGTTGGCGGAGTTGGTCAATCGCGGACCGTAGACATCGGTCAGATAGAACAGATGATCCATGACCTTCGAGTTCTCGAAGGCTTCGGTCTTGATCCTGTAGACCGCATTGAGATCGATGGGCTCTTCGGCGGTAGCCGTGAGAGCACAGCAGCAGAGAACCGCGATAGCGGATCTGGTGATGGAATGCATATTCATTAGAGACAAGTCTTTCCCTCTGGTAGTTACTGGGTGCCGCCGCTGGGTTCGGTTGCCGGGAGTGGTTCTGGAACCGGTTTGCGAGGCATCATGTCTTTGCGCGTCGCTGAGTGGAAGATGAACGAGGACATGATGGCGGAGGCTTGCATGAGATCGCCCTTCTGCACCCGGTCGTAGACATCCATGTTCGAGTGATGCGTGCGGGTCTGGTATTCGATGGGATCCTGCAGAAAGCCGAAACCGGGCAAACCGATCCAAGTGAAAGACGTATGATCGGTACCGCCGGGGCGCTTGGTCGTCTGCGATGTGGTTCCGGAAACGGTCGTAAAGCCGAGGTCTTTGAACGGTTCCATCCACGCTTCGAAGATCGGCTTGGCCATGAGGTTGCCTCCAGCGCCGATGCCACGATATTTGCCGGTGCCGGTGTCTGTATTGAAGTAAACCGAGAGCTTGTTGAAGCCGGGCTTAAGCTTCATGGTCTTGCGTTCGGCGAAGTGATCTTCGATGTAGGCGATGGATCCGAGCAGGCCCTGTTCTTCCCCGCCCCACAGTGCAATGCGTACGGTGCGTTCCATGGGTAGCTTCAATTGCTTGAGAATGCGGACGGCTTCGATAGCGATGGCGGATCCGGTGGCGTTGTCGGTAGCGCCGGTGCCTCCATGCCAGGAATCGAGGTGACCGCCAAGCATGACGATTTCGTCTTTTTTGGTAGTTCCGGGGATCTCGGCGATGACGTTGAAGGAATCCACTGACTCGTCAAGCAACTTCGCCTGGACCTCGAAGCTCAGTTCGACGGTCTGCTTCTTTTCTAGCAATCGGTAGATGCGATTGTAATGCTCGGCGGTGAGGACGACGGTGCAAGGCGGAACGGGATCTTTGGCATTGCGCGAGCCTTGCGCGGTTGCGAACACGGTTCCGCCGTCGCCATTGTAGCCTTGGCGCAACACGACGAGCGCGCCTTCGTCCTTGAGGAATTTATTGAGGTCGTTGCGATTGAGATCGGACAGAAACGACGCCCGGTTTCCCATCGGGTAGCCCATGCGCGAAGGATCCTGAACGGTGGCCCGTTCTTCGAGTTCTTTGCCGGTGAGGCGCTTGCCCATAGCGGCCTCATTGAGAGACAGATCTTTCATCGGATCGATGAGGACAATTTTGCCTTTGAGTTTGCCTTTCCACTTGTCGAGGTCGGCCTTCTTTTGCAAGAGTGCGATCATCGAGTCGGCGCGCACCATGCCGTTGGTCCCCTCGCTCCAAGCCATCGGATATCCGATCAGTGGAGAGTACGACGGGGTGTTCATGTGGCCCTCATATCGCGTGTAGTTCCAACTGCGGCCGAAGGCCTTGAAGGGTTCGAGACGGGCGTTCACGAGGCCGTACTCGGTGAGGCGCTTCACGGCCCATTCGCCAGCAGCGCGGTGCCCGGGGGAGTTGGTGATACGGGGTCCGTGGACGTCGGTCATGTAGAAGACGTGGTCCATGACTTTGGAATTCTCGAAGGCTTCGGTTTTGATTTCGTGAATCGCGCGGAGATTGACGGGTTCTTGCGCGTTGGCAGAGAGCATGGTCAGTATCGCCATGCAGGAGGCGTATTGAGTTCGCAGCATCTGGAGCGGCCCCTTTCCGGATTGTGGTTCCTTACAGTGTGCCATGAGCGGGATGGGTAGAGTGGGGTGTCTGAACGCGAGCGTACCAGTATCCAAGTTAACGCCCGAGAAGTATCTGATTCGGGAGCGGGCTGCTGCTTACAAGAGTGAGTATGCGGATGGCTGTGTAGGCGATAGCCGGAGGGTCAATCGAGCACTCCACGATCCAAGTCAATCTAACGACTGAAATTGGTTCTCAATTGAGGGGAGAGCGTGCCGGCCCTTCAATTCAGATCTCAAGGTTTGGGTTCCCGCTGCCAAGGCGTTCTTCTATCCTGATTTGACTGTCGTTTGTGAAGAGCCGAGGTACTTCGACGACGATGTTCTCGAGAATCCGGTGCTGTTGATTGAGGTGCTTTCGCCGTTGACCGAGCGTTTCGACCGCACTCGCAAGTTCGACATGTACCGAACGATTCCGAGCTTCGTTCAATACGCCTTGGTTTCGCATGAAGAGCCCCGAGTTGAAGTACTGACGAAGAGTCCTGAGGGATTCTGGTTGTTCACTGCCTACGTAGGTTTCGGGGACGTGGTGCGGCGGAGTTCGATTGGCGTGGACGCATCGATGTCGGGGATCTATGACCGGATCGAGTTCCCCGCCGTAGCGGTGGAATAGCGAGTTTCTCGCTAACGGCAGATTGGTTCCCGGGAGCCTGATATCCTGTATTTAAGTCGAAGTGCCGATTGAAGATCATGCCCACCGTTGAGACAACGGCTGCCCGGTCTACTGCCTCCTTGCCGTCGCCCAGCGAGACGCCATCCAAGCAGAAGAACGTCAAACCGCCGGAACAGACTGAAATGGAGCCAACTGGACCCTTGCCCAAGCCCAGCAGGATGCTGCTATCCATACTCATTCCCGTTTACAACGAACGGACGGTAGTGGAACGTTCTCTGTCTGTCGTTTTGCAGGCACCGTTGCCGGAAAACATGGATCGGGAACTGATTATTGTCGATGATCGTTCGACCGATGGCACTTGGACCATCTTGGAACGGATTGCGGCCGACAATCCATGCATCCGCCTCTATCGCCACGAAAAGAATCAGGGCAAAGGCGCGGCCGTGCGCAGTGCGATTCAGAAGGCGACCGGCGATTTCTGCCTGGTGCAGGACGCCGATCTGGAATACGACGCAAACGAGTATCCCAAGCTGTTGAAGCCGCTGCTGCAAGGCCACGCGGATGCTGTTTTCGGATCCCGCTATATGGCCGGTGACCAGATTCGTATCCTGCCGTTTTGGCACTCGATGATCAACAAGTATCTGACGTTGATCTCGAACATGTTCTGCAATCTGAAGCTGACCGATATGGAAACCTGTTACAAAGTGTTCCGCACCGATCTGCTGAAGAGCATCCCGGTCCGTTCGGATCGTTTCGGCTTCGAGCCGGAAATCGTCATGAAGTGCGCCAAGCGTAAGCTGCGCATTTATGAGGTTCCGATCAGCTATCACGGCCGGACGTACGAAGAGGGCAAGAAGATCGGCTGGAAGGATGGAGTCAAGGCGCTGGGCGTCATCCTTTATTTCTGGCTCATTGACGATCTCTATGCCGAGCCTTACGGGCGCGCGTTTCTCAACAATCTCACCGGAACGCCGCAGTATCTGAGCTGGATTACGCAGCTTCTGCGGCCCTATCTGGGTGATACCGTTCTGGAACTCGGCGCAGGCATCGGAAACCTGAGCGGCCGGTTGATGGGCAAGAAGCTTCGCTACATCGCGTCGGAAAGGGACCCCTTGTATCTGCACTCCTTGCAGAACCGATTCTTGCGCACCCCGAACGTCGATGTCCAGACCCTGGATCCGGACGTGCCGATCGATTATGCGCCATTCGCCTCCGCAGTGGAGACCGGCCTCTGTGTCAATATTCTGGAGTATTCCGAGGATCCCGCAGGAGTGCTCCGCTCGTTGCGGACGACGGTCAAGCTCGGCGGCAACGTCATCGTTCTCGCGCCGCAGGGCCAGGGACTCTTCGGTACAGTCGACAAAACGCTGGGCCACAAGCGCCGTTTCTCCGAAGCCGAACTGCGTGACATGCTCGACAAAGCCGGATTTACCGTTGAACGGGTTCATCAGGTGAACAAGATCGGCAAACCCGCCTGGTGGCTTTATTCCAAGGTTCTCGGCAAGCGCAGCATCAGCAAACTTCCGTTGAAGATTTTCGATAAGACCGTCTGGATTTGGCGCCGCATCGAAGGATTATTGCCCTGGCAAGGGCTGTCTATCGTCGCGGTTGCCCGAACCAAAGACTGACTCAATCCACATGTCCATTTCCTCGTCTTCGTATACGTTCCGGCACGCCATCTGCAATGAAGTGTTTCAAGGCTGGAAGTTTCATGAAGCCTGCAAGAAGATCCGTGAGATCGGCTATACGGGCATCGAGATTGCCCCGTTCACACTCTCGGATACTCCCGCAACGATCACAGTGGAAGAGAGAAAACAGTACCGCTCCATCATGAACAGCGAAGACCTGCAGTTTGTCGGGTTGCACTGGTTGATGGTGGCGCCCAAGGGCCTGCACGTGACGACGCCCGATGAGACGTTACGCGGCAAAAGTTGGGATCACATCCGCGATCTGATCGACCTCTGCGCCGATCTCGCCGGCAACACCGAGAGCGACAACGGCATCATGGTTTTTGGATCGCCGCTTCAGCGCAGTACCACTGGCGGCGCGACATGTGACGACGCCGTGAACAGGTTTCGCGACTTGTTCCAAGCGATGGCGGCGCACGCCGCCGCTTCTCATGTGAAGTTGCTCGTTGAGGCACTGCCGAACGCGCAATCGGATGTCGTCAACACATTGGACGAAGCTATGCAGATCGTTCATCGCTGCAACCTTCCATCGATTCAGACTATGTTCGATACGCACAATGCGGCCGATGAGACAGAAAGACACGAAATGGTGGTGGATCGGCATTTTGATTTCATTCGCCACATCCATGTGAACGAGATGGATGGAAAGCATTGCGGCAAAGGGGATTACGACTTCAAGCCGCTGCTCGCGAAATTGAGAGAGCGGAACTACAGGGGCTGGGTGTCGCTCGAGGCGTTCGATTTTTCATTCGGCGCTGAAACCATCGCAACGGAGTCGTTGCGCTATCTGGAAGCGGAGATCGGGAAACTCTCATGAAACGTTATGTCGTTACTGGCGGGGCCGGATTCATTGGCTCTTGCCTCGTTCGTGGATTGCTCGCGGAAGAAGGAGCGGAAGTCGCTGTCATCGACAACCTGCTCACCGGGCATCGTAAGAATCTGGAAGAAGTCCGTTCGAAGGTCGAGCTGCATCTGGTCGATATCTGCAGCTTCAACGACGTTCTCGAAGCGGTAAAGGGGGCCGACACAGTCTTTCATCTGGCCGCGATTCCTTCCGTTCCGAGGTCGATCAAAGATCCGGTTCCTTCGCATGAAGTGAACATCGACGGAACCTTCAACGTGCTGCGCGCGGCGCAGGAAGGTGGAGTTCGACGGGTGGTGTACGCGGCGTCGTCTTCGGCCTACGGCGATACCGATGTGCTTCCGAAAGTGGAGACAATGCAGGCGCGTCCCAAGTCTCCGTATGCGGCGCAGAAGCTGATGGGCGAACACTATTGCAGTGTCTTTTCCTCTTGTTTCTCGCTCGAAACGGTGGCGCTGCGGTTCTTCAATGTATATGGTCAGCGGCAAGATCCGAATAGTCCGTATTCGGGCGTTCTATCGTTGTTCATGAAGCATCTGATCGCGCGCACCGCACCGCTCATTCATGGCGATGGCGAACAGACCCGCGACTTCACCTATGTCGAAGACGTCGCAGGATTGATCATGAAGGCATCCAAAGCTGGCCCAGCCGCGGTGGGCAATGTGTACAACGCGGGCAATGGCAATCGCTATTCGCTGAACACGATCTGGAAGCAGTTACAAGAGATCGAAGGCGTTTCGATTGAGCCCGGATACGGACCGAGCCGCGAGGGCGATGTCCGAGATTCACAGGCTTGCACGACCGCTGCCGTGCGGGATCTGGGACACGATCCGCAGTTCACTTTGGAACAGGGTTTGCGCCGGACACTCGAGTGGTACCGTCAGGATCAACAAGCTCTGTGATAGGATCGCAAACAATGCGCATCGCAGCACTCGCTATTCTTTCCACCTTCTCGTTATTCGCCGCCAAGACCCTCGATATCTACTTCATCGATGTCGAGGGCGGGCAGGCCACACTCTTCGTTTCCCCCTCGGGACAATCCATGCTTGTCGATGCCGGGTGGCCAGGCTTCAACGCGCGCGATGCCAACCGAATCATCGCCGCGGCGAAGATGGCCAAGATCAAGAAGATCGACTACGTCATCGTCACGCACCATCATACCGACCACGTTGGCGGAACCAAGCAACTGGCCGAACGCTTTCCTATCGGAACCTTCATCGACAAAGGGCCCTCCGTTGAGAAAACTGCACTAGCCAAAGAACTGACACAGGTCTATGAAGAGGCGATCGCGAAAGCGGGTGCGGTTCATAAGGTCGTCAAGGCCGGCGACAAGATCCCCGTCAAAGGGCTCGATGTGCAAGTGGTGATCGCCAACGGCGAACCCATCGCCGCCGGGGGATTGATGAATGCTTCCTGCAGCGGTGTTGAGCGAGAAAAAGACGATCCGACAGAGAACGCTTTGTCGGTTGGCATGGTCATCTCTTTTGGCAAATTCCGTCTGGCGGATCTTGGCGATCTCACCTGGAACAAGGAACTCGATCTCGTGTGTCCCAACAACCGAGTGGGCACAGTGGATGTCTACCTGACTACGCACCACGGGCTCGCGGCTTCCAATTCGCCGCCCATCGTAAACGCACTGAAGCCGCGCGTCGCGATCATGAACAATGGCGCACGCAAGGGCGGGATGCCCGCGGCGTGGAAAACGATCAAATCGGTTGCCGGTTTGGAGGACATGTGGCAATTGCACTTCGCCGTCGCCGGAGGCAAAGAAACCAACGTTCCGGACATGTTCATTGCGAATCTGGAGGAGACCGACGATCTGGGTAAATGGATCAAGTTGAGTGCGAACGCCGACGGCTCCTTCACCGTTTTTAATTCGCGCAACAAGTTCGAAAAGACTTATCGCGCCCGATAGCCACCGCCAAAGAACACCCGCGCTCGCACCCTTTGAATAGCGCGGCTGGATCTCGTCAACATGAGCCAACCCGACGACGAACTGCAGTTCCGCATCGAAGAGCCAGTCCCTTCCCTGCGCCACGACTGAATACAATAGAAGGTTGGCAGATCCTTTGTCATTCCACGAACGTCTTCGTGAAATCCCTTTGCTGTCGATTACACGCGATGTTCCTCTGAGCCGCTACACGCGCTTCGGCATTGGCGGACCCGCGGATGCAATGGCGGAGACGTCCTCAGAAGAAGCCTTTATGGCGGCCTCTAAAATGGTCCGCGCCGCTGGCGTTCCGCTCGAGGTGATCGGCGGAGGATCGAATCTCATCGTCTCCGATGCCGGATTCCGCGGCGTTGTGCTGCGATTTATCGGCGGCGTCATTTGTGTGGATGGGGCCCGCATCACAGCGCAGGCCGGGGCGGAACTGCAGGCTCTGGTGGATGTTTCGATCGCTCAAGGGCTGGGCGGAATTCACACAATGACGCGCATCCCGGGCCTGGTTGGTGCGGCCGTGTATGGCAATGCGGGCGCTTATGGGCATTCGATTCATGAGTGGGTGGAGGCGGTGCGCTTCTTCGATGGGTCTGCGATTCGAACCTTCAATCACGCACAGTGCGAGTTCCGCTATCGCGAAAGTTTGTTCAAGCGACACAAAGAGTGGACGATCTTTTCCACGATATTGCATTTGAAACTTGGCGATTCTCAACTGTTGTCACAGAAGGCCGAAGAGATCCGCGCGATCAGGGATGAGAAGTATCCGCCGACGATGAAGTGCGCGGGCAGCATCTTCAAGAACCTGCTGTACGCGAACCTGCCCGCTGCGGTGCAAGCGCAGGTGCCGGCGGATAAAGTGCGCGAAGGCAAAGTGCCGTCGGCGTACTTTCTCGAAAAGGTCGGAGCCAAGGGCATGCGCATCGGCGGGATCGTCAACGCCGACCATCACGCCAACCTTATTTACAACGAAGGCAACGGAACGGCGGCCCAGGTGTGCGCGATTGTGGATGAGCTGAAATCTCGCATTCGAGAGCGGTTTCATTTCGACCTCGAAGAAGAGGTGCAGTATGTGGGCTTCGAAGGCGTGAGAAAAAGCTTTTGAACCCTGGATCGCGTGCGGCATGTAAACCTACCCTCCAAAAGTGTCCCTGGTCGCTCCGCCAATCGCCTGCACGGAAACGCCTGCCGAAGTCGTTGCGAATTGACATCCAGGCTCAGTTTCAACCCCAGGGAAGCCCGTGCTTTGCTCGCGCGGGCTGTGCCGATTGGTAAAATGTTTCCATGAGTCGACTTGCTTACACATTTGCGCTGGTTGCGTTGCAGGCTTTCGCCGGGCCGTCGAAAGAGCTTCGTGGCGTATGGGTGGATCGTGCACCTTTAGAATCGCGTGCTTCCATCGCAACGATGCTCGATCAATTGCGCGACGCCAACTTCAACGCGGTCTTCGTCAACGTCTGGTCGCGCGGGTATCCGCTCTGGCGGAGCGAGGTATTCGCGCGCGAAACCGGTGTCCGCACAGATCCTGTGTATGGCGAGCGCGATGTGTTGGCAGAGGTGATCGCTGAAGCTTCGACGCGCGGTATCGCAGTGATCCCATGGGTGGAATATGGCTTCGTGATCGGATACTCGGGCGGCAGAGCACCGCTCGTCGACAAGCATCCGGAATGGCTGGCGAAGCGCAAAGACGGGACAACCGATTTTTCCTGGGCCGGCACCACGAAGAGTTCCTGGATCGCGCACACGAATCCCGAAG
>CAZCPL010000225.1:0-9321 GCA_964500255.1 uncultured Solibacteraceae bacterium | reverse complement strand
GCCTGAAGTATGTTGAACGAACGCGTGGCGCCGCCCGCGGTCCAGCGGAAGATGCCAGCCTTTGCTTCATTGCTCAACACCGTGCGGTTGCGAACCACTTCCTGCGCGGTCTTGGTGCCCTGAAAGTTGTAGAAGAAGAACAGCTTGTCTTTGCCACTAAAAAGCTTGGGAATGGTCACCGGTCCGCCAAGCGAACCGCCGTACTGATTCTGAATGAACTTCGGCCGCAAAGCTCCGGTTCTGTTGTTGAAGAAGTTGTTGGCGTTGAGAACCGTGTTGCGGTGATACTCGAACAGATTGCCGTGGAACTGATTGGTTCCCGAACGGGTAATGAGTTCGACGGTGCCGCCGGCGTTGCGGCCGTATTCGGCCTTGGCTCCATTGGTAATGATGCGGAACTCTTCGACGGAATCCGTATTGTTGGCGTTCATCGTCAAGCCCAGGCGCGGTACAACCGCGTCGTTGACATCGATACCGTCGAGCGTATTGTTGTTCGAACCCTGGCGCATGCCGTTGATGCGGGCGAAGCTGGGATCGTTGTTGTTGGTACCCAACTGCACGCCGGGCATGAACGTTGCGAGAGCGATCGGTCCGCGAGCCAATTGCGGGAGAGTATCGATATCACGCAGGGTGACCGCGCGCTGAATGGTCGCATCTGTCGTCTGAATCGTGACGGAACTCGCCTCGACGGTCATCGACTCGGAAACGCTGCCCACTTCCAACTTGACTTCCTGGCGCAGCGAGACGCCGATGTTGACTTCGAGATTGGTAATGGACGCCTTGCGGAATCCGGATGCCTCAGCGGTGAGCGTGTAGGGACCGGGCACGACCGAGGGAAACAAGTAGTAACCGGCGGCATCCGACACGATATCCAGCTTTAGCTGTGTGCGGCTGTTGACCATCGAAACCTTGGCTGCGGGGATGGCCCCGCCGGAGGAATCGATAATGTTACCTTCCACGCGGGCGCTTTGGATCTGGCCAAGAAGCGTCAACGGTACAAGACTGGCGACAAGCAGCGTCGCCGAAAGAAGCTTTCTCATAGAACCCCCAACGAAATAGCAGCGATTCCGGATTGCAGCCACGAGGAAATCCGGTTACAAGTGTGTTTATGGTAAACCAACATTTTCGGGGGTGCAACCACCTGCGGACCCACCTGCGGACCCAGCTGCGGACCCACATGCGGAATTGAAGTCCCAAAAGATCGATATGATGAAGAACATGATGAAGCGACTCAGCAGCGCCTCCGCGTTCGTTGCCCTCCTCGGACTCGCCTGGCACCTCGCTGCCGACAAACCTGGACAGGCCTTTGGCCAAGCCGGTAGCGGCAGCGCCGCCGTAAGCGGAAATGGAAAGTACAAGTTCCGCGTCCTATACACTTCCTCGCACTTGCCCGCCGAGGCACAGGCGCCCAAACCCTTGAAAGCCGCCCATGGTGGATTCGCCATCGACCGCCGCCCCGGCAAGGGCGAAGTCTATTTCGCGCTTCCAGGCGCCGGTATCATTCGCATCAGTTCCGATCTGAAGTCCACTGCCATGCTGGACACCGCAGTCGAGATGAAAGATCCGAACATGCACAACGCGCTGTTCTGGCAGGCTCCGGATGGCACACCGTTCCTCTCGTTCCCCAGCAATTCCGAGGGCAAGATCTTCACGACGTCACTCGACGGCAAGCTCGTCCACACACTGAACGCTCCCGATGGAACTCGCGATATGGGACATCCGCAGGCCACCAACTACTACGCGGGCCGCGGCAACTTCATCCCCACAGACGTCGAAATGATCGACGGGTTGTTCTATATTCCCACCGGCTATTCGAACCTCGACTTCGTGCTCACTGCCAAGATCAGGAGCACTGCGCCGTTCAGCGCCGAGTGGCACGATCTCGCGTTCGGTGGCCGCGGAACCGGCCTCGGACAACTCGGCACAGGACACGGCATCACCGTCCCGCCGGGCACCACGCGCATCGATGTCTCCGATCGCTCGAACTCGGAAATCGACCGCTATACACGCTTCGGGCAGTATCTGTCGACCTTGAAAATGCCGCTCGGTTCGCTGCCTTGCGACATCTATTACATGGACAATCTGGCCGTTGTCGGATCGTTGGATGGTCCGGATCGCAGCAAGGGCGCGCCGATCTATCTACTCGAAAACGATCAGCTCGTTTCCACCATCATGCCCAAAGAAGATCTGGGACTCGCCAACTTCGCGCACATCCACAACGCCGTGATGAAGCGGATGAACGGCAAGATCTACATCATCGCGCAAGCCTGGAATCCGGGCGATTTCGCTATCTTTGAGCAGGTACGGTAACGCTAGCCGACGCGCGCTGGAAACAGCCCGCCATCTAAATTCGCCGCCCAAACCACCAGCGCGGAACCGGGCAAGCCGAGCTACGCGAGATCGTTCGAAGCTTTCACACCCTCGTTGGACTCTCCCAATGGTCCGCCAGTTTGGCCGGTTTCACCAACCCTTACCTTGGGGGCTGGTGTCTTCAAGCGTCAATGAACTACGGTGCGTTCCTGCGTTGCCACTCGCTAACCCTTCAGTTCTGCTTTTGCTCAGGTTTAGGGCGGAATTGGCTTCGTTGTGCGATATTTTTTTGTGCGTTTCCTTCTGGATCTCGCGGAAGGTTTTGTAACAGCGCTCGTAGTGGCGGTGGAGGCGTGCCTCCTGACGCTGGACGTTTGCGTAGGCACCAGCTTGGCTTCGGTCGAGGAGTTGGAGCGCGTAGGCGACGCGAGCGGGTTCTTCGATGGTCTCGAAACGCTCGTCGATGAGTTCCGCGGTTCTCCTCGACTTGGGATCGATGGTGGCGGTTTCGATGTAGCGCGCGCGGATTAGCCGCCATTCGCAATCGGCCATGCGTTCGACGAGGCGGTGCTCGACATCGTACTGGGGTTCGAATTTGGCGAGGAAAGCCTGAGTATTGGCGTCGTAGTCCTCTTGGCGTTCGTTGTAGAGGACCTGCGAATTGATCCCATGCTTGGTGGCATTGCGGCTGGCGCGGGCCTTTCCGTCGGCGGATTTGGGTCCGGTAGAGCGGAGGGCGTTGGCTGCGAATTGGGCTTCTGTTGACATGATTGATCGATCTCCTTCCTGTCTTTCTTGTAGCAGTCGATGTCAAGGAATCGTGGGTACAACTGACATTGTAGTGCTATGGAAGTCTTTGGGGTGGAATCAGTTGCAACTATTTTCGTGGGTCTGTGAACGGGTGTTTTGGTCTGAGGTGTTTTTTGAGACTACTGGCGACCACGCCTTTCGGCCGTGGCTCTGGTAAGGCTGGGGGTTTTGTAAAGTGCTTAGGGCGCCGTCGCCGATGACAACCTTCGTTTCGGCGCGACCCCAGCCGCGTTTCCATACTTCGACATAGAGGCGCGTGCCGAACTGCTCAGCGTTCTCGACGGCGCCGATGTAGGTGGTGGAATCGGGATCGCGCTGCGCATATCCGTCTTGATCCCAACTGGTTTGGGTGAACACACAACCGAGTTTGGATCACCATCAGATCGAGTTATGCGGCGCGCTGGATCTCTTGTTGCTCCAGCCGGGGAATGTCAGCGCCCATGGCTTAGGCCGCGCGTTCGACCGACTTGGTGGTGACATCCAAGCCAGCCAAACGCTGCAACTGTTCCCGTCCGTGATCGAACGAAGCCTCCTGCCCCCACCAGGGCTTGCATGCGCCGCACACCTGGGGGAGAACTCGGTGCGAGCACAGATAGTAGGGCCGCGACACCGTCACGGTGCCGACGGCAGTGAGCACCCTCCTGGAACGTAATTCACGATACCGGGCCTGCTGGCCACTGGCGCAAGGAATCACACGCTGATCCGGGACCGCAAGCCGCAGCAACTCGGTCAAGGCGCATGCCCCGGCCTGATGCATGGCCGAACGCACCAGCATCTCGACTGTTTCCAGATCCAAGCGCCCCGCCTTACGCGCACCGTAAAGATGCTGCGCAGCAGTTGCCCTACTTCGCGCGCAACCTCTTTCTGAATAGCGTGCGCCGGTTTTTTTCCTGTTCGCTCAGATCTTCTTCTTCGACGGGGCGCAGTCTGTAGATTTTCTCATTGACCTCTACCAGTTCACGGCCCCGCCGCTGATATTCGCGGAACGCTGCGATCTCGCGCCCGGCCTTGCGCACCGCAGCGGGAGTGGGCAAAGCTTCCGTAACCGTCTTGCCGTGCCACTTGTAGGTCAGCGGGAGTTTCGGCCATGCCTGGGATCTTCGGATCGGGCGCAGTGGCAACTTGATTTGCCATCGCGAAACACCGCGCCGAACACTTAGCTTGGGCGCATATCTGCGAGATTCGCCAAAGCACTGAGTACTTCCGCGCACGTTGGCCTCGTCAATTTCCTCGTCGCACACCCTGCTGATCAGAGATTGGTGCGGCAAACAGGCGCAGAGAGTACAATAAGGTGGTTGAATATCGAGAGAAAGAAATGTTTTTACGGCACAGAGCAATTCTTCGATTACTCCAGAATGAGGGAGGGTCGACAAGCAGACTACGATTGGTGAAGCTTGCCTTTTTGCTCAGCCGTGAGCCTGGTGTCCCAAAGACAGGAGTGTATGAATTCCTGCCATACCGCCGAGGTCCGTTCGCATTCACCCTCTACTACGACATTCGAGCGCTCGAAAGCGATGGCTGGCTGGCGGAAGCCGAGAATGACGTCAACTTGGCTCAGGTTCCGGACATGGAGACTGCATTTCTTGACCGTCCATTCCTGGACCTGATAGACGGCATCAGTAGGCGCAACCATTCCATTCCAACCTCGATGGTCGTGGATCGTGTTTACGCGAGTTATCCCTGGTTCACGATGAACTCCGAAGCCGTTCACCGAAGGGCTGTGTCCCGACCGATCGCGGAATCCGCGGTCTATACCGTTGGGTACGAAGGACTCATGGTCGATGGGCTACTCGATCTGCTTCTTCGAAAAGGGATTCAACGGCTTGTGGACATTCGCTGCAATCCGATCGCGCGTCGGTATGGCTTCCATAAGAGCACGATCAATCGGCTGTGCCAGGATGTGGGAATCGAATATGTCCATGTTCCATCTTTGGGAATCCCTTCCGCATGGCGCGTTGACCTCGACGGCGGGGAGTCCTACCAGCGCCTATTTGCTCGATACGAGAATGAAATTCTCCCGTCACAACAGGCAAGCGTTGACACCGTGGGCGAATTGCTACGAGACAAACCCTCGGCACTGATGTGCATGGAGGCCGACCACGTCTATTGTCATCGCAGCAGACTAGCCGCATTGGTCTCGCGCCGAACGGAAATGCCGGTTATTGAGCTGAGATGAGTGACTTATCCACATCCGTCTGAAAGCCACCAGGAACCTGTGTTTACCGCCGGAGTCACCGAGGATTTACAGTGGGTGCGCCTATGCCCAATTGACTTCAGGTATCGCCCCAAGAGATCGGCCTTGCCGAACGTGGGGCCAAGAACGATGGGCGGAAGGAAAGCCGTCGACCGGATCTTGATTCGATAAGAGTTCTTGGCGATCCCCTGTCTACTGACCGTGGGTGGCAAGCGCGACGCGAGATCATCGACCGGATGCCGCATCATACAAGATTGGAGTTGGAGGCGCTCTACCAATCAGAAAAGATCTCGCTGGGAATCGTCGGGCCGACTGAAATCCTGGATTTGAAGATCGAGCCGATTGATCGGAACTGAAAGCGGGTATGGGAAGCCACGCCTCGCGAGCCTCGCGAGATACGGGGTTTTTTAGGGGGACCGTGTTTCCGTGCGACACCTGGGTAGTGATTGGTGTGTTCTGGCCGCCGAAATTGACCCCTTCTTTGTTCTGACCTACGGCCCACCAATTATTCCACCCAAAGATCTCCGGCTTGAGCAGGGGAGGCAGGGTTGCAAGCAATAGGTAGTGGACAAAGCCGAGCAGCCCAAGGGGCAAACTGATCGCAAGACGCCCGAACTTTGCCATCAAAGTCAGTAGGCCCCCAATAGCCAGTAGGATTGCCAGCGGCGGGAATAACAAGGAGACTATCCTTAAAATACCGCTCATGAATACTCCGGCTAGTATTGCGACAAGAACTCAATAAAACTATGCGCTTGCAGTCGGTCTTGCTCCCAATCTCGAAACGAGCGACCCAGCTCGATTAACAAGGGACAGTTGACCAATACAATACTCTGCCCACAACCTTGCGATTTTCGAGCAGGCGCAGTAACGTTAGCCGACGACAGGTTTCGAAAGAATCTCCGTCACCACACGCGCCGGAAACTGGTCGGTCAAGCGTTCCGACAAGCCATGGCGGTCATAGACAAGGTCGCGATGGCGCAGGCCGAGTTGATTCAAAATCGTGGCATGGAAATCGTGGACACTCACGCGATTTTCAACGGATTTGAATCCGATATCATCGGTCTCGCCATACGTGACGCCACCCTTCACACCACCGCCCGCCATCCACACGCTAAACCCATTCGGACCATGGTCGCGCCCAGCGTTCTTGCCCGTGCCACCTTGCGACATCGGCAGGCGTCCAAACTCCCCGCCCCAAATGACCAGTGTCGAATCCAACAAGCCGCGCTGCTTGAGATCTTTCAATAAAGCGGCCGCAGGCTTGTCGGTCTTGCCGCACGCATAGTTGAGGCTCGATTCGAGATTGCCGTGCGAATCGAAAATCTGGTCCTCGATATACAGTTGAACGAAGCGAACACCGCGTTCCACCAGCCTGCGAGCCATCAGGCAGCGCTTGCCATAAGTCGCCGTCTGCGGATCGTTCAAGCCATACGCCTCGCGCGTGGCGTCGCTCTCTTTCTTCACATCCAACGCATCGGATGCGGCCAGTTGCATGCGTGCCGCGAGTTCGTAACTCGAAATGCGCGCATCGAGTTCCGGCTGATTTGGACGCGCCGCCAGATGCGCCGCATCGAGCTTGCGCAAGAGGTTCCGCTCGGCTTCCACCAAAGGCGTTGGAATCTCATGGCGCGGCTCCAAATTCAATACTGGTGGGCCTTCGGTGCGAAAGCGCGTGCCCTGATACAGCGGCGGCAACCAGGCGGATTGCCAGTTCGAAATGCCATTGATCGGCAGCCCTTTGGGATCATCCAAAACCACATAGGCGGGCAGGTTCTGGTTCTCGGTGCCGAGTCCATAGGTGACCCACGCGCCGATCGCCGGGCGGCTCGCGATGGTGCGCCCCGTATGCATCAGAAACAGCGCTGGCTCATGGTTGGCATGTTCGCCGTACATCGATTTGATCACCGCGATATCATCGACGCATTCCGCAAGATGCGGCAGCGCGCTGGAAATATCCATGCCGCACTTTCCGGCCTTCTTGAACGTGTAAGGCGAAGGCATGAGCACGCCCGCAGCTTGACCGTTGGAGATGGCGAAACTGAGTTCGCGGCTAGGTGCGGTTCCCGCGAGGCGCGTCAACGTGGGCTTGGGATCGAAGAGATCCACCTGGCTCGGACCACCGTTCATGAACAGTTGGATGACAGCCTTCGCCTGCCCGGCGAAGTGCGGCTTCTGCGGCTTCAGATCGTAAGAGGTGCGCGCATAGAGGTCGCCCCCCAGAAGGCTGGCCAGCGCGGCGCCGTGCAATCCATTGGTGACCGAGGAAAAGAAATCGCGACGTGTGCGTGGCTTGTTCATGTTAGTCGATAAAGCTAAATTCAGCGGAATTCAAGATGGCGTGGCAGAAGTTGGCGACCGCTAGCCAGTTGGCTGTGATCGTGCGAGGTGCGTCGCTATTGTCAGAAGCCAAGCGCGCGGGCCAAGCCTCTTTAAAGCTTTGAATCGCCTCAACGCCAGTTTTCACTTCGTCTGCGGAAGGCATGCGAGAAAGCGCTCGGAGATAGATGAGTTCCACTTGGCGCGCGCGATCTCCATCGGAATCATCCACCACGCGGCCAGCCATGTAACGGGCCAGTTCCCAAGTCATCGAGCCATTCATCATATGCAGCGCCTGCGTCGCGACGTTGGATTGACGGCGCTCAGTACAGTTGGGCGTCATCGCGGGATGATCGAAAGCATCCATCAAAGAGACCGGCGTCTGGCGGCGATGCAGCACATAGATGCTGCGACGAAAGCCATCTTTGGTCGCCTTGACGCTGACCTCTTTGGTCTCTTTGATGTCGAGTTCCGCTGGGGGACCGAAGGGCTTGGTATCGAGGCGCCCGGCAACGCTCACGAGGCTGTCGTAAAGCGTCTCGGCATCCATACGGCGCAGCGGCATGCGCGAAACCAGCGCATTTTCAGGATCCGCAGCCGTCACAGCAGTGTCCACTTTCGACGTCTGTCGATAGGCGCGCGAGGTCATCATCAGCCGATGCATGGCCTTCATGCTCCAGCCTTTTTCCACGAACTCTGTGGAGAGCCAGTCGAGCAGTTCCGGATTCGTCGGTCCCGCACCGGCGCGCCCAAAGTTCGCGACTGTCGGCACGATCCCGCGACCGAAGTGGCGCATCCAAAGTTGATTCACGGCAACGCGCGCCGTGAGCGGATGATTGGGCTGCGTGAGCCACTTGGCCAACGCGAGGCGGCGGCCAGTGGACCCGGGATATGGAGGCTCAGGCTTGTACGGCTTCAACGCGGGATGGTCCAGAATCCCGGGCGTGCCCGGTTCCACCACTTCACCGAAACTTGCCGGATCGCCGCGCCGCAACAGATAGTGGGTCGAAGGTTCGGCGTTGTCGGTGAGTACGCGCACATGCGGAACCGGCTTCATCTTGCGCCGCGTGGCTTCCAACTCGCGACGCAGCGGCTCGGCCTGGCTCGCATAATCTGGATACTTGCGTTCCAACTGGCGGTCGTTGATCTCAATGGCCGCTTTGAACTTCGTTGCCAGATACTTCTGCAGATCGGTTCGCTTGTCGGCGGGAGTGGCGGAGGCCGCGCGTACATCCTCTCGGACCGCTTCTGGCAAGGCTTTCAAGCGCTCATCGAGCAGTTGCGCGCGGAACGGCTTGGCGAGATCGGCCATGCGTTCACGCAGCTTCTTCAACTCCGCTTGAATCGGCGCGTTGATCGTTTCGGCCTCTTTTCGTTCGTCTTCTGGCGCGAGATCGAGTTCGCGCTTGTTGGGCGAACGCCATTCATAGGGATCGTATGCTGCCTGCAGAATCGCACTCAGCCGATAGTGATCGCGCTGCGGAATGGGATCGTATTTGTGATTGTGGCAGCGGGCGCAGCCCACGGTGAGTCCCATGACAGAGGACGTCAGCACTTCCAGTTCTTCTGAAATTACGTTCATCCGCTCGGCGAGAAGGCCGCGTTCATTGGAATTTGTGGGATCGGGCGTGGTGCGCAGAAAGCCCGTCGCCGCGAGCGTCGGGCGCGCGCCGGTCGAAGTCTCGCTGGGC
>CAZCPL010000224.1:0-9346 GCA_964500255.1 uncultured Solibacteraceae bacterium | reverse complement strand
ACTCTGCGCGATGATCGCCGTCGGTACGATCGCAAAGCTCGAGTTGGACGCTGCCCACGATCTTGCGTCCGGATTCCGCGACGAGCGTGATGCAAGTAAGAGATTCACTCACCGAGGTCCAGTAGCGGATCGCTTCGTGGACGGCGAGTGGAGCGAGAAATCCGATTGAGGCACCACCGTCGACTGCATCGATGAGCAACGCCGCAAGTTCGGAAGAGCGGGCGTCGATCTCGGCCAGTCCGGATTCATGAATGCGGAAAGCGAGGGACATGATTGTTGAAACCTATTCCAGCACAAAAGCAAAGCGCGCCCCGGTAGGAGCGCGCTTCGGCGGAAACAGAGTGTGAATCGCGCTTAGGCGACCATGAGTTCGTCGAACTCTTCCGAGAACTCTTCGCTCCGGCGGTCTGCGATCTCCTGGCAGGAAATGCAATAAGGCGTCCACGGAACCGCGTTCAGGCGCTTGATATTGATGTCCTCTTCGCAATGCATGCAGACACCGAACGAGGCTTCGTCAATGCGGCGCAGAGCGCCCCGCACGTTGCGCAGCAGGTTCGATTCGCGATCGAGATTGCGAATCGCTAATTCGCGTTCGCCCGCGTGTTGCACTTCGTCAAGAGCGTCTGGCGTCTTCTCGATCACGATACCTTCACGGTTGCGGACATTGCCTTCGAGTTCGCGTCGCTTGATCTCCAGGATCGCTTTGAATTTGTTTACTTCAGTCTTCGTCATAGTTGCTTCTCCTCTTCGTTCTTTCTTTTCGTCTTCTATCTTGTTCTTCTACCGGCACTGCGCTTTCGATTCGTCACTCAATCCGTTTAGACGCTACGCGCTCTCGAAAGGTTCACCTTTTCGGAGAGGTTTTACATCACGGTTACAATTCTAGATCTGTCTCTCTCATCGCTTGGTCTCTTCTCACCAATCGCAAATGTACGAGATGCACGGAACGCGAAAAGGTTTCACCCCGGCCACGCCGGAATTGAAATCTCGACTTCGACTTGTCCGACTGGCCAGAGAATTGACATCCAGAGACAGTCCCAGCGTAGCCACGCAACGTGGGTACAGGTTGCTCATCTGGGGATGCCGATCTACCAGCGTTTGAGGGTAGTACTCGAGTCCGCATTTCGTGAAGCCCACCCCGGGGATTCGATTGCGGGTTCGATTTAAGCCAGAGCCATCGCTGACAACTCTTCACTGCAAAGTGCCAGCTTTTTGAAATCATACCATACCTTCAATCCGTGTCAAGCAATTTCTGTTCCAAAGTTTTCTAAAGGTTTCGTCTGAGTACGCATCCTAACGGTTTTGCGTCGCCATTGAGCATACAGATCGGACATCTGCCCAGCAATCTTTAGGCCGATCCGCACCTATACTGAAAAGAAGCAGCCGTCATGCAATCGCCTCGTTCCAGCAACCTCCTATCGAAGACAATCGGGATCCCTGTTTTCGTTACAGCAGTCCTGTTTTTTTTCATCTGTATCGCGTTCATTCCAATCATCGGTATCCAAAACGACGAAGCGCTGTTCGCGACTTCCCAATACGGGCCCATCCCCGCGGAATTCCGGCTGCGGGCCTTCAAGCACGATGTTCCGCTCATGGTGATGACCTATCTTGGTTCCCTCAAGACATGGGTCTTCGCGCCAATCTTTACCGTCGTTAAACCTTCCATCTGGTCAATTCGTGTGCCTCCCGCTCTTATCGGGTCAGTCACGGTGGTTCTTTTCTCCATTCTTCTTACTAAGGCGGGAAAACTTCGCGGAGTGGGCCTCGTGGGGGCGATTCTTCTTGCCACAGACCCCAGTTTTCTGTTGACGACCGTGTATGATTGGGGTCCGGTGGCGTTTCAGCACCTGTTTCTTGTGGGTGGAGTGCTACTGCTGTGGCAGTTCGCGCACACAGATAGGGTGAAATTTCTCAGTTTGGGATTCGCCTGTCTCGGATTGGGACTCTGGGATAAGGCAATCCTCAGTTGGAGCCTCTTCGGTCTGGGTCTGGCCACCCTACTGGTTTTCCCCAGGCAATTGTGGCAGCTTCTCACTTTGCGAACCGCTGCGATCGCGATTGTGAGCTTTCTAGTAGGTGCATCCCCGCTGGTGCTCTACAACATCCGAACGAACCTGAAAACCTTTCGGAGCAACACCCAACTGAGCCTACAGGAGATTCCTCCTAAATGGTTTCATGCGCATTCGACCTTGGACGGCTCGGGTCTCTTTGGATATCTCGTCCGCGACGAATGGGAAGAGAAATCCATAACCCCTCCCGACGGGTCGATCGCCGCAGTTTCTTACAACCTGCGCCAACGGACGGGTGAGAAACGCCAAACCTGGGGCTATTACGCCTTCCTGGTCGCGGCGGCGGCGATTCCTCTCTGGTGGATCCGGATGCGCGCCATGCTGTTCGCTTTGATCTATCTTGCAGGTGCCTGGCTGCTCATGGCCGCAACGCATGACGCCGGAGGGTCGACCCATCACGCGGTACTGCTGTGGCCGTTTCCTCAGTTCGTCATCGCCATCGCTCTCGGGTGCCTCACGGAACGCTACGGCAAGGCTGGAATGGCCGTTGCGGGCCTCGTCACCGGGCTGCTCGCTACCCAAAACTTACTGGTGCTCAATCAGTATTACACCCAAGCCACACGCGTCTGTGGCGGCACGGTGTGGACCGATGCGGTGGAACCGCTACACCTCGCCGTCGTCCATCGCAAACCGAAGGCGGTGAACATCATGGGTTGGGGTACGGAGTTCACGCTCATCACACTGGAGCGGGGTACGTTGCCGTTGCGCGATGTCACCGGCCATGTGGCAAGTGACAATCCGTCGCCAGACGATCAGGCGGCGCTGCAAGCCATCGTCAGCGAAGACGGAGGGCTCTTTATCGGCCATACGCCGGAACTCGAACTGGCGCAGGGCGTCGGAAGGCGGTTCGAAGCCGCAGCGGGGCGTTACGGATATCGCAAACAGATGCTCGAAACAATTTACGACCGTTGCGGCCGCGCGACGTTCGAAGTCTACCGGTTCGTCAAATAGCGCAGCGCGGACGCCTCAGCGCGAAGCGCTTTGGGTCAGCAACGCCACACCAGCCAGGATGAGCCCCAACGCGACGATCTTGTGCTTGGTGAGTGGCTCATTGAAAAACACCTTGGAAAGCGGTAGTGAGAACACGTATCCGACGGCCACCAACGGATAAAGAATACTCAACTCCCCTTCTTTCAAGCCTCTGACAAAGAACAGCGAAGAAAGCACGTAAGTCACGATGCCTGCGCCCAGTCGCCAATTGGTGACAATCGATTTCAAACTGCGTTCAATCCGAATGGCACCGCCCTTGAGCAGCACCGCACCACAGGATCCGATAACGGCGCCGGACATCACCCAAAGCATCGACGAAACCGGAGTGACCGTCACTTCGACCTCCCAAGAATCGCCACACCCATCACGACCGTCGCGATGCCAAGAATGCGCAGAGGTGGCATTGCCTCGTGAAACACCACCACCGAAAGAACGGCCACCCAAACATACGTCAACGACAAAACCGGATAGAGAATCGAGAGTTCCGCGTGGCGCAGAGCGAGAATCAAAAGCACAGCGCTGATTCCGTAGAGTGAGTAGCCGGTGAACAAATAGGGGTTGGTAAAGATGCCAATGATCGTGTCCAAAAAGTTGCCCGCCGAAGGCAGACCCTTGGTGCCGATTTTCATCAGCACTTGCGCCGCTGCACCGATCAATGAGCAGGCAAAAACCAGCAGAAGAGAACGTGTGCGTTGGCTGACGCGGTCAATGAGGGGATGCGTCACCAAACGTGAAGTGGGAGCGTTCAAGCTTTACCAATGATACACCGTCGGAATGCCTTCCGCGCCTGAACTGTCGTGAGAACTCGTCGACCGGTCGGGGAACCGCTAGGGCAATGGTGCCGAGGGCTTCGGCTCGGGGGGCTTGCATTCACCCGCGCCGATCGGAAACACGGCGACAGTAATCCATTTGTCCGTTTTCTGCTCGACGCGAATCGTCTTCGACTTCGCGTCCTCGCGTATCCGCCAACCGCGATCCTCGGCGCTCAACTGGGTGCGCTTCAAAATGAGCGGTTTGGAACTCATCTGCCTCGGCATCCAAGTGTCGCCACCTGTCAGGCTGTCGTGCAACTCATAGCGATTGCCGTCTTCAGGGCGCTTGGTGCGGTCGAAGATCAACGAGCCGTTGTTCTTGGTTTCGAAGTAAAACTGCAGGATCGCACCAATGCGGCCTTCGTCGAAAATCGGCCGGTCTCGGAAGCTCTTGCCGCCATCGGTCGTGACGAGAAAGAACGGATCTCTAGGAAGCGAACCCAAAGTCACATTGCCACCGATAAAGCCGTGCTGGAAGTCGACAAACTGGATCTGATCGAGCCCCGCGGCGCGCATGCGTCGATGAGGCTCGGTCCAGGTTTTGCCTCCGTCTTCTGAAGCGAAGAGAGCGGAATGCAGTGTATTGCGTTCGGTGTGGAAGTTGCCCGCGACGAAGATCCTCGCGCCCGCACTTTCGACACTCGTGAGTTCGAGAAACACGGGGCACGGTTCCTCGTCGGAACAACTGAGGCCCAGTGTCTCGATATCGTCACCGGAACAGCTATAGGAGACCGCCACGATTTGCGCCTGCTGTTGGGCGAGCAGAGCAGCACCAATCGAAAATGCTGAGCTCAAAAATGCTGAGGCAAGAGACCGCATCGGTTGGCCTTCATTGTAGCGACTCTTAAAAAGTCAGGGAACATCGTACCGCTCAACCAGTGCGCGACGGGACGGCTTTGCATGAATCTGTCATCCCCGCTGCTACCCAACGGTCGCGATCTCTCGTAAGGCGTTGGCGGTATCCAAAGGCTCGCTCGCCCGCGGAATCGAGGATGTGGTCCCCGTCTACAGGGGGATCTCGACAATGAGCGCGAACCGCTGCCGGGCCGCCATCCCTTCGCTTACCGCCCAAAGTAGTTTGAATGAGAGCCTACGGCAGTTGGCTGGATTCCCCACGCACCGCGAGAATTGCCACCGAACCGCTCAATGGGGCGGACTTGGCAGTCTCCTGAAGAGCCGTCCCATCGCGCCGGATCTCGAATGGAGTTCTCGAAAGCTCGACGCCGTTCAGGAAAACCCGAGCCTCCCAGGCACCGGAGTTGCGACCGCCCAGCGAGCCGGAAACGGGCAACGAAGCGCTCAGGCAGGACCCTCCGCCAGCGGGAAGAACTTCGAAATCCGCACGGGCACGAGCCTCGCCGGACTGCCAGAACTCCATCGTCAGACGCGCACTCGCGACGACTTTATCGAGACGTACCCAGAATCGAGCCTGAGAATCGAGCACAGAGAAAAGAGTTGCGGGCGTGCCGGAACAGAGGGGCTGCCGACTTTCGGCGGTGAGACCTTGTTCCAAAATGCGGCCAGCAAAACGGTCGAAAGGGATCGTACGTAGCAGAATATCGTCCCAAAACAGACGAATCCGCCAACGGCCAAGTTCCGCAAGTTCTGGCAACTCAACTGTCGCTTCCGGAAATTCCAGATCGCGGGTTTCGAAGACCGCACCAGCGGGATTTACCAACTCGAGGCGGCCCTTGGTTCCTTCTGCTGTTCGTTCAATGGCGAACTCCAGGCGATTGTCCACCAAATCGGCACGGCCCAACTGAAACGACGCAGCGACAGGAATTTCAAGGGTTCCGGCAGGCGCACCATCGGCGAAAACACGCACCCGCCAAACGCCTGAGGACTCTACTACGGGGGCGTAGGCGAATTGGTTGGCACCGGCCCAGGAGGCTTCCACAAGCCCGTCCACTTCACCGTCAGGCCGGAGAAATTCAAGGCGCAGCGCCTGGCCCGTTGCTTCTGACGTTCCGCGAAACCGGGGACACACTGGAATACGGCTCGGATTCGGCTGCACATCCTCGCAAACGCCGGAAATCAGTTGCAACGCCGGATTGACAGTGAACGAAGTGACCGACTGGCGGATGCCGTTGACGGCGGCTTCCACCTTCCATTCCCCGAAGCGCTTCGTTACGTCGACACGCTTCAGATCGAAACTAGCGGAAAAGCAGGACGCCGCCGCTGCAGAGGGAAGATTCATCGTTTCGATGACCGAGCCACCTGGCGAAATCCAACGAACGGTGACTAAGTCTCTCGCAGTGACACCGCGCGCCACAAACCAATAGACCGGAGATATGGCATCGGAAACCGATCGAAGTTCCAGCGGAACCGGGCACCCGGAGACTATGCGAGCTTCGAAAGCAACCCTCGCGGACTCAACGGCCGGCCCAACGACTGGGATCGCCAACACTACGGTTCCTCTGGACGTCAGTCCGCCGGAAGAGGCAGTGTATTGGCTCTCATAGCGGCCCGCCGCCAAACTGCGGCCGGCCTCGGTTAGTGACACAGTGAAAGATCCGCCGGAAGCCTGCGAAAGCCGATACCAAGCGGCACCGGATTGCAGAGTCAGCGTACCCGCTGCACGCACCTGTGCGGAACTGGTGGAAGGGCTAAGCGTCACAACCGCGGGATCGAGGGTCAGCCCGGAACCGCCCACGTCGATCCGCGGCAGCACCGAAGAGTATTCCACGGCTACGCCATAAGAGGAGGCTGTGCCCGCGGTAGTGCTCGAAAAAGATCCGCCATTGGATGGCGCGGTGATAGGCCACTGCAGTGTTCGCGTTTGCCCAGGAGCCAAATTACCGAAGTTTTGCGGACCTCCGCCACCGAAGCCTTGGGGGACCAACAATGACCCCGTGACACGAAACAGATCGAGGTCGCCTGTATTCTCGGCGGTGCAGTTGGCGGTGAAAGTCGCCCCGACGGCAACCGAGGAAGGCATCGAACAGCGCATTTCCCAAGAGGGCCCGGCAGTTGCGGATAAGCCCGCGCGAGTCGCCGCGAGTGCGAAGTCTTCGTTGACGACTCCCAAACCAAACACGCTGGCGGGCGCTTCGACGCGAACCACGAACTCGCCTCCGTTGGGGGAATCGATGCGCACTTGTTCCACGTTGTCCCGTGGGCTGTCGGATTGCGCGGCCAAGCTGCCATCCCGCTTGTAAACCGTAAGTGACAATTCGAAAAGCGGAGATCGAGTTGTAGGAGACGAGACGTCGGGGTGCCGATTCCAAACCAGCATGGCTCGGAACGGCCCGTCGAATGTCCCTCGAAAGAAGCGTGAACTTTTTGCGGGCACTGACCCCGTCAGCACGTTGCGGCGTTGATCGAAGGCCGCCGCAGCGTTCAGATTTCCCCAACCCCAATCGCGCTGCCAGATGCCGTCGCCATCGGTGGAATTCAAAAGCAAAGCCTTGATGGACAGAGCGTCGTTCACACCGGCGTCTCGCAATAACACGGCGGCACCCGCCACCAAAGGGGATGCGGCGCTGGTTCCCGTAGCTGTGTTGAATCCGCTGGAATTGAATTCAGCCGCATAAATGCGCGTACCGGAAGCCGCTATGTCCGGCTTGCTGCGTTGGCCGACTGTGGGTCCTCGCGTGCTGCTTGGATGGATCGTGTCGTCGCGTTTGTCTTCGGTTCCTTTGTCATCGACGTTGGCGACCGTCAGGCCGTTGTACGAGATACCTGGAGTTTGAATGCCCGCTTCCGTTCCCCGGTTGCCGGCCGCGAAAACAAGCGTCAGCCCATAGCGTTCGACGAAATAATCGAAGATGCGGGCCAGCGGGTCGTCATCGGTTTCCGCATTCGAACCGAGACTCAGGTTCACCACTTTCGCATCGGTTTGATTGGCGATGAATTCCATCGCGGCGAGGATATCCGAGGCGAGCAGAACCCCATCGGCGATGGGACAGGCCGAGCCGGGTTTCGCCCGGAAGCCCGCTTTCATCGAATAGAGCGTCCCGACGCCGCGTGCGGCTCCGAAGTAGTTGGGGAAAAGAGGCACCGCCTGGCTGGCAATAATTGACGAAGTGCGCGTACCGTGCCCTTGCAGATCGTTGCCCGAGGAAGCATCGTCCCCGAAGCAAGGATGTTCCTTGCCGGAATTCAGGAATACCTTCGAGACAATATTGACCCCTAGAAATGTCGGATGCATCGGATTGATGCCCGTGTCGATGACCGCGACAGACTGGCCTTTGCCGGTGTAGCCCGAATCCCAAACATAGGGAATGCCAGAGATCGTTGTTGAGGGAAATAGACTGGTTCGAAACTCGCGATCCTCGAAAATGTGGCCAGGGCCTAGTTCGGCTTCGAGCGCGCTGCGCTCTGCGGGAGTGAGACGGACGGCGGCAATCGGGATGGAATCGAAAAAACGTGCGTTGGGAACCCTGCGGCGAAAGCTTTCTCGCGAAATAAGAGCCGTGCGGTTTACCCCCGGCATCCAGACGAGAACGCGGGAACTACCTTCGGACCGGAAGTCTTGCGCAAACCCCGAGTTCATCGAAATGACACCCGCCAGATAGAGGGCGACAAGCTGCTGGAGTTTGCTCATCGTAAAGAAGCTACTCCTTCTATGTGACACGCCGCACGGTACTTCGTCAAGTAACCATTGCATTAGTACTGGCAAGGCTATGTTAAACTTCAATGAACAAATCGGGGAGTGTCGCGCCCACCTTGCGGCATTCATTGGGGATCTTTCAAAAACACTCACTTTTAAGGAGTCTTCGCTGTATGAAGAATCGAGCGGTGCCACGCAGTTTCGCCGTGGCAGCCTGTGCAATGACCCTCTGTGCGACAGTAATGTTCGCGCAGACTACCAGTAACATTCTCGGAACCGTAACCGACCAGTCCGGTGCCGCCGTGGCGAGCGCAAAAGTCACCGCCCGCAACCTCGAGACCAACGCCTCCAAAGAAACCACTTCGGACTCCGCGGGACTCTTCCGCCTTCCGTTGTTGCCAATCGGATCCTACGATCTTTCGGTGGAAGCCGCTGGTTTCTCGAAGTACGTGCAAAGCGGCATCGTTCTGCGCCTCAACCAGGACGCAAATCTGCCCGTTTCTTTGAAGGTCGGCGCAGTGTCCGACACAGTGAACGTCACTTCCGATGCGGCGCTGATCAACACGACCAACGCGGAAGTCGGCGTCAACTTTGACGTCAAACGCATCACCGAACTTCCGCTCGCACCCAACCGCAACGTCATGAATCTCGCTCTGTCCGTCGCCGGCGTCAGCCAGCTTTCGAACGGCAATTCGAGCTTCGCCGACGGTGGCGTGAGCTTCTCGGTGAACGGATCTCGCACCCGTTCGAACAACTTCATGCTCGACGGCGTCGATATGAATTCGCCTTCGGTCGGTGGTGCCACCCAACAAGTCAACAATCCCGACACCGTCGCTGAGTTCCGCCTGATCACCAATCAGTTTCTGGCGGAATATGGCCGCGCCGCCGGATCTGTGGTCAATGTCGTGACCAAGAGCGGATCC
>CAZCPL010000223.1:2187-9365 GCA_964500255.1 uncultured Solibacteraceae bacterium | reverse complement strand
GTGGTGGAAGGCGAAGGTGCCGCCTACGTAGGCGGCACCTTCGCCTTCCACCACGCGGATCTGCAAGATCAATGGACTCGGTGCAATCTCCGCAGCCACAAGGGCAGAAGAGCAGCAAAGCAGGGATAACAACGAATAGAGCCTCACGTCAACTAAGTGGACGCGAGGCCATTATTCTCTCAATCTAATTTGAGGGTGTCGAGCTTGGGGGGTACTTCAAGCTGAATGGTGGGGTTCTCCGCAGTGATTTCCCGTTCATCGCTATCACCGGGGCTGTCTACCACCCGCAGCAGTACGGTAGTCACGTTGTCGGGACCGCCACTGGACTTGGCCTGACTGATCAGTTTGTTGCACTTTTCTTCGAGAGTGCCCTCGCCGGACAGGATCTGCGAAATCGTTGCGTCGTCGATCACGCCATGCAATCCGTCGGAACAAAGCAAAATCTGCGACCCAACCAGAAGACGAACTCGATAGGTGTTGATGCGCAACTGCTGGCTCACACCGATTGCCATTGTGAGAACGTGGCGCATGGGATGTGTCTTCAGGTTTTCTTCGTCGATGCCCAGACGGCGGCCCACTTCCTGCACCCACGTCTGATCTGCGGTGATACTGGCGAGTTGATTTTCCTGAAACAGATAAGCGCGGCTATCGCCGACGCTGGCGATCAACAACTCATCGCCCGCTTCGAGAGCGCTGACGAGTGTGGTGCCCATGCCGTCGAGGCTCGCGTCCTGCGCGGCTTCGTTGATGACGCAGAGATTGGCCTGCTCGAACGAGTCGGCCAGCAGGTCGAGTCCGGGGTTGGCGCCGGCATTATAGACGACTTCCCACACCTTCTCGGCCGCGAGCTTGGAAGCACGTTCGCCCGCAGCGGCTCCGCCCATTCCATCGGCCAGCACATAGAGGCCGATGTTGGGTGCCATCAGATAATAATCTTCATTGTTCGACCGGACGCATCCGACGTCCGACAAACCGTACGCTTCCACCATGAACTCCCCGATTATACCTGTTTCCAGGACTCCCGTTGCGACCCCTGCTCAATCATTCGGTTTTAGGGGCTGCAACATGCTTTTCAACTGCAACCACGCGGTTTCTTCATACGAGGTTTTTAATCGCTCGCGGATCTCCAAAAGTTCCTGCGGGCGAGGCCCCGACTTCCTCTGGCACCGGGCCAGCATTTGCTTGGCTTGGGCATCGTCGGGATTTCGCGCCGATGACGCCTCGAAATTCTTCGCAGCCTCTTCGAACTGCCCACGCCGCCAAAGTGCGAGTCCTACATTGAACCGATAGTCGGCATCGGCAGGATCGCCTTCAAGCGCCTTGCGGAGCATCTCAATCGACTCCGCCAAGTTGCGGCGCGCCTGCGTGACCCCAATGTTGTTGATCACTTCGCTCAACGGAACATCCTTGGCTACCCTCTCAAAAGCCGTCTGCGCGCCAGTGAAATCGTTGGTGTGGAACCGGCAAATCCCTGCCAGAAACTCAGACTTGCGGGAATGCGCATCGCGCAGGTTGACCTTTGAAAAAGCATCCAGCGCGAGCTTGTATTCTTCTTTCTCGAAATGCAACTGGCCAAGGCGGTAATACACTCGAGAGTACTGTGGATCGATCCGAATGGCGTTGGTAAAGTAGCGGTGCTTCACCTCGGCGTGCGGGGCGACGAGTCCACGGACGTAGAATTCAAGAGCATCCAGCCGGATGTTGGGGCGCGTTTTCAGAAACTCTTCGAGCGGCGGCGCACCAGAGGGCTGCAAATAGTGAAGCGCCCGCCAACTCACACGAGTCTGAATGCCGGCGAGATCCTCAAGCGCACCGAGTTCTGAAAACTCGGGCCCTTGGCGGAGGCTTTTCAGATCGAGGACATGTCCGGTGAGCTTGAGAGTTCCGCGGGTCGTTGTCGTTGTGGGCGGCGAGGGCAAAAACTCGAACTCGCCGTAGACGACTTGTTCCGCATCCAATGCCTCGGCGATTTTAATCACGCTGGCGCGCGTAAGCAAGACGTTCTGGCGAATGCCGAGACGCTTGTAGGCCTCATTGCGATCGGTACGCTCAAGGGCAATCAAGCCCTCGGCCGCTGCGGTTTCGCGGATATCGTCAGCGATACCTTCCCCGATCCAGTCGAGGTTCGAAGTGCGGCTCAAGTTGGCGAACGGAAGAACAACCAAAGTGTCCGCGTTCGCGATTGTGGCTGCTGTGGCTGCCAGGAGCAACAGCGGCACGAGTGCGAATCGCATGCCACTTGAGTGTATCGCGACTATGTGCGGCGAGAGGGCCCAATCTTCAGTGAACGGCGATCGTTTCCACCATCGTTCGCGTACCCATCGACTCCGGCAGTTCGTAACGACCCACCACGCGCATCCGAAACTTCGGCCTCGTGGCCGCGGCGATCTCCGCCTCCACATCCGGACCCTTGTACCAAAGTCCGCGAGCACCCTCTCGCAGCGTCGAACCGAACAGCAGCAGCGCACGATCGAGGGGAGCCACCGCGCGGGCGGTAAACAACGCAGCGCGATTGTCCTTGAACCAGTCTTCCGCTCGCTCCGCGTAGACTTCGACATTGCGGAGCCCCAATGCTTCCACCGCGGCTTCGATGAACCGAGCCTTCTTCTGAGTCGACTCAAGCAGCACGAATCGGATTTCCGGCAATGCGATGGCGAGCGGGATGCCCGGGAATCCAGGCCCGGAACCCGCATCCACAATCCTCTTCGCGCCCGATGTCGCAAACAGCTTCCACGGCAGCAGTGAATCGACCGTGTGCTTGATCGCCGCCTCTCTCGGATCGACGATCCGCGTGAGGTTGAACTGCTTGTTGGTCTCCGCGATCAGTTCCAGATGGCGCGCCGTCTTCTGCGCGCATAGATCGCGATCGGGCAGGTCTTGCGGAAGGAATAGCAGCAACTCTTCTAGAAAGCTCACCCTTCGATGATAGCTACCTGCCTCCCGAGCCTGCCGCTCGGTCAGCGGTAGACTGATGCTTCACCAGCGCTTTTCGCCTGCCGGATTCGAGGCGCGCGACCGCCTTGGCACGTGCCGCTTCGGAGATTTCGATGTTGTTGACGACCGCCCGCGCGCCAGCGGCTTTGGCCATCCGCGTCATGATTCCCTTGTGCTGAATGATATCGGTCCGTCCGGTGAGCGTGGCAATCCCACCCTGCACGCGGAACTGAAACTTTTTGGTGGCGAGTTTCGATCGCGAGAGCCGGGCGCGCAGATCGAGTTCGATCTGGGCGTCGGAAAGGCCATGGGGAGGGACCGCCATAGGCGTTGGACGTCCCGGCCCAGCAGCAGGCGCGGAACGAAGCAAATCAGGAGAGAACAGCAGGAACATGAGCAGACAGATGCAAGATCTCATACTGCCAGCATGCACTGAAAATCGGCAAAACAGATCGGGTCTTTGGCGGGGTGGGAGGCCGGATTTTGCCCTGCCAAGTGTAGTCCCTTAGCGCTTTGCGATCTTACGGGCCCGCCGGTAGGATCCGAAAGCGAAGCCGCCCATGATGACTGCGAAGAACCCGGCTAACAGAAATCGCACGAAGGAGTCAGGATCGGTCTCGATCGCCTGATAAGACCGGTAAGCGTTAAACGACGCCACCACCGCAAAGGCAAAGAAGATGAAGGCAATCATCTCGTTCCACAGAACGTGTAACGGCTTGATCACCCCAGGGAGGACAGTTTTGGCAAACTTGCCTGCGAGTTTCCACATATAGCTAGAGCAGACCGCGTAAGCACAAGCAAATCAATAACTTGACTGCGTCAACCGTTTTGCCCCGAAGTTTCATCCACATCCCGCCGATAAGACTTGCAGCGGAAAGAAACGTCCAGTCGGCCACAGGCTTGCGAAAAACACGAATCTGGTGTCTACTTAGGTACATCAACTAATGTAGCGCGTTCCGTGTCGACGAAGCGTTATTCTGGTACGAGCCCAGCAAACAGAAAGGGGCAGGATCTTGGAAGAGCGACTCAAAAATTTGATGCAGGAACTCGGCAACGCGATCAACGAAGCGCTGTCCGACTCCGAGCGCATCGCGGAATCCATTGGCGATATTCGACAGTCTGGCTACGACGTTTTCCTCGTTTTGGAAGCGACGATCGGCTTCAACAAGCGCGACGATTCGGACGACGATGAGAGCAGTCATTCGACTTCACTGTCTAACACGACTACTGAGTCTGCCGCACCGAAGCGGACGCACCGTGCATCCACCGGCAAAATCAAACTGACGAGTCAGGATCAGAAGTTCCTTCGCGCGTTGAAAATCTCGGTTGAAGAAGAGAGCTAAGGCCCTAGCCTAGGCTAGCCGCAAGGGCACCTCGGTCACGAAGGGTCAACCGCAGCCTGGTGGGTTCGTGACGGGCACCCGCTTCAACTGGAGTGCGACCCCAGGCGACAGCTTGCGCGGCTCGACAACTTCGGAAGGGCGGGGCCGTTTGATTCGAAGCTGTTCTTTCCGCAGTCCGTCGATCCAGCGAATGCGCTCGGCGGCCACTTCATGAATGGCGGAGTCAGTTCCGGCTTCTATCTCGGCAAGAACGTCGCGAACTCGCAAACGCAGTGATCACTGTCTCTTATACGCCAGGTTCGCACCGGCTCAAGATTGGCTGGGGATCGGCGGCGTGTCGATACGCGTTACAATCCGCGCAGCTGCGATCCTATTCGCCTACTTTGTCGGCTGGTTCGGCGCTTCCTTCGGACACGATTGACGCGCTAGACGCCTGGACGATCTCGCCGAAATTGCCGGCGTAGGGGTCGCGAGAGTGGAGTCAGCGAAGGACCATGCGCTCGATGAAGGATCCATGTGCATTCCCGCCGCCTTGTCTCGTAGTTCCGCCTCAAACTTCGACGATACTGCTCCGCAGTTGCCATCCATTCGATTGAGATCAAGACTGCCGTTGATCTCAGGCGTCCAAAACAAGAGCGCCGATCCGTCATTGCGCATCGGGAAGCAGCACACGGTTACACAAGCCAGCTTGGTCGACGGCGTTACCAATTCCGCGGAGCGATTCCAGGCGATCGCCCCGCGGTGTTGTTCATCCAAGAATCTACGTAAGCTTGCTGAATCACAGCGTTGGTGCTGGGAGAATGGCAGTCCGCAACTTCCTGTTGCAGTTGCTTGTTCAGGTCGGCGGGAAACCTGGAACTGGTTGACGCCGTGGCCAGTCGCCGTCGCGAAGGAAATATTGGCTGACGTCAAAATTCCTGAATCTCCTGCACGGCGAGCCGCAAGGCACGCCCCTGGCACGCGAAGAAAAAGGGCTTGTAACTGCAGATTCTGGATGGTTTTTAGTGGTGGCGAAGGTGGGGGTCGAACCCACACGTACAGTAAAGTACGCCAGATTTTGAGTCTGGTGCGTCTGCCAGTTCCGCCACTTCGCCACGAAGAGATGTATACGGCAGCCTTTTCGATTATAACCGATGTTCGGCTGCCTGCGAGTGCGCTTGTTGCAATTCTTCCATCCGGACGGGTTTCGCGAGGTGCGCCGTCATCCCTGCCTGACGGCAGTGCTCGATATCGTTGGCGAGGAAGCGGGGCTTGGCTTGGTTGGCATCCACTGCGGACTGCCGCGCACGGCGCACGCGGATGTTCTGCCAGAGTGCGTCGGCGAGCAGGCAACCGATGGCGGTGAGCTTGGAAATTCGTTGTTGGGCGACGACTTCCTGAGAGAGTCCTTCGACTTTGGCTGGCGACGGTGAAGAACCATTCGCCGTGAATCCTGCCGAGGCTACCGTCGCGTGCGAGTTCGTCGACCTCTGCATGGAGTTCTTAGGCGGCTCATGCCGGTTTCACGGTTGTCAGGCGAAGCTGACGAGGGATGGGGCTTGTGAAACTCCGCGAGACCTAATTCAGCCGGACTTCGTCGCCGGCCTTCACACCCTGAGTGATCGCGATACTTGTATGACTGCGCAGGCCCACCGTCACTTCGCGGCGGTCAAACATCCGTTGCGGATTTCGGATGAACAGGAACGACTTGCCAGCATCCTCGATCAGGGCGTTGGTCGGAACATGGAGTACGCCGTCGGCGCGTTCGATGATCACGTCGCCGTGCGCCGAAAGATCGGGAATCACGCGGGTATCCATCTCCAGAAGCCGGACACGGATCGGGATACTGCGGACAAAATTTCCGGTGCGGCCACCGGCGACAGCGACGGAATTCACTCCGGAAACCACACCCTTCATTCTCAAGGCTGGAAACGAATCGATGCCGACGCGAACTTCCTGCCCCAGCCGGACATCGCTGCTTTCCGCTTGGTTGACATTGCCTTCCACCTGCATAGAAGAGGGGTTGACGATCTTCATAAAGGGCTGGCCGGGGGTCACTTGGTCGCCCTCGCTGATCTGTGTCATTTCACCACCGCGGAAGGTGGTCTGCAACACGGGCAAACCGCCAATCGTAGCGGTGATCGTATATCGCTTGAGATCGTTATCGTGGCGTGACAAGTGGCGGCGCTGGCGTTCGGTGGTGAGTTCCAGAATCTTCAGTTCCGCATTGTGGGCGTTCCGCTTTTCGACGACATCGGCGAGTTGTTGCTTGTAGCGGGCTTCGAACTCTTCCATCGACAATTTCAGCAACTCTTTCTCGACATCGCTGCGCACTTCGGCCGCCTTGAAGTCCAGCTTGGCCTTGTCCCAATTCGATTTGGCGACGCGCAAAGTCTGATCCAACTGATCGACTTCGACAGCCTGCTCGGCTTTACGCTTGATAACATCGCTTTCCGCCTGCCGCACTTGATCGCGGACATCGTCCATATGGTCAAGCAGCCATTGGCCGTCGATTTGTGCGATGACGTCTCCTGGCTTCACGATGATGCCGGGCTTGATCAGTTTGGTGAGGACCAGAGAATTGCGCGTTTCGGGTCCGCGGAGAATAGGGGCGGTGACGTTGACGAACTCGCGGGCGGACGTCTGACCCGAGATCCGGATGACTCGTTCCACTGCGCCATGGGCGGCGGTGGCTGTTCTGACGTCGGCAAAAACGGATGTATCCGTGGCGGGTTGGGTCGCCCACTGGTAGCCCAGGTATCCCAGCAGCCCAGCGACGGCGAGTCCAATCAAAGACTTCCAAGGGCCGCGTTTCGGTTCATCCGGCGGCAAAGACGGCGAGGGAACCACGACGGGAAGCTTCGGTTGCTCGGACGGTAGATTGGGATTTGGGACGGCGGACATCGTTACCTTCTAGAATAC
>CAZCPL010000223.1:0-2177 GCA_964500255.1 uncultured Solibacteraceae bacterium | reverse complement strand
CTAAGACGGCTCCTGTGACGGCAGATGTTACCGGGAACCGGGGAGGCAAGCGCTGCTCTACTACTTTCGGGAACCTCGTTGGATCGCTCTTTGGGCGGCACTCCTGGGTTTCATGCTGGACGCAACCGATGTCCTGCTGTACAACTTATCGCTCCAGACGCTGCGCAAAGAGTTCGGGATGTCGAACGCGCAGGCTGGCCTTGTCGCCGCCAGCACGTTAATCTGTTCGGCGATCGGCGGACTCGCCGCCGGTATAATTTCCGACCGGATTGGCCGGGGCAAGACGCTCTTCTATACCGTGCTGCTCTATTCGCTGGCATCCGGCGGAACGGCGACGGCGAACTCGGTTCCGGAACTGATCTTCTGGCGCGGGCTCATCGGCATCGGGCTGGGCGCGGAATGGAGCGCAGGTGCGACGCTGGTGGCGGAATCGTGGCCGGCCAAGAATCGGGGCAAAGCTTTGGCGGCGATGCAATCCGGCTGGGCCCTGGGATACATGCTGGCGGCCGCGATCACACCGTTTGTATTGGAAAATTATGGCTGGAGGGTGCTGTTTTCGTTGGGCATGGCTCCCGCGCTGCTGACGGTGCTGATCCGGTTGAAGGTGAAAGAGCCGGAAGTGTGGGTCAATCGTAAGGAAACCGGCGATTGGCGAGGTATCTTCAAAGGAATTTATCTACGGCGAACCGTGGTTTCGACACTGTTGGCGACGACCGTTTTGTTCGCTTACTGGGGCGTGTTTTCGTGGCTGCCGGGATTTCTGGCCGCACCTCTCGATCAGGGCGGCGCGGGGTTCACGTTAGCGAGGACATCCACTTGGATCTTCATCATGCAGGCTGGAACGTTCGCCGGATACCAGACCTTTGGCTTTCTGGCGGATCGCTTTGGGCGGCGTCCGGCGTTTGCGTTTTATGTCATTGTGGCGTCGATCCTCACGCCACTCTACGGGCTCGCACCTCGGCTGTTCGGAGCGGACGCGCCGACGTGGCTCCTGTGGATGGGTCCTTTGCTCGGCTTCTTTGGAACCGGGTATTTCGCATTGTTCGGATCCACATTGGCGGAGTTGTACCCGACGTCAATACGCGGTGCCGGGCAGGGGTTCGCGTATAATTTTGGGCGCGCGATCAGCGCGGGTGCACCGTATCTGGTGGGCGCGATCGCCGACCGCTCAGGCGTGGGCGTGGGCATCACGGTGAGCGCGGCATTCTTCTTTATTGCGGCGTTTTTGGTATATTTGCTACCGGAGACAAGAAATACAGAATTGAGTGCGGACTAACACAGCATCAACGGCCGGGACTTTCACCAGGGAACTGGATCGCCAGCTTGCGATCGAGTTGTTCCGTCGGCTGCGCTGGGGCGGACTGGTTCCTCTGTTTTTTGTCCCTGCGCTGGCTTTGGGCTGCGGTTACACGTCCCGTTTGAGCTTGTGGATTCTGGCGGTCAACTTCGCTCTGGTTTTGTTGCGAGGATGGCTGGCCTTGCGCGCCTATGCGGAAAGCAACGATCCGGATCCTGAGGCGGCAATCCGGTGGCGGCGCCTGATCCGAGCGGTGAGCATCGCGCAGTCGGCCAACTGGTGGGTGCTCAGCACACTCATGATGCTGGATTTTGGCAGGACCGAGAACGGCTACTTCGTGCTGGCGGCTTCGGTTGGATGGACCATGGCCGCCCCGGCATTTTTTGCGCCGGATCTGTTTTTGGGCAGGATCATCAGCTTCTTCAATCCTATGCCTCTGCTGATCTGGAATCTTGTTGGAACTTCCAACGAAACGGGCCTGGTGCTTGTTCTGGGCCTGTTGGGATTGGCCCTGCTGTCGGCGAAGATACAGCATGGCTACGTGCGGGAAATGTATTCGGCTCGCATTGCGTTCGAACAGGCGCAGCGGGATTTGCGCGCGGCAAAAGACGTTGCCGAAGAAGCGGCAGCGGCCAAGGGCCAGTTTCTCGCCAATATGAGCCACGAGATTCGGACACCGCTAAACGGAATCATCGGGCTGGCCGATATTCTCAATCAATGCGAGCTCGATGGTGCCGCCAAGGACGTCGCCGCGGATCTGCGCCGTAGCGGACAGCACCTGCTTTCCATCGTCAACGATGTGCTCGATCTTTCGAAAATCGGGGCCGGCAAGATGACTCTCGAGCGCGTACCGATGGCGCTGCGGGAGTTGGTCAAAGCC
>CAZCPL010000222.1:0-9375 GCA_964500255.1 uncultured Solibacteraceae bacterium | reverse complement strand
GCACCGATCCACGGTAGTCCGCGCCATGACAGGTACGGCATTGCGCAGCATTCTTTTCCGCAGCATCGCCGTGTTTGCCCACCCAGCTTTGGCCGATGGGATGCAACCCGTGAGGACCACCGGTGACCGTTGAGGGAGTCTTCGAATGACAAGCGGTACATTCGACCAGGGTCCCCGCGTGCTTCTGCATCGAAATGGATTGCAGATTGTCGTTGACGTGCGAGCTGGGGTACTCGGCATGCGTTGCGCCGTGACAGGCTTCGCACTGCAAGCCGCCGTGACCCTTTGAGAAGCGGTAGAGATTGAATCCCGCGGCGGGCACATTGGCGTTGGTGGAGAACGTCGCATTCGTGGCCGTTCGCAGAGCACCGGCGTTGTCGAAGGCGCTGGTGTAGCGGATCTGCCCGTTGTTTTGGATCGCATTGCCGGTGTGGCAGTTCTGGCAAGAGGGTTCCTGCAACCAACCCGTGCGATTCGCGGCACCCACTTGCGACATGTTGCCGTGGCAGCTTTGGCACTGCATGGTCATCGATCCGTCCGTGGCGAGGGCGTTGCCCATGACTCCGCGCAGGCACTTGGTTTCCGATCCTGGATGGCAGCGGTAACAAGCCGTGCGGTTGTTGGCCGCGTCGAGCGTGAGCATGTTGGTGGGATCGGGCACGCGCGCGTGTCCGGCATGCACCGCGCGGGTCAGCGGCGTGATGCCCGCGAGGCCGGTTCCGGGCAGCGCGTTCGAACCATGGCATCCGGCACACAGAACAGGGCGGCCGCCACGCGCGGTGGCGTGCAGGCCCGATGCCGAGAATCCCATCTTGGCCAGCGCGTTCTGAAACAGAGGATTTGAGGCCTGTTTCTCATCGTGTATGCGCAGGACATTGTATTTGTAATCCTTCTCCGGATTGGGATCGAACGCCCATCCAGCAGAAGGACGCGCCGTGCTGGTGGAACCCGAGGCGTGGCAGGCGCTGCAATCGAGTTCGTCGGAAACCGGCAGCACGATGTCGGTTTGCGCGACGACCTTGCCTGCGGAGCGGGCCTTGATGCGCATCATCGGATAGTAGTTCTTGATGCCGTTGTCGTCGAAAGGCGAGATGGGAATTCCCTCGCCCGAAAACCAGTTGAACTTCGCATCGAACTTCATGTTCTGCGGCGTGTTGGACGCTCCTGGCATGCGGTATCCTGCGAGGCCAGCGTCTGGGGCCAGCGCAGCACCGTAGAGCGCTTGCGAGAAGCTCCAGAAATTGGTCTTGGCGACAGACGTACGGTTAATCGAACCAGTGGGGTCGGCCACCGCTTCATAGGTGAGTTGGACGCTGGTTCCGCTCTTGATCAGTTTGCCGTTCGCATCGAGGACATGCGCATGGATGTTATTGAAGGGAGGCAGTATCGAATAGACCGAATAGTCTTTGCCATCCATGCAGTGCATGCCGAGATCGTTCCAGCCGACAACCTTCCATTCGTTGGTGCTTGCCGTTTGCGCCGAGACCGCCAGCACGGTGGCGATTGCCGTGAGCATAATTCTCATTGGGTATCGTTCCTCTCTTGTTGCGTAAGGTTGGGTCCTTTCGCACGGAACGATGCAGTTTGGAAGTCAAACGGGTTTGGCTACGGTGAGAATTCGACGAAGCACTTCGAGGGCCTCGGTGACTGAGATGGAAGCGATGTGCCACGCGCCTGGGAACATAGACCCTCATCCTGGTTCGACACGTGATCCTCGCCAGCGATGGCGATCCTGACGCATCCGACGATCACGCGTCGGATGACTTGAGCCTTCATCGGGTCATCATCGATTGTGTGGAAACCCCAAATCAACCTTGCTCGTGGCAGGATCGGGCCACCGGCTCGTCACCACTTTCGCGCGCGTGTAAAACTGCACGCCTTCCGGACCGTACATGTGCAGATCGCCGAATAGCGACGCCTTCCACCCACCGAAACTGTAGTATGAAACAGGCACTGGAATCGGCACGTTGATGCCCACCATCCCGGCCTCGACATCGAACTGGAATTGCCGCGCCACCCCACCATCGCGCGTAAAAATCGCGGCGCCGTTGCCATAGGGATTGTCGTTTACGAGCTTCAATGCTTGCTCGTAGGTGTCGACGCGGATCACGCACAGCACCGGTCCAAAGATCTCATCGTCGTAACAACGCATGCCCGGCCTCACGTGATCGAGCAACGATGTTCCCAGAAAGAAGCCATCGTTCGCTATAATCTCGCTGCGCCCGTCCACCAATACCGAAGCGCCTTCTAACGGTGCTTTTTCGAGATACGAAGCGACGCGATCCCGATGTTCGCGAGTGATCAGCGGACCCATCTCCGAATCCTCCGCCATACCCGGACCCACCTTGATCTTCGCCATCCGCTCGCGGATCGCCGCAATCACAGGATCCGCAGCCGAGCCTACGGCCACCACCACCGAGATCGCCATGCAGCGCTCGCCGGCAGATCCAAAGGCTGCGGAAACGGCAGCGTCGGCGGCCATGCCGATATCTGCATCCGGCAGCACGATCATATGATTCTTCGCGCCGCCAAGAGCTTGCACACGCTTGCCTGCGCGAGTTCCGGCTTCGTAAATTGCCTTGGCGATTGGTGTGGATCCAACGAAGCTGAGCGCCTTGACCTGCGGATGTTCAATTAGCCGCTCAACCGCGACTCGATCGCCTTGCAGCACCGTGAATACGCCATCGGGAACGCCCGCCTGCTTTGTCAATTCGGCGATTGACAAGCTCACCGACGGATCTTTCTCAGAGGGTTTCAAGATGAACGCATTGCCGCAAGCGATAGCATGGGCGAACATCCACATCGGAACCATCGCCGGAAAGTTGAATGGTGTGATGCCCGCGACGACGCCAAGCGGCTGGCGGATTTGATACACATCCACGCCGTTGCTGGCCTGTTCGGTGAATCCGCCCTTTAGCATCGCGGGGACACCGCAGGCGAATTCGACGTTCTCAATGCCTCGCGCCACTTCGCCGAGAGCGTCCGCCACAGTTTTGCCGTGCTCAAGCGTGATGAGTTCCGCGAGGGCGCGGCGGTTCGCATCGAGCAACGCGCGCAGCTTAAACAGCACCTCTGTACGTCGGGCCAACGGCGTCGCGCGCCAGCTTTTGAAAGCCTTTTGGGCAGCGTCAACCGCGGTATCCACCTCTTCGACAGAGGCAAACGCGACGTTCGCGCGCGCCTCACCTGTGGCGGGATTCCATACTGTGCCGCTGCGACCGGATGTCGAAGCCACAATGCGGCCGTCGATCCAATGGCCGATCATACAACTTCGAAAATTGCTTCGACTTCCACCGCGACTCCGGTGGGCAGCGACGCGAAGCCCAGCGCGCTGCGCGCATGGAACCCGTCGCCGGTCTTGCCGAAGACTTCGTGCATCAGATCGGACGCACCGTTGATCACGAGATGATGCTCAATGAACTCGGGTGCGGAATTGACGCATCCCAACAACTTCACCACGCGCAAGCCATCGAGGGTTCCGTGCGTGTTCCAAACGGAATTCAGAATCTTGGCCGCGCAATCGCGCGCTGCTTCGTAGCCTTGCAGCGTTTCGAGACCCGCGCCCAATTTGCCCTTGAGCGTACTGACGTGGCCTGACGAGATCAGTTGGTGTCCGGATCGGATGCAGAGATTCAGATATCCGGGAGTTTGCGTTTCGAACTGGATGCCAAGGCTTTCCGCCTTCTGTTGAGGACTCATTGCTCAATTATCACCGAGTTGACCAGGCCCCGAATCGACCCAGCGACGAAGTCGTTACCATAGGTGAATGGCTTTGATTCCCGGACACGCGACGCCGCAAGGCACCGCCGCATACGCCTCGCGTTTTCCGGCACCCTTCTATCGCAAATCACAAGGGCTGACCGTCAGTACGCTCGGTATCGGTTCGTATCTCGGCCAGATGGATGAAGCCTCCGATGCAGGTTACACAGAGGCCATGGCCGCAGCCGTTGCGGGCGGCATCAACTTTATCGATACCTCGCTGAACTACCGCCATCAGCGTTCCGAACGCAGTATTGGCAAGGCGATCCACGATGTGCCGCGTGATCGGATCGTGGTCTGCACCAAGGCTGGATTTCTCACACCCGAAGCCGTGCCGTCCGACAAAATGACCAGCGAGGATGTCGTGCAGCACATGCACTGCATGACTCCGGACTTTCTCGAAGACCAACTCGACCGCAGCCGCGCGAACCTCGGCATCGATAGCGTGGATGTTTTCTATCTGCACAATCCCGAAACACAGTTGGATCATCTCGAAGAGGACGAGTTCTATCACCGCGTCGGCGAGGCTTTTGCACGGCTCGAACGCCTCGCCAAGGACGGGCGCATCCAATACTATGGCGTGGCCACCTGGTCAGGATTGCGCCAAAGCGAAGGCGGCTTGTCTCTGCTTCGAATGCACGACCTCGCGTACGAACTGAGCGGCGACGAACACCGCTTTCGGTTCATCCAGCTGCCCTTCAATCTCGCGATGACCGAGGCTCTCTCGCAGCGCGATGAAGACGGTCGCAATCTGCTAGATCACGCGAAAACATTGGGTATCGGCGTCATCGCCCGTGCTTCGATTCTGCAGGCGCGGCTGGCTCGCAACATTCCGCCGGTGATCGGCGAACGCCTCACCGGCCTTGCGACGGACGCGCAGCGGGCGATCCAATTTACGCGATCCACACCCGGCATCACGACCGCGCTCGTCGGAATGGGGCGCGCCGAACACGTCCGAGAGAACCTCGGCATCGCACAAGTTCCGCCCGCCACACCCGAACAATTCATGGATCTCTTTCGCTGATGCTGCTCTTCGATCTTTGGGGCGATGGGAAGAACACGCTCTCGCTCGACGCTATTGAACAGGCCCCCAACCTTGCGGCTGTGTTTCTCGTCTGGCCGCGCGGCGATGGGCACCCCTATCTTGGACGTACCAATTTCCTGCGCCGCCGCTTGCTTCGTTTGCTCAAGGAGCGAGAAAAACCCTCGAAAATGCTCAACCTGCGCGAGGTTTCCGATCACGTCGACTTCTGGCTCAGCGGCTCGCAACTCGAAAGTAGCCTACTGCTTTATCGACTCGCTCGCCAGCATTTTCCAGACTCCTATCTAAAGCTCGTGAAACTGAGAATGCCCGCGTATCTGAAGCTGATTCTGAGCAACGAGTATCCCAGGACATCGATCACCACGCGCGTCACCAGCGGCAAAGGCGTCTATTACGGACCGTTTCGCGCACGCGCCGCGGCCGAGACCTTTCAGAGCCAGTGTCTGGATCTTTTCCAGATACGCCGTTGCGAAGACAATCTTGAGCCGCGCGCCGATCATCCCGGTTGTATATACGGAGAAATGAACATGTGTCTGCGACCATGCCAGCAGATCGTGAGCGTGGACCAGTATCGGACCGAAGTCGATCGCGTCGCGCAATTCATCCGCACCGACGGCGGCAATCTCATCGAAAGCGCAAGCGCCACGCGCGATCGCTTTTCTGAAGAGCTGAATTTCGAAGAGGCCGCCAAGGCGCATCGCAGGATCGAGCGGATCAAGCAGATCCTGTCGTTGCGTGACGATCTCGTCACCGATCTCGAACGGCTGAATGGCGTGGCGGTTGCGTTGTCTTCGAATCGTGCAGCGGTGAATCTGCTGTTTCTTCGGCGGGGCTGGTGGCATGGTCCCGCGGTGTTCGAACTGGGTCCCGACGCAGGCCACGGCATTTCGATGGACCGGCGCTTGCGCGAGGTGGTGCAGGCGCTGCCGGTGAAAGATCCGAGTTCGGGTGAGCGGCAGGAACATTTGGCGATCCTGGCAAAGTGGTTTTACTCGACGTGGCGCGACGGCGAGTTCATTCCATCCGAGTCATTGGCCGATCTGCCGTATCGCAAGCTGGTGAACGCGATTGCGCGTGTCGCAAAATCCGAGCAGAGAAGTGAGTGAAATCGCAGAACTCTTGCGCATGAGTAGGTGAATGTCCAAACAACTTGTCGAAGCCCCCGAAAACTGCGTCACACTCGGGTATGTCGAAGCCTATGACGCGCCGTTGAATTGCGACTATGCCTACGTTGCTTATCAAGAAGGCGATACGGTTCGGATAAAAGGTCATCAAACGGCTGGTGCCATGTTCGATCCGGAACAGATACGCCTGCAGTCCCGTGCAGCCGGTGCGCAAGGCAAGCCGTACTTTGTCTGGGGCTACAATTTCGAGCCTTCGGCCGATGACGCCAGGCAGGTGGAATTCCGCGTACACGTGGCATCCGGCAAGCCTTCGGAAATTGAGATGCTTCTAAGGATGCGCCTGTTCGACGGAAAACCCGACGAGCCGAAATCGGTGCGCTTTGCCTGGCCCCTTTAGACAAATGACAGAAGAGCAAGCACTGCAGGAGCTTTGCGAACGCGAGCCGATCTTCCATCGCCCTGAACTGGGCACGGATTTTGCGTCGATGGTCACCGATGACTTCTGGGAAATCGGTGCATCGGGCAAGATCTATACCCGCGAGCTCATCTTGCAGGTGCTTGCCGAGCGGATCACTAGAACGCCGGCGCATGATCGTTGGCAGACTTCGGACTTCGCTTGCCGCAAGCTATCTGAGGAGTTTTTTCTGTTGACTTATACGCTGCTGCAGGACGAAACACGATGGACTCGTCGTACCACTCTATGGTGCCTCGCGGCCAACGGCGGCTGGAAGATCGCGTTTCATCAGGGTACGGTTGTACAGCCTTAGTTGCTCATTTTGTGCCATCGAATTGGGCTTACACCGGGGTCGATCCGGGCCAAAGAAGAAGACCTCGATTGCAGAACGTTTCGACCCTGAGTCCGGCACTTGGAAACGCTCTGAGGGATTCGACGCGCCCGTCGATGAGCGTGGCGAGCCACTGGGCTTGCTGCTTTGCACCGAAGGCGACTCACTCGTATTTGGAAGTAGCGGCGGAAACATCCTGCTCGCCTACGTAAAGCGCAAGCAAGCTTAAGGCCGAATGAGCCTGCTGGTGAGATCGTTGTCGCCGCCCACATCGGTGAGGCGGAAATCGCGCCCCTGAAACGGATACGTCAGCTTGCGATGATCCATGCCGATGAGCCCGAGCAGCGAGGCATGCAGATCGTGCATGGTCACCTTGTCTTCGGTCGCTTTGAGGCCGATCTCATCGGTGGCCCCAATAACTTTGCCTCCGCGGATTCCGCCGCCAGCCATCCACACCGTAAAGCCGTAGGGATTGTGATCGCGGCCATTGCGATTGCCGCCTCCGCCTTCTGCTCCGTCAGTGAAGGGCGTTCGCCCAAAGTCCCCGCCCCACAACACGACAGTGCTTTCCAGCAGGCCGCGTGATTTCAGATCTGCGAGCAGCCCCGCGATGGGCTTATCCACCTTGCGCGCCATGAACTGATGGTTCTGATCGCATTCATTGTGGCCATCCCAGCCGACTTCCGCACCTTTCTTGCCACCGGAATACAACTGTACGAAGCGAACGCCTTTTTCCACCAGACGACGCGCCATCAGGCATTGCGTACCGAATTCGGCGCTCATCGGATCGTCGATGCCATAGAGCTTGCGGGTCGCATCGGACTCTTTGCCGAGATCCGCAACCTCCGGCACCGACATCTGCATCTTGAACGCGAGTTCGTACGAGGCCATGCGCGCGGCGAGTTCCGAATCATCCTGTCGAGGCGCGCGATGCTCTTCGTTGTAAGCCCGCAGCATGTCGAACATCTCGCGCTGCTGCGCGTCGGTGATGTTCGCGGGCCGCTTGACGTTCAAGATCGGCGGGCCTTCGCTACGTAGCACTGTGCCCTGATAGGCCGCTGGAAGAAACCCGGCTCCATAAGCGGGCGCTCCAGCTTTGATGCCCCCGTCAAGCATCACGACATAGGCTGGAAGGTTTTCGCTTTCGTTGCCGAGTCCGTAAACAACCCACGATCCGACACTGGGGCGGCCGACGCGGCCCCAGCCGGTGTTGAGCCAGGTTTGTCCGGTGACGTGCGTGAAGCCATCGTGATGGCAGGATCGAATGACCGCGAGATCGTCGGCATGAGCGGCAACGTTTTCGAAGAGATCGGAGATTTCGAGACCCGATTGGCCGCGCTTGCGAAAGACTCGCGGGGAGCCCATCAGCGGCGTCCGAGCCATGTTCGAGAACTGGAAATCGACCTTGCCGAAGCTGGCGGGAACGGGTTGACCGTCGAGTTTGTTGAGAAGCGGTTTCGGATCGAAGGTGTCGATGTGGCTGGGTCCGCCATGCATGAAGAGGAAGATGACGCTCTTGCCCTTGGCCGCCGGATTATGCGGGCGCTTGGCCGCGAACGGATTGCTCGCGGGCGCAGCCATCATCGTTGAAGCGGCAAGAGCACCGAAGCCCAGTCCGCTCTTCGTAAGGAACTCGCGGCGCGAGGCGGCTTGACGTTCAGTCGACATAGAGAAACTCATTCATGTTCAGAACCACCAGACACAGCCGTGCGAGGCTGGCTTCATCGTTGACGGCGGATTTCGCTTTGGCTAGTTCAGACGCGCTGGGCCTGCGACCGAGAGCATTCAGCCAGACGTTGGCGATCTGTTGTTCCGCGGTGGATCCGGCGGATCGCCTGGCGAGTGCCGCGGCCTGTTCCACCATGAAGTCGCCATTCATCAACGTCAACGCCTGCGGGGCGACGGTGGTGTTGTCGCGACGCGAGCAACTCATCGAAGTATCGGGTGCATCGAAGACCGAAAGCATCGGCAGCGGGAACGTTCGCTTCACGTACAAGTAGATGCTGCGGCGTGTGTGCTCGCGCGGATCCATCGCTTCCGGCCATTGATTGCGAGCCCACATCACGGTGTACTCTTCAGGGCTCAGTTTGGGGATCACCGGGCGCCCACCCATCTTCAAATTGATCGAACCACTCGCCGCGAGCACAGTGTCACGCAGGGTTTCCGCATCGAGGCGGAGCCGATTGGCGCGCCACAACGAGCGGTTGTCGGCGTCAATGCGCGCGTTCGCTTCGTCGAACTTGCTGGCGCGTTGATAGGTATCGGAGAGCATGATCAAGCGATGCACCTTTTTCATACTGTAGCCGTTCGCAGTGAAGTCGGCAGCCAGAAAGTCGAGCAGTTCGGGATGGGTGGGCTCTTCGCCCTGACGTCCGAAATCATTGGGTGTCGCGACGAGGCCACGTCCGAAATGCCAGTGCCACATGCGGTTCACGATCACGCGAGCAGTCAATGGATGCTCTGGATTCGTGAGCCACAGTGCAAGCGCTTTGCGGCGTTGCAGCTTTTGATCCGAAGTCTCAACAATCGGTTTGACGCCGCCGGTGAGCACAGCGGGGAAAGCCGGCGGAACCTTCTCGCCTTTTGAACGCCAGTCTCCGCGGTGGGTCAAATGTATGTCCGGAACTGTCTCGGCGTGCCCAAGCACCGTGGCGGTCTGCATCAC
>CAZCPL010000221.1:0-9473 GCA_964500255.1 uncultured Solibacteraceae bacterium | reverse complement strand
TGGATTGTCCCCACGTGCTTGCCGCAACCGGAGCAGATCCGCTTCTTCGTTCCAGTCTTGCGCCTCACCCGGAACTTCAGCGTCTTGGCTTATTCGTTGATTTCCTGTTGATATACCAGGTACCCCGGCCATCCCAGGAGTCGTGTCCATTCAGTGTCTCTCAAAACCCTTCCAGCCTCCTACAGACCGCTTTCTCCAAACACCCTAAAATCGGGCCGGTTGTCGGATTCTCAGGTTGAGCCGATGTAACGTGGCTTCGGGCGCGGCATCGCCGAGGTGTGTTGGGAACCTGGGTATCCCGAGAGGTCCGGGGGCAGTTGTCTGACGGGTTTTGGGATTCGTTTTTTAGGGTCATGTTGTTGTTTGCACCTCGTTTCCTGGAAATAGAAAAACCGCCATGGAGTGAACCGGGCGGTTTTGCGGAAGGAGTTGTCCCTCTTGCTTGTTTACACCATACGGCTCCAAATCGAAGGCGGTGAGTGGCCGATTTCGGAGTCGACGATTGAGAAATGCCGGATACGCCCGATACGCCCCTGCTATATTGAATTCCTGTGAATCTGCTGAAACCGCCACTGCCGCAGCGGCCGCCGGATTATCTGGTCCAGATCGAAGGTACGTACCGGGGCACCCGGACTCCAGTCCACGGAACCGGCGTCGTTCTCGCCCGCGACCTCATTCTCACCTGCCGACATGTTGTCACCAGCCGCCAGAGCGGATATGCGCTGAACAAACTAACAGTCGAAGTGCAGGGCGAAGAGTTCGCGGCAACTCGCGAATATTACAGCGAGGCGAAGACCGATCTCGCGGTTCTCAAACTGCAACCCAAGGCCAATCAAAGTCTGCCGGAAGTTGAACGTCCGAACTGGGAGTGGCCACAGGGCAAACTGCGGCAAGAAGAGCTCGTCCTGAAAGGCTTCCTGAACGGTAGCTATCATTCCGCCGCCCACATGATTCTGCACAAGGATGACGTCAAGATCCAAATCATAGGACGTGTGGACGACGGCATGAGCGGAGGCGTCGCTGAGTGCGCCGTTCGCCCGAGCGACTTCTCCTGAAGCTTTCGACGACGAGCCGGTCAGCAAGCTGTTGTCGATGCCGTCGTTCCAGATTGGGCGATATCCGGTGACCGTCTTCGAGTATGAAAAGTACCTCGATGGCTGCCAGATCGACCCAGGTTCGGAATGGAAAGAGAGCGTTGGCTGGGAGGAGCAGTTAGAGCATCCGAGTCGCCCTGTGGTGAGACTGACTTGCAACAAAGCTTCCTCCTCGCCGGTGGCGGCATCCGCGGAGGGCAACTGATCGGTGCCACGGACTCCAATGGCGAGGAGACCACGGAAAACGGTTGGTCGCGCGATCGCGACGTCCGGGTCGAGGACATTGAAGCCACGATCTACTCGGCCCTGGGAATCGATCGGACCAAGGTGCTCGAAGATGGGCCACGCGGGCCCTTCCCCTTGATTCCGCATTCGGACAAAGATCTCTATGGGCCGGTGCATGAGCTATGGAGTTGAGATCGCTTGCCGCCCTGTGCGCCGCCTCCTGCGCCTTCGCTCAAACGGGGGTCTGGGAACGCTTAGCCGACTACCCGATTGAGGCCTTCGAGGTCTCGACGATAGTGTTGCAGGGCAAAGTATTCGCGGCCTGTGGCTTGACCGCCGCCGGTGCGGTGAACCGGGCGTTCCTCTATACACAGAGTACGCAATATGGAAACCGAAAAGATTGGCATGCGTGAGTTCCGCGAAAATCTGGCGGGTTACCTCGAATCCGGCAAACCGCTGGCGATCACTCGTCATGGCGAGACCCTGGGGTTCTATATTCCCGCTCAGAAGCGGAGCCGCAAGGCGGAAGTCGCGGCCACGCGCGCGGCGGCGAAAGAGCTGGATGCGATGATCGCCTCTTGGGGTGCGTCTGAGGATGAACTTATGGAAGAGTACAAGGAGATCAGCCGGGCCAGTCGCGAGAAGAAACGGAACGCAACGAAGTAGACGGCATGGAACGCAGAGCTCTGGTGCTTGACGCCAATATTCTGATTCGTGCTTTTCTTGGTCGGCGAGTTCGGTCCATTCTCGAGAATCACACCGAGTGCATCTCGTTCTTTGTTCCAGATACCGCCTATGTGGAAGCGGAGGAGCACTTGGCGGAACTGGTCGTTAAGCGCGGTGGCGATGCTACGAGAGGACTATGGATGAAGTCCTTCAGGAGATCCTTCGCCGAGACCCCACTCGCAGAAGACTCGAGTTGCTTTGACTGATGGTGAGCGCACGCTCCAGAAGCTAGTCGACAAGGAACTAGAGGTCACGACCTGCTTCACGTCCAGTGTTTGCCAAGTGATCAAAGGTCTTCGTCAAGCCGTCACCAAGCGCAAGTTGTTTGAGAAATGGTGGCTGGTTCCTTGACAGTTCCTGGAGCAGGGCTTGCTTGGACGAAGTCAATGCTGATCTCTTCGTGTCGACCGAACCCGACAATTTGGCAAACTTATTGAGCCTTTCAAAGCCCGGTTTGGCCCGGAGAACGTGACGAGTCTGATTCTCCTGACGGCCGCAATCGGATTGGCGCAGAACTCGCCGTGTCCCCGTTGGATCGTGCAAAATCCACGACCAACGCCGAACGAGCTTGCCGCGGTGGTGAACCTCGACGCCAATTCAATCGTCGCGGCCGGGGAAGCTGGCACGATCCTACGGACGGACGATGGAGGTGCTACATGGACGATTCAGTGCAGCGGCACGCCAAATTAACTTGTTACAGAGCACCTTGTAGGCGATAGGCGCCTCCGCCTGTGAAATACGAAACCAATACCTGGGGACGCTACGCCAAAGTTCTGCCCGGTTCCAGCGAATTCTTGCGATCATCCGTCACGCGTCAAACGCGTCATCTTTCTCTTCATGCTCTTCATGAACGGCGGCTTGCCGCAGGTCGACAGTTTCGATCCCAAGCCGACGCTCGACGATACGATGGCCAGACTTCGGATTCAAGGCGATCGAAAAGCCCACGAACGTGCACGACAGTCCGCGACGATCCTGTATCCGATGTGCATCGACCACACCACGATGAAACGCCACAGCGGACGCAGCTTCCGCCTGACCGCCTTTCACGGCAACATGGTGGACGACACGAGCGCTTCGTCACACGTTCGCGCGCAAATGTTGTAGACTGGGGAAATCAAGCAGGAGGTGGGCCTTCCCCAGTGCCCAGTCGTTTCTAACCTCTGTTTCTACTGTCTCGGGCAAGGCCTTCCGCCCAGCCCAAGCGATCTTTCACGGCCTAATTTCCCTTGTTTTCCCTGACGACTGCCGCCTCTGCGGCGACCTTTTGCGCGAAGCCTCGCGCATCCCTGTCTGTCCCAAATGTATCTCCGATGCGGCGCATCCGATGGAAGCGGAATTTCTCTGCCGTCGCTGCCGTTCGCCCTTTCTGAACATCGAATCGCTCAACGAGGAAGGCTGCTGCCCGGCTTGCGAAGCCGAGCCGGAAGGCTTCGATTCCGCCTGGAGCTATGGAGCCTACGACGGCAAGCTGCGGCGCTTGATCCACGTCTACAAGTACGAACGTGTGGACACTTTGGCCAAGCCGCTGGCGTCGCTGTTGCTGGACGCCCTGCCGCGTGAGGAAGAGTTCGATTGCATCGTGCCCATGCCGCTGCACTGGCGCAAACAGTGGGAACGAGGCTTCAATCAATCCGAACTGCTGGCGCGCGAAGTGTCGCGCCGCACGGGCATCGCCTATCGAGATCTGTTGAAGCGAAAGAAGGTCGGCTCGGCACAAGCCGGACTCACTTTCGCCGCGCGCCGCGACAACGTGCAGGGCGCGTTTGAGATTCGCGACAAGCCAGGCAAAGGCCGGGGCGGCCTCATGGCGCGCATGTATCTTGCCGCAGCCGCGGTCCGTTTTTCCGGCGACGCATTCGAAGAGACGCGGGACAAACACATTCTGTTGATCGACGATGTATTGACCACAGGCGCAACGGCCGCAGCCGCTGCACGTCTGTTGAAGAGAGTCGGCAAAGCCCGGCGCATTTCTATTTTGACGCTCGCTCGAGCGGATCGCCGGTACGCCTGGCGCTCTCCCGTTCGCGCAGCCGGATCAGGTGGTTTCTAGACGAGTTAGTTTCTGCTGCAGGCAAGTTCAAGGGAGGACCTCGCAACGTGGTGAATGGTCAGGAGCGATTGCAACGCCCGGTTCTGGTGCTGAATGCCAGCTATGAGCCGATCAACGTCTGCGCGGCGCGCCGCGCACTGATACTGCTGCTGAAGGGAGTTGCCTCCGTTGAGGAACAGGGACAGAGCCTCGTTCATTCAAGCCGGCAAGCCCTTCGCATTCCAAGCGTCATCCGGTTGCTCGAATACCGCCGGATGCCACACCAGACTCGCGCCTTGTCGCGCAAGAACATTCTGTTGCGCGATCGTTACACCTGCCAGTACTGCTTGAAAACGCTGCCTAGCGGCGAGTTGACGCTCGACCACGTACAGCCTCGTTCGCGCTCGGGCGATAGCTCGTGGGAAAATCTCGTGGCCTGCTGCATTACGTGCAATAACCGTAAGGGCAATCGGACGCCCGACGAAGCGAACATGAAGCTGCTGCGTCCTCCGCGTCCGTTCAGCCTGCATACGTCGCGTCATCTCATGCGGATGCTAGCGCGCAGCGACGAACAGTGGCGCAAGTATCTGTTCTACTAGAAGCACCGGCAGCGCTATGATCGTCTGATGATCCTTCTGATTGCCATCTATCTTTCCGCGCAGGAAGTCTCCCAAAGCGGACTGCTCCTCAAAGCAGAGCGTCCGCTCATTGCACAAGCTGAACGCGCGAAGAGCGGCATGGTGGCGTCTGTCAACGAGATCGCCACGCAAGTGGGCGTGGATATTCTCAAGCGCGGCGGCAACGCCGTGGATTCTGCGGTTGCCGTAGGCTTCGCGCTCGCTGTGGTCCATCCCGAAGCGGGCAACATTGCCGGAGGCGGTTACATGCTGGTGCGTATGGCCGACGGACGCGCCACCGCGTTCGACTACAAGGAAATGGCACCTTCCGCCGCGCATCCTGGCATGTACGTCATCCCGCAGGAACAAAACGTTGGCTACAAAGCGTCCGCTGTTCCGGGCACCGTGGCGGGCTTCGCCATGGCGCACAAGAAATACGGCAAGCTCAGTTGGACGCAAGTCATCGAACCCGCACGTCTGTTGGCGAAGAATGGGTTTCCCGCATCGCAACGCATGGAACTCATTCTGGCCCTGCAGGTGCCGGTGATGAAGCAGTTTTCTGAATCGGCCAAGATCTTTCTGCAGGGCAAAGACACGCCGCTCAAGCAAGGCGAGATGGTGAAACAGGCCGATCTCGCGGACACGCTGCAGCGCCTGCAGAAGCACGGCGCGAGTGACTTCTACGAAGGCGTCACGGCACAGCGCATCGCCGACGACATGAAGGCCAACAACGGCAAGATCACTCTCGACGATCTCAAAGCCTACAAGGCCATCGAACGCGCGCCGATACAAGGTTCGTATCGCGGACATCCGATTCTCGCAATGGGTCCTTCAAGCTCTGGAGGAACCGCTGTCATTCAGATGCTCAATATCCTCGAACGCTTTCCATTGACACTTGGCGAAGAAGGCTCAGCCAAGGCGCGGCACCTGCATGTGGAAGCGGCACGACGGGCGTTCAAAGATCGCGCGGAGTTCGCCGGCGATCCCGATTTTTTCGATATCCCAACCGCGAAACTGATTTCCAAAGAGCACGCGACGCAATGGGCACAAGGCATCGACCTCGCGAAAGCGTCGCCTTTCGAGGTGACCGCCGCAACCAATCGTGAATCGAACGAGACCACACACTTCAGCGTGATCGATGCGCAGGGCAACATTGTCAGCAACACGTACACACTGAACGGTTTCTACGGTTCGCAAGTGATCGCCAAGGGTACCGGTGTGCTACTCAACAACATCATGGGTGGATTCGGCGCGCGAGGACGCAATAAAATCGATGCGGGCAGACGGCCTGTGTCGTCGATGTCGCCGGTGATCGTCCTCAACCAGGACAACACGCCGTGGATGGCATTGGGCTCGCCGGGGTCGCAAACCATTCCCAATACCGTACTGCAAGTGATCTGCAATATGATCGACTTCAAGATGTCGCTGCGCGATGCCATCGAATATCCGCGCATTCACTTTCAGGGCTCGCCCGATCGCATCGATTCCGAACCCGCGGCGATGGTAACCGAAGTCGCCGAGAAGCTCAAAGCCATGGGACACAAGATCAATCCCGTCTTCCGCTCACAAGGCGATGTCCACGCGGTGGCGGTGGAACCGGGCACCGGTATGAGACTCGGCTGGTCCGATGGACGCCGTGGAGGAAAGGCCATCGGCTACTGATGGACACGACTTACAACAAAGCCGTCGAGTTGGCGATCCCTGTATTTCTTGGGTTGATCATGCTCGAACTCATCTGGGATCGAACGCAGCGCACGCACTACTATCGCCTTGCCGATGCGCTCAATAGCCTGTCCTGCGGCATCGTGAGTACGGGGGTCCGGGTATTTATCGGCTTCCTTGGCCTCTTCGTCTACGACTGGATCCTCAACCACGCCGCGCCGTTAAGACTGCCCGCCGATCATTGGGCTGTCTGGACCTTCGCCTTCGTCTTCTACGACCTCTGTTACTACTGGAACCACCGCTGCGGACACACCGTCGGCATCTTCTGGGCATCTCACGTCGTGCACCATCAGAGCGAAGAATTCAATCTCACCACCGCCCTGCGGCAAACCGCCACAGGCGGATTTCTGGGCTGGATCTTCTACGTTCCGATGGCTTTGGCGGGCGTGCCGCTTCGCGTGTTTCTGCCGGTGGGCGTGGTGCAGTTGTTCTATCAGTTCTGGCCGCACACGCAAGTGATCCGGCGCATGGGGGTGCTCGATCGCTGGGTACAGACGCCTTCGAATCATCGCGTCCATCACGCTCAGAACTCACGTTATCTGGACAAGAATTACGTCGGTGTATTTCTCATCTGGGATCGCATCTTCGGCACGTTTCAAGACGAACTCGATGAGGATCCCTGTATTTTCGGCATCCGCGGACAGTTGAAAAGCTGGAACCCCGTGTGGGCCAATCTTCACTACTACTGGGCGATGGCGAAAGACTCCTGGCATGCCCGCTCATGGGCCGACAAAGCGCGCGTTTGGATTGCGCCGCCGGGGTGGCGTCCAGCGGATGTCGAGGCGCGTTTCCCCAAGTCGGCCTACGATCCACATCGCGATTTTCACCGCTTCGATCCGGAACGAAACGCCTCGATCAGTTGGTATGCCTTTGTGCAGTTCGTCGCGCTGATCGCCATGAGCAGCCACTTTCTCAAAGTATTGCCGAAGCAATCGATGCCACAGAACTTCAGTTACTTTCTGGTGCTATTGGCGGGCTTGACCTGCCTTGGTGGACTGCTCGAAAATCGTCGCGTTTGGCTACGACTCGAAGCCATCCGGCTATCGATCGTGGGCGCTGGAGTTGTCGCCACAGGGGCTTGGTTTGGCGGGGTAACGGATCCTGCATCCGTTGCTGGCATCTCTGGATTCACAGCGATCTCGTTGCTTTGGTTGGGGACGGCAATGCTGGCACCGACAACGAAAAAGGCGGCCAACCTGGCCGCCTGATTCACCAACCTCACTTGGCTTTTTGCGGTACGAATCCTGGCGGAAACGACGCGCCATCGCCATAGAAATACTCTTCCATCTGCTTCAACAGAAACTCTTGCGCCTCGCCTGTGCCGAGGTTGAGACGATACTCGTTCATCAACATCTTCATGTGTTCCAGCCACAAGCGCCAGGCTTCTTTCGAAACGCTATCGAAGACGCGTTGCCCCATCGGATGCCCATCGAAAGGCACTTCGTCGAGAGCATACATCTCTTTTTGGAACTTCACACAAAAGACCTTGCGTCCAGTCTTGTTTTCATCTGGCGGCCGAGGTGCCGCCGATCCCGATCCACATCCCATAGTTGTATTCTCCCTTATTTCTTGACGACCACGAGTTCGAGGCGGCGATTCTTGGCGCGCCCGTCGTCTGTATCGTTCGAAGCCATCGGCTTCTCTTGTCCATAACCCGCTGTCGCGATGCGTTTGGTGTCGATGCCTGCATTCACCAGAAAGGCTTCGATCGCAGCAGCAGCACGATCTTCAGAAAGCTTCTTGTTCGCCTCAGGCTGTCCGACGGTGTCGGTATGACCTTCGAGCCGGGAATCCACGGCCGGATAAGCTTTGAGAATCGCCAGCAGGTCGCTGAGTGTAGCTTCCGATTCTTTCGCAATTACCGTGGTGCCGGACTCGAAATTGAGGCGATCGAAAACAAATGTACGAGGCGCAGGATCGCTGCCGGCGAGGAACTTGGCGAGTTCGTAATTGATGGTTCCCGGTAGAACGTTGATCGCCATGCCACCGGGCAGTTCGATCTTCTCAGCCTTCGGCTCTTCGTGCACCACCACAACGGCGGCCGGAGCTTCATGCTTATCGCAACTTCGATAAAAGAACGGCACGGCAAGTAGCAGGATGCCGGTGAAGATCATCGGAACGATGTGGCGGAAACTCAATCCGCCGGATTCCAGAACGGAGGTGACGCCCGCGGGAGCGGCAGCAAACGCGGCGCTCTTCTCGCCTTCGAGCAGCTCAGCCAAGGCTGTCGGATCGGAATGTTCGATCTTTCCCGCCAGCACGCTCGCAACGAGCGAACCCGCCAGCCCCGCCAATGTTCCAGCGCCGCCTTCGCGGATCCCAGTGGCGTTGGTGACCACGTCGATCAACCCACCGAGGCGGTCTCCGAACAAAGACGAAAGCAGCGGTTTGCCGGCCTTGACCCACGCGCCAATATCGCTTCTGTCAAGCGCGGGCAGGGTTCCAAGAAGATGGAAGAGCCCTGTCGCGCCGTCGGTGGTGGACACCTTTCCGGCAAACGCGCCAAGCACAGCGGGAACAAGCGCATGCAGCGCCGATTGGGTGGTTTCACCGGTCTCGCCGGTGAGAAGCGCGGCCTTCCCAATTAGCTCAGGCGTGAGAAGATCCTTGGCTAACGCCAACACACTCGTGGACATATGGATATTGCTGCCATTGTAACAGGCGGGCCCTCTGGATCCAGGTTCCCGCCTCGATTCCGGACCTTTCCGAATGCGGCGCAATCCCGTACGATCATTCTATGTCTTGTGATTTCGATTTCCTAGCCGGAAGCTGGCGCGTGCATCATCGGCGGCTCAAAGAACGCCTCGTTGGCAGCCAGCAATGGGATGAGTTCGAACGAACCACCGCCGCGCAACTGTTGATGGGAGGCTCCGCAAACATGGACGACAATCTGCTGCACTTGCCCGGCGGCACCTATCGCGCCTTGACCCTCCGTTCGTACGATCCCGCATCCAAGCAATGGGCGATCTGGTGGCTCGATGGTCGCACCCCGCACACTCTCGACGCTCCTGTTCGCGGCAGCTTCACCGACGGGAAAGGCGTCTTCGATGCGGACGACCT
>CAZCPL010000220.1:3127-9535 GCA_964500255.1 uncultured Solibacteraceae bacterium | reverse complement strand
GAGAGGGCCAGCGTCGCTTCGCTCCGATGCCGATTCTTGTGGTGCTCTACGGAACCGTGCGATTCAGTGGAAACGGGAAATCGATCCTGTCGATCAACGGTGTGGGCGAGATCGCGGTCCTAGACGTCGCGAACGGAAGGCCGACATTCAAAGTTTGCTGTTCGACCATTTACGGCGAAGTGTCCTTCGCAAACGGCGACAGCAGGATCGTGGCGCCGGGCCATTGGCCTTCCATCTGGGATCGGGAATCCGGGGCGCTGCGGAATCGGCTTACGGCCACCAGAGAATCGATGACCTATGGTCCGATCGAGTTCGATCGGAACAGAACCTCCGACTACATGGGCAGCCAAGATGGACGAGTGCATGAATGGGATCTCCGAACGGGAATGCGCCGCGGCACATCCGCAGCCTTAAGCGGCTATGTCACGACGATCGCGGTGCTTGGCAACAGCGGTTGGCAAGCAAAACGGTGAGATCGAATTCTGGGATCTTCTCGGCGAGAAGCGCGTTCAGACACTTCCAGCAAACAGATAAGGCCTGGATCCACGCTTTTTGCAGCGAACCCAGGCATGGTTGCTTCGCGGACAGACTACTCTACGGCTTGATCGCAACCGTGACAAAATCGGGCGTGTAGTTGCTGTTCACACCGATCGTGACCGCGACGGGAATCCCACGAGTGACCGTCGCCGGGATCTTCGCTTTCACCTGGAACAGGCCAGCGGGCATCCCAGGAACCGCACCGAACGACACGACTTCCGCCTCCTGTCCATCCATCCAAACCTGGACAGGCAGCACAGTAGGCTTCGGAACGTTGTCATTGCCGATGATCAGGCCGTCGACTCCCACAGGATCCGTCGGACCCTCGCCCGTAGCGAAAATCGTCACGGTCTCGCCGACGTCCGCAGGACGAGAGATGCTGTTTTTGCTGCCGTCTTCGTTGGTGATGTCGCCCTGTGTTGCTCCCACCACAAAGATGGCGGGATTCACGAAGACGATCGGGACGTCAAACGGCTGCGAACGATTGCCCTTGTATTCAACAACCACTGAGATTCGCTGCCGGTCCGCGGCGCTGTAAGGCACCTGGAACACGGTCCTTTGCGAAGATGCCGATAGGATGGGCGCTGGCAGCCCATCCACCAGAATCCGCACATCGGATAGAGTCGTATCCACGCGGCCAATTGTCACCTTGTAAGGCGACGGTGTACCGGTAGATCCGAGGAAGGTTCCGTGCACAACGGCCCAAGCTCCTGGTGTCAGCGGACCCTGCAGTTCACTCGCGGCATTCACCACAGCCTGAATCGTTGGATTCGTTTCGGTGATCAACAAGAGAACTCGAACGCCGGCGGTCGCAAGGGTCGAGCCATCCACCGCACGCGCCAGGATCTCACCGTTGTATTGCCCCGCGCTCAGCCCGCTGGTGTCCACCGAAACCACCACGTTCATAGGCGTCGTTCCGGAACTTTGGTCGACTCTCAGCCAATTGCCGCCGTTGAGAATATTGGCGGTGATCGAGACCCGCGAGGGCGAAGACGAGGTGGTCGAGAGCGCAAGGGTCTGCGGACGCAGCGTCGAATCCCCAGGGGTCAAAGCGAAAGTCAGCGCACTGGTGCTCCAGATCAACTGCGGCGGATTGTTGACCGTCAGATTCACTGGAATCGTCGATACGATGGCACCGCCGACGGCGATCACCACGCGTCCCGAATAGTTGCCCGGCGATAGCCCGACGTGGTTGATCTCGACATCCAAAACCGCGGGCGAGGTGCTGATCGAAGGAGTCACCCGCAGCCAGTTGGCACCGCTGGTTTGCCCGGTGGCGGAAAAGACGGTGCCCACGCCGCCGCTTACTGAAAGGGTCTGCCGGATCGTGCCCGAGGGTACGGGAGCAATTGCGATCGGCACGCTAAAGGTCAACCCAGTAGGCGAAACAAACAAGGTGGGCGGCGGATTCACCGTCAAAGTCACGGGAATCTGAAGCGAGGCAACACCGACCGCCGAGACAAGAATTGTCCCGCTGTACTGGCCGGGTCCGAAGGACTCAAAGTTGGCGATTCCCACCGTCATCTCGGTCGTGTTCGTGAGGCCCACATTTCCGGAAGCGATGGTGATCCAACCTGTCGCCGGGGCTGCCGAATAGGTCACCGACGGCGTAGACCGAACCGTGAGCCGCTGCGGTGCAACGGCCGTCGCTCGCCCCTGAAAAACCTCGAAGTTTAAAGACGTCGGTAAAGACGACAGTTGGCTGGTGGTGGTGCCGCCACCGCCTTGGCCTGCAATCGTGATGGTAAAGTCCGCTGTGGTTGTAAGGCCGCAGGGATTCGTCGCCCGAAGCGCGAACGCCGTGATGCGTCCGGCCTCGGTTGGCGTCCCTTGAATTACCCATTGCGCACCGGCTTGGACAAGCTCCAAGCCGGCGGGAAGCGTACCCGCCGTTCGCTCCAAACGCAAGGTCGAAGATACCAGGTTGGCGCAACCGACTCGGACTTCAATCGATTGGCGATAGGGCTGCCCCGTGGCACCGGACGCAAAGCTGGTGGTCAAGAAACTGGGATTCTGGTTCGCATCGAGTGGCAGAACCGTTAGCTGAAGACCCTTGCTTGCCAAAGTGCCAACCGCATCGACGGCAGTCACTGTAAAAGTCGCTGTGCCCGGTGAAGGTGAGACTCCCGTGAGGATGCCTTCGGTGGACAGTGCAAAGCCCGCAGGCAGTGCCGAGCCAACGCCAGTTGACCAGCGATAGGGCAGGCGTCCGCCTTGTGCCTGCAGCGGGTAGGAAATGGGTTGTCCCGCAACAGCGATGGGCAGCGTCGTTGGCGTGGTGATCGTCAAAACGCCTGTCGATCCGCTACCCGACTGGGAGATTGTGAGGCTCTGTCCACCCACGGTGATAGATCCGATCCGTTGATTCACCGACGGATTGCTTTCCGCCGAAAAGAAGATCTCCGCTGGGCCTGTGCCGCTTGCGGCGCTCACTACACTGAGCCAACTGACGTTGCTCTGCACCGCCCACCCGCACGACAGACCAGTCGCTGAGAGAAAGAAGCTATCGCGTCCACCGGAGGCGGAGATCGGCTTGATCGTGGGCTGGATACTGAAGACGCAGGGGGTCCCGGAAACGATATTCACCAGGAAATCGCGTGTTGTGACAAACTCGCCCGCGTTCACCGCCAGCCGCGCCAGACCGGTGCGATTGTTCAACACGAGATCGCAGACGGCGAGGCCTCTCTCGTCTGTCAATATGATTCCGTTGGCTCCGCGGCAGACGGCGGAAGGGCCCTGCGCGATGTCGCCCGAAGGCTGCACGCGGATGCCAACGTTCGGCAAAGGCTGCCCGACATCCGGACCTCCACTGATACCAACCCTCACAACGACGGCGCCGGTCAGTGTGGATCCTGTGGCCCCAGTTGGGACGGGTCCATCGAGAGTCGGACTCACTAATTGAACGATGGGCGGTGACGCGAGTGTGCCCCGGAAACTGACCAACGCGGTGGTCACTCGAAACCGCACTTCGCCAAAGGAGGACCGCGCTAGCACCGTGGATGGCTGGACGGACATCCCGCCGGGCACCACGGTCGCTCGGAAAAAGGCCTGTGCGGCGCCATCGGCATCCGTCGAGGTAGTGACTTCCAGCAGTTCGCCTTGGCCGGTTGTGACCGTCCATTCGATACGCGCTCCAACCAGTGGGCGTCCCAGCGGATCGATCGCTCGTACTTTCATCGATGAGGTCGCGCGGAAATTCTCCAGAACGATCTGGCCATCACCGGATTGAATGGAAAGGGATTGCGCCGCAAGAGGCAGCATTGTCCCAATAAAGGACAGCAGAATTGTGGGGAGGTGACGCACTGATAGATCCAACCTTGTTCGGACAGCGTCGCGGGCACCGGCGGGGAGCTACTACAGAGTCTAGCACTTTTGTTTCAGAGTGTAGCCTGTGGATATTGGAACTTTCGATGAAAACTCGTCAACCGAAAGACGGGAAAGGCCACCTGTAGCGGTGGCCTTTGTTGGATTCCACAGGAAGAATTTAGGATGCCAGAGTATTCAGCGAACCCAGGCGTCCGGCCTCGAACTTGCGGATCGCTTCGTCCTGCTTCAGGATATAGCCCAGTTCGTCGACGCCTTCAAGCAAACAGTTCTTGGCAAATGGATCCACGTCAAACGGCACGCTCCGTCCGTCGGCGATGGTCAACGTCTGCGCAGCCAGATCGATCTTCACCGTCGAATCCGGATTCGCAAACAACCAAGCATGAACATCCTTTGGCACCACGATCGGCAGTAGGCCGTTCTTCATCGAATTGCCCTTGAAGATATCCGCGAACGACGTACTGATCAGCGCCCGGAACCCGTACTGCGTCAACGCCCACGGAGCATGTTCGCGGGACGACCCGCAGCCAAAGTTATCGCCCGCCAGCAGGATCTGCCTGGTCTTCGATTCCGCCTGATTTAACAGGAACTCCGGCTTTTCGCCGCCATCCGGATTGTAGCGCCAGTCGTTGAACAACTGATCGCCCAAACCAACCTTCGAGATCGTCTTCAGAAAGCGCGCCGGAATGATCTGATCCGTATCGACGTTATCGATCGGCATCGCCACGAACTTGCCTTCCAGTGCTGTAAACTTCGCTGTCAACTCGGCCATTCGCTGAGGCTCCTTACGTCAGTCACTTTGCCCATCACCGCGGAAGCCGCAGCAGTCAACGGACTCGCCAGGAACGTCCGCCCGCCTTTACCTTGACGCCCTTCGAAGTTGCGGTTCGACGTCGAAACACTATACTCACCGGGACTCAACTGGTCGCCATTCATCGCGATGCACATCGAGCAACCGGCTTCGCGCCAGTCGGCACCAGCCTCGCGGAAGATCTTGTCCAGACCTTCGGCTTCGGCCTGGCGTTTGATGATCTGCGATCCAGGAACCACCATCATCCGCACGCCCGGAGCGACCTTGCGGCCCTTCATCACAGAAGCAGCGGCCCGCAAATCGGACATACGGGAGTTCGTGCAGCTTCCCACAAACACAACATTCACAGCTTGACCGACAAGCGGCTTGCCCGCTTCGAGGTTCATGTAGGCCAGTGCCTTCTTCAACGAATCGCGTTCCAGCGAATCCGTCACCGAGGCAGGATCCGGAATCAAGCCGCTAATCGGCATGCCCATTCCGGGATTCGTTCCGAACGTGATCATTGGCTCCAGTTCGTTGGCGTCGATCGAGATCGAGCGGTCGTACACCGCGCCCTCATGGGTCGGCAACTGCTTCCAACGCGCCACGGCCGCATCCCATTCGGCGCCCTTGGGCGAGAACGTACGCCCGGCAAGAAACTCATAGGTCGTGTCGTCAGGAGCAATCAGCCCAGCACGCGCGCCACCTTCGATTGCCATGTTGCAGACCGTCATGCGTTCTTCCATGCTCAGCGAACGGATCGCCGAACCGGTGAATTCAAACACGCAGCCGGTGCCGCCGCCAATGCCAATGCGAGCGATGAGCGCGAGGATGATATCCTTCGCGGAAACACCCGGTTTCAACACGCCATCTACGCGGACTTCATAGGTCAATGACTTTTGTTGCAACAAGCACTGCGTCGCGAGGACGTGTTCCACCTGGCTGGTTCCGATGCCGAACGCCAGCGCGCCAAACGCACCGTGGGTCGCCGTGTGAGAATCGCCGCAAACGACAGTCATGCCGGGTTGCGTGAGTCCATGCTCCGGTCCAATGACGTGTACGATGCCCTGCTTCTCATGCTTGTAGCCAAAGTGTGGGATCCCGAACTCGGTGCAGTTCTTTTCGAACTGCAGAATCTGCGTCTCCGCAACCTTGTCCAAAATCGGCAGTAAGAAGGAGTGCGTCGGGCTGGAATGATCGACGGTTCCGAAAGTCAGATCCGGCCGGCGAACCTGAATGCCACGTTCGCGCAACCCACTGAAGGCCTGCGGGGATGTCACTTCATGCACGAGGTGCAGATCGATGTAGATCAACGCCGGTGCTCCGGGATTCTCAGCAACCAGATGCCGATCCCATATTTTCTCAATGATCGTACGGGGCTTCATTGTTATCCGATCGCCTCACAAACCGCATTGCCAACTTCTTCGGTGGTTGCGGGCACGCCCTTGGGCTTCAAGTCCGCAGTGACGCGACCGCTGTCCAGAACCTTTTCGACGGCATCGTAGACAGCCTTCGCCTCGGCAGGAAGCTGGAAGCTGTAATCGAGCATCGCGGCGACCGAGCCGATGGCCGCCATCGGATTCGCTTTGTTCTGACCCGCGATGTCCGGGGCGGATCCGTGTACCGGCTCGTACAAGCCTTTGTCATCGCCCAGCGATGCCGAAGGCAGCATGCCGATCGATCCAGCCAGCACGGCACCCTCATCGCTGAGGATGTCGCCGAACATGTTTTCAAGCAGCACGATGTCGAACCGCTTG
>CAZCPL010000220.1:2661-3117 GCA_964500255.1 uncultured Solibacteraceae bacterium | reverse complement strand
CTTGGGCGCGAGAATCAACTGCATCGCGCAGTTGTCCACCAGGATGTGTTCGAGTTCGCAATCCGGAAACTCCGGCGCGACTTCGTTCACGACGCGACGCCAAAGCTGCGAAGTTTCCAGCACATTCGACTTGTCGACACTCGCCACCTTCTTGCGGCGGCCCTGTGCGAGCTTGAATGCCATACGAGTCACACGCTGAATTTCTTTGCGCGTGTACGTCATTGTGTTCGTGCCGCGCTCTTCTAAGCCTTCGCCTTCGATGCCGCGCGGCGTGCCGTAGTAAATGCCGCCGGTCAACTCGCGCAGAATGATCATGTCGACGCCGTCGATCAGATGGTTCTTTAAAGGCGACGCCTCAAGCAGCGACTTGTACGATCGCACGGGACGCAAGTTGCCGTAAACGCCGAGCAGCTTGCGCAACGCGAGCGCGCGCTCGACGCGCCACCCGATCAGCGC
>CAZCPL010000220.1:0-2651 GCA_964500255.1 uncultured Solibacteraceae bacterium | reverse complement strand
AGCAATCCGCGTTCCGGACGCTTCTCCGGGGGCCAGTTGTCGAATTCCGGCAAGCCAAACGCCCCCATCAGGGTCGCGTCGGCCTTTAAAGCTAAATCCTGCGTTTCCTGCGGCAGCGGATTGCCCGTCTTGTGAATCGCGATGCCGCCCATCAGGCCCTCGGTTAGGCACAGCGTATGGCCGAACTTGGCGGAAACGGTTTTGAGGACGCGCACCGCCTCGCGGGTGACTTCGACTCCGATGCCGTCACCGGGTAGTATGCAAATGTTCAGATTCATTGAGTGAGTTAGTTGGCTACAGCGGGCGCGCCAGAACGCACTTCGGCGATCATTTCCAGAATCTCGTCATTCATGACGCCCTTCTTGGTATCCGCCAGAGTCGTGAACTTCGTGTACACCACTTGCAGCTCTTCTTTCGTGAGTTCGAAACCGAGATCCTTACAGCGATTGGCCAAGGCGTGGCGTCCACTGTGCTTGCCAAGAACGAGCCTACCTTCCGGCACGCCGACGCTCTTGGGATCGACGATCTCGTAAGTCGATTTGTTCTTCAGGTATCCATCCTGATGGATGCCTGCTTCATGCGCGAACGCGTTCGCGCCGACGATCGCTTTATTCGGTTGGGGTCCGAAGCTGATGATCGACGTCAGAAACTGGCTCGCGGCGTAGATGTGTTCCGTCACGATGCGGGTTTCATACGGAAGCTGATCGTTGCGCACCTTCATCGCCATCACCACTTCTTCGAGCGCGCAGTTGCCCGCACGTTCGCCGATGCCGTTGATGGTGCATTCGATTTGCCGCGCACCTGCTTCGACGGCGGCGAGGGAATTCGCAACCGCGAGACCAAGGTCATCGTGGCAGTGGACACTCACAATCGCTGTGTCGCCAAGTTCATGAACGACACGGCCGATCATCTTCGCGTATTCGTAGGGAACGCTGAATCCCGTCGTATCGGGAAGGTTTACCGTACGCGCCCCTGCGGCGACAACTGCCTTCGAGATCTCGACCAAGTATTCGATATCGGTGCGAGAAGCGTCCTCAGCTGAAAACTCGACATCGTCCACGTAGTGGCGCGCGAGCGTCACGGCTTGCACTGCGTCTTCCAGAACCTGTTGGCGGCTCTTCTTCAGCTTGAACTCAAGGTGGATATCGCTGGTGGCGATAAAGGTGTGGATGCGGGGCCGCTTGGCATTCTTCAGTGAGTTCGCCGCGCGTTCCACGTCCATTTTGTTAGATCGCGCAAGTGCCGCCACCTGCATCCAGGGAAACTGTCGACTGATAACGTCCACTGCCGCAAAGTCACCATCGGAAGCGATGGGGAAACCCGCTTCCATGATGTCGACTCCCAAATCGGCGAGCTTGGCCGCCATCGCGAGCTTTTCGGGCACAGTCATGCTGCATCCGGGACTCTGCTCGCCATCCCTTAGCGTAGTATCGAAGATGTAAACGCGATTGCTCATGGTGATAAACCTTTCGCTGGCGTTGTTGCCGGATGAGGGCCGCGGGTGAGCAGCACCTCATATTCAGTTATTATGCACAGTCCTCTTTCGATTTGACAAATTTATAATGTTGATACACTTATACCAACGCCATGGAACTCTACCCGTTGAAGGTCTTTCAGATGGTTGCCACCGAGAAGAGCTTCTCGCGGGCGGGCGAAAAGCTGCTGCGGACCCAACCCGCGGTGTCGCTGGCGGTCCAGCGGCTTGAGTCGGAGCTCAACGAAAGATTGATTGACCGTTCCGGCAAAGAGCTCATGCTCACCGACGCCGGCACGATCGTGCTCGAGTTTGCGCGCCGCTTCGAGAATCTGGAAGCCGAACTCGCCAACGCCCTGGCAGAACTCCGCGACAACTCGGCGGGTCGATTGATCGTAGGCGCAAACGAGTCAACGACTTTGTATTTGCTGCGGCACATCGAAGAGTACCGTCGGCGATATCCCAAGATTAAGGTGCAGGTGCGGAGGTCGTTGTCGAGCAAGATCCCGTCGCAAATTCTGGATGGCGATCTAGAACTTGGACTGATCAGCTACGAAGCGGGCGATAGCCGACTCGTTTCGACCGTGATCTATCGCGACCGCTTGACGTTTGTGGTCTCGCCACAACATCGACTGGCGGACGCGGTGGAGGTTCCGATCACGGAACTGGGGTCGGAGATCTTCATCGCTCACAACGTCATGTCGCCGTATCGTTCGCTCGTGCTGAGAGAGTTCCAGCGCCACAAGGTTCCGCTGAATATGGAAGTAGAGATGCCAACTGTGGAAGCGATCCGGCTGATGGTGCAGCGCAACGAGGGGGTGGCGTTCTTGCCGAAGCTGTGTGTGGATCAGGAACTGAACAATGGCACGCTGCGCGAGGTGCGTGTGAAAGAGCTCAATGTCGATCGCGAGATCCGGCTGGTTTCGCCAGCACGCCGTGCGCTGAGCCATGCGGCGAAAGCGTTTGTGGAATTGGTGGGTACACCGGAGCATCCGTGATGCTGTTGTCTTTTGCCTTGCTGATGACAGTCGATACGCCGACGGTGGCATTGGTCGGGGATCCCGCGTTGGTGAGGAACGAGGCGGCCCGTTTGCAGAGGCAGGCGCGGGTGTTGGTCTTTCCATTGAAAACGGGGCTGTTTCCTGCAGGCAAGGCCTATCGCGACAATGCTGAGACG
>CAZCPL010000219.1:0-9572 GCA_964500255.1 uncultured Solibacteraceae bacterium | reverse complement strand
GCACGGCCCTTACGCATTGTATTCGCGTCTCCAACCCGAATAGACGTGCTGGTTCCAAACGATGCACCGACTGAAGGCAGCGAACACTTGGCGATCGCATCGACGGTCGAATCCGCTCAAGCGCGTGTGACGGTGACGATGCTTCCCGCAACCCCAGGAATCTATCGAGCGGTCGCGAGCGCCCAGCAGGTAACTATGATTGCGAGCGGCTTGGGTGGTGACGCCTCGCCGAGGGCCGAGGTCGAGGGCACGGAACTGGTTCGCACAGCAACGTTCCAAATCAAGCCCGGAGTCGTGGAACTGCAGTTCGCAAGGCCAGCGGGAATCGCGGCTGGATACCGGACTCTTCGGCTGACGGCGAACGGGCAAGTAGCGAGTTTCGAAGTACACTGGCCTTAGGCCATGCATGTTCTCGCACGTATCCTGATTGCCGCCGCCTTTTGCACATCCGGCTTGTTTGCGCAGGGTGTGACTGCGCCTTGGGATCTCAAGAAAACATTAGAATCTCTGCAGGCATCCGGCAACCGGTTGAAGCTTGTAATCGAGCAACTACAGCCGAAAGAGTGGATGTCGCAGGGCGCGCCGGTTGGATACGAGGCGCAAAAGAAGGAAGTCTTGCAGCAGTTGCAAGCGGTGACTTCAGTCGCCGGACGTTTGGCCGCTGACACAGAAAAGCTGACGCTGGCGCTCGACCTGTTCATGCGTATCGATTCCTTCGATCTGAACCTGCAGTCGCTTGCGGAGGGGGTTCGCAACTATCACAACCCCGCTGTTGCGGAGTTAATTGTTGGCATGCGGAATGAGAACGGACACGCGCGCCAGACGCTGCGCAGCTACGTTGTGGAATTGGCCGAGACGAAAGAGCAGGAGTTCAAGATTGTCGATCAGGAAGCGCAAAAATGCAGAAGCCAGACCTTGCGGAGGCGCAAATAGATGACCCCGGTCGAAGCCGCCATATTCAATTGTTCGATTTGTGGCGAAGGATCGCGCGACATCTGCCTGTTCTGCACCAAGGATTGCTGCGCCAACCATCGCTGTGAGCGATGCTCCCGGTGCAGCGATTGCTGCGATTGCGAGATGCGCAAACGAATGGTACGCCAACCCGCGAACTCCTAGGTATTCACCGGCAAAACGGACCGGGGCGGCGGAAATACTTGCCTGCGTCGAAGCCGCCCCGGCCTTTGCCGGTTGGCTAGCGGCGTCTCATTTTCCTGCGGCGGATCCGTTCCGCCGCCACTACCTGTTTTTCGTTCATCCCAAAGTAGTGTGCGATCTCATGCCAGATTGTGTCCGCTACGATCTGCTCAAGTTCGGGCAACGTACGCGCCATGCGCTGATGTGGGCCCTGATAAATCGTGATCTTATCGGGCTGCATGCCACTATCGAACACACTGCGTTCTGTAAGAGGACGACCCTGATAGAGACCCAGCAAATCGCGTTCTGGCGGTTCTTGCTCGACGACGATCAACACATTGCGCAAGCGCCTGCGGAACTTCGGCGCGATGCGAGAGAAAGCCTCGTCGGCGATGCGATCGAACTCACGGCTGCTGACTAGCATCCCGTTGTTTCCTTGCATTGCTGACTCGGGGTGGCCCCATCGTTTGCAAAAGCCGATCCGTCGCCGCTGCGATTTCTGACACAGCGTTGTCATAAGCGCTCGTAAACCCCGCCGGTGGATGGCGAGTGCCGCTCACCTTGCGAATGAACTGCAGAGCGGCAGCGCGGATCTCTTCGGGGGTGGCAGGCGGCGGAATGCGCCGCAGCGTCTTGATGCTCCTGCACATATTTCCCATTGTCGCCGACAATAGTAGATGCAAACGATGCAGCAGCGCGCCTTCGACTTCATTCCACGTACATCCACAATCTTCGGTGAGGGATCCTTTGAGCGGCTCGGATCCATCGCGCAAAGCCTTGGCTTCAGACGAGTGCTGATTGTCTCCGATCCCGGCATAGCAAAGAGCGGGTTTGTCGCCAGAGCCGTCAAAATGTTGTGGGATGCAGGCTCAACGGTGTTCACCTTTCATGATTTCGGCGCCAATCCAGATACGGCCATGGTACAGGCGTGTCACGATCATGCGGTTCCTCTGATGATCGATTCCATCATCGGATTGGGCGGCGGATCGTCGATGGACCTGGCCAAAGCGGTGAACTTTCTGCTCACCAACGGGGGCGTGATGGAAGACTATCAGGGCCACGGCAAAGCAACGCGCCCGATGTATCCGATGATTGGCATCCCAACCACTGCGGGCACGGGCAGCGAGGCCCAGAGTTACTGCATCGTCTCCGATGCGGTGACACATATCAAAATGGCTTGCGGAGACCCGCAGGCGGCCTTCCGCGTCGCCATTTTGGATCCGCTATTGACGGTGTCGCAACCGGCTGACGTGACGGCTTCCTCGGGTTACGATGCGCTGTCTCATGCGGTGGAAAGTTTCGTCTGCACCAAGCGCACATCGATGTCGCGCATGTTCGCGCGCGAAGCGTTCCGGCTGGTTGATTCGAACTTTGAAAAAATACTGCGGGATCCGAACGACGTCGAGGCGCGTGGTGCGATGTTGCTCGGCTCGCACTTTGCAGGTGCCGCGATTGAGAATTCAATGCTGGGCGCGACTCACGCGTGCGCGAATCCTTTGACCGCGCATTTTGGAACGACGCACGGGGTCGCGATCGCGATGCTGTTGCAGCATGTCGTGCGTTGGAACAAGAGCCACGCGGACTACGACGAATTGCTGCCGTATCTAACCGAGCGATTGCAGGAACTCGCAGCGATCGCAGACATGCCGCGCGATCTAAGGTCGGCAGGAATCGATTCGGCACTGTTTGAGACGTTGTCAAAAGAAGCCGGCGAACAATGGACCGGTAAACACAATCCACGGCCGTTCGATGCGGCTGGGGCCATGGAGATCTACCAATGCGCTTATTGATTCTGTTCGTGTCCTGTTGCAGCGCGTTCGCCCAGTGGCCGCAGTTTCGCGGCAATCAAACGCTGACCGGGGTATTGCCCGCGGGCTCGATTCCGAAGAATCTGAAGCTGCTATGGACTTATGAAGCGGGCGAGTCTATTGAGTCTTCCGCCGCGATTGTGGATGGCGCTGTGTACTTCGGCACGCAGGCAGGCGAGTTGATTTGCGTGAATCTTGTCGATGGCAAATTGCGGTGGAAATACAAGACCAATGAGGGTGTCGGCGAATCCTCGCCCGCGGTTGCCAACGGAGTCGTGGTCATCGGCGATCTCGCGGGATGGGTGCACGGCGTCAATGCCAAAGACGGAAAGGGAATTTGGACATTCCAAACTGGAACCGAAGTGAAAGCGTCGCCGGTGATCTCTGGTGATCGCGTGATTATTGGATCCTATGACAGCAATCTATATGGCCTCGGGCTGAAGGATGGCAAGATGCTATGGCAGTTCAAAACCAAGGGGCAGGTGCATGCAACCGCGGCTGTTTCCAATGGAATCGCCTATATTTCGGGCTGCGACGGCGTATTGCGTGCGATCCGGATCGCGGATGGCAAGCAGGTATACGAAGTGATCACCGGTTCGTATACGGGCGCTTCGCCAGCGATAGTGGATGACCGCTACGCATTCTTTGGGACATACGACAACGATGTCCATGCCTATGATCTCAAGACGAAGCAACGCATCTGGCGCTATGAGAACAAGGCTCGTCAGTTTCCGTTCTATTCGAGCGCCGCGGTTGCGGACAACAAAGTGGTGCTCGGCGGACGCGACAAGATCGTACACTGCTTTCAGCAATTGACCGGCAAAGAGCTATGGAGCTTTGCCACTCGAGCGCGAGTGGAATCGTCGCCGGTGGTTTCCGAAGGGCGCGTGTATATCGGGTCCAACGACGGGCGCTTCTATGTCCTCGACTTCAACACGGGTGCCAAGATCTGGGATTACCAAGTGGGCGAGCCGCTGTCTGCATCCCCGGCGGTGGCGGAGGGCAGGATCGTTATCGGATCGCAGGATGGAAAGCTGTTCTGCTTTGGAGCGGCTTGACCGCTAGTTGAATAGCAGTAGATCCAACGCAAACGTCACGCGATCGATCTCCACCGCATCGCCAGCCAGAGGACGATAGATCGCGTGGCTCAAATCGGCAATCGCCGCCGCGTCCAACTGAGCCACAGTCAAAACCGAGCGATGTTCCACCAATGCGAATCCCTCGGATCCAAACATCTCGACGGTCCTGGCAACGCGATCCCGCCCTGCAGAGCCTCCGCGCAACTCCCGCAGATCCTCCGCACCCGCAATCGCCAACAAGAGTCGTCCGCCGGGACGCACAACCCGCCGGAACTCCGCCGCATTCAATCGCGCGTTGATCGAAAGCACAAGTGTGAACGAAGCATCGCCATATGGCAATGCCCGATCCGCATTCGCCACAACCCATGAGCAGGCAGGATAACGTCGCGCAGCAGCATCCACCGCCGGAATCGAAATGTCGACACCCTCGGCCGCACATCCGGAACCAGCCTGCAAACTGCCAAGGTAGAAGCCCTCGCCACAGCCCGCGTCCAGAACCACATCGCAAGCCACAACGCCCGACAGCGAGGAGATCGCATCCAGCAGGGGTTGAGTCACACCCAATTCATGGATCCGTCTCCGTCCGGCAATCGCCGCCACAGTATCGCCGGGTTCTTTCGACTTCTTGTCCTGCGGCTGCAGAAGATTCACATATCCGCTGCGAGCGATATCGAAACAATGGCCCCGCGGACAAATCAACCGTCGCGTTTCCCGCGACAATCCAAGCAGGCATCCGCGAACAGGGCAAACGAGCATCAGCAAGAGTGAGATCCTTCTGCCAAGGGTTTCTTCGTGCCTACTTCATGATCTGGAACAGATTGCTGTAACCGTCGGTCCACTGGCGGATCTTCAGATTATCCGCCGGATAGGTGACATTCTTGCCTTGAAATCCGGCGTCGGAAAACAAGGTGCTGCTTCGCGTGCAAAGCATCCACGAGGTAGCGGAATAGAAGTCCGCACCTTCACCGTCATCTTCAACGAGTGCGACCTTCATGCCGAACTCGTGGCCGTTGCGCGTCACCACGGGAACCAGATTCAGATAACGATTGGATACGTTTATGGCAAGGACACCATTTGGCGTAAGATGCTTCGAATAGAGGGCGAAAGCCTCTTTGGTCAACAGGTGCACGGGAACTGAATCGCTGGAAAACGCATCCATCGCGAGCAGATCGAACTGGTGGCTGTTCTGACGTTCCAACGCCAGGCGGCCGTCACCCAGATATACGCCCTTGTCGGCAGGACAGTCGTCGTAGAAAGTGAATTGCTTGCGCGCGATATCGAGCACCATCGGATTCAGTTCGTAAAAGCGAAAGTAGTCGCCGGGTCGGCAAAAGCTAGCCGTAACGCCGGCACCCAATCCAGTGATGCCCACGCGGATCGCCCCACCCGATTCCTTTTGCAGTGCCAGAATGGCTTTGCCAAAACCGGAATTCGGACCGTAGTAACTCGTCGTCTCACGTCGACGCGCGGGGTCGGTTAACTGCGCGCCGTGATTGATCGTGCCATGCACCAGCGCACGATTCGCGGTGGTATCCTCATCCTGCGCCTCATCGCGAACCTTCAATCCGCCGTAGAAATTGCGCGCCATCATTCGATAGCCAAGCCCATTCTCATGCTGATAGTAAGTGAGGTGTACCAGCAGCGCTGCGCACAACACAACGCCCGCACAACGAACCATTTCGCCATCGAGGCGGCCATCGTCGCCACGCTTCCAGCAGAGCACAAGCCCTGCGAGCGCACAAAAGCTTGACCAGATACAGAACTGTTCGAGGCCACTGTCCGCCCTTTCTGGAAGACGCAGATGGGCAAGATTCGCCAGTAGCAACGCCAACCAAACAAGCCGGACTGGCCAAGAGACCCCGGGCAGCGGATTCTTCAGAAAGTCGATCCAAGTGATCGCGGTCGCAACAATGAAACTGAACGCCATCGTGATCGCAAACATCGCGTACTTCGGATACTCATCGAGATAGCTATGCGCGTGATACCAGAGTTCAGCGATGACAATCACAGTGAGGCCGACAACGGCCCAACCCTGCGATTGCCGCCAAGGGTCCGGCAACTCGTCCCAAAGGATCCCCATCGCAAGAATGCCGCACAATCCCAACGCAATGGCCAGTTCATAGTAGTTGCTGAAGATCACCGGCGCGGCCATCGCCACAAACAATCCACCGATCGCTCCGCCAACAGAGACCATCAGGAAGAACAACGTCAGTTGCTTCGGATGCGGTTTCTGCAACGCCAACTCTCCATGGCAAACCATGCAGCAGATGAAGAGGATGGTCGACCAGAGATAGATTGGCCCGAATCCATCGCGGTTCTCTTCCGTCAACAAAAACGCTGCCACGCCAAGGGCTGCCACCAGGAGCGGCATAAACGTCCCACGACCGTAGATCCGGTCACTTTCGAATGAAAGGATGAACGTCAGCAGGTAGATACTGAGCGGAACCACCCACAAAAACGGAATCGGCGCGACGTTCGTTGTCAGGTGGCTGCTGACGGCGATGAGTAGAATCGAAGCACAGGCCGCAAGCCCTATCCACAGCAGCAAGCGTCCGAAGGGAATCGGCGCAACGGATTCTTCTTCGGATGCCGCTGCCGTAGCAGCTTCTGGAATCGCACGAACGGTCTTCCACCCGGCAAACACTGCACAAGCGGCAAACACGGCAAAGGCCAATGACCACAGATTGGTCTGCTGCGCCGATGTCAGAATCGGTTCGAAGACAAACGGAAAACTGAGCAGAGCCAGAAACGATCCGAAGTTTGACAGCGCGAACAAACGGTATGGCATCGCGCCGCCACTGGCTCGTGAGTACCAAGCCTGCAACAGCGGACCCGTGGTCGAAAGCATCAGGTAAGGCAGCCCAACGGTTCCGCACAACAGCAGAAAGATGCGAAGCAGCGGTTCCTTCTCGTCCAGTGGTTTCCATTGCTGCCCAGGCATGATTGGCAACAGAAACACAGCCGCTACAAGCAGGATGGTGTGTAGCATCGCTTGTTGCTTTGGCTTCAGCCACTTCGTCGCGGCATGGGAATACAGATACCCCAAAAGCAAAGCAAGCTGAAAGAACATCAGACACGCGCTCCACACGGCGGCACCGCCACCGAACCACGGCAGAATGATCTTGGCGATCATTGGCTGGACTTGAAAGAGCAGAAACGCGCTGATGAAGATGGTAAGTGCGTAGATCAGCATCGACGGATGTTTCATGTTCTCACACAGCCCACTATGGCGCATGAAAGGGACTTAATTGCTTCGCACTCTGAAAGGGGTGATATCCTGGGAGTTCAATGCCCAAATGCGCCAATCGCGATCATCACCACCATTGCAACGGTGCCTGAACGCAGCGGCTTGCGATCCCTCGATCGACGTCTCAATCTCGAAGAGCCCGCTGCAGACAACAGCGGGCTTTTGGTTTTCAGTATGGACCTAGACTTTTCAAAACTCGACGGATTGATCACCGCGGTGATCCAAGACCACCAGTCAGGCCGCGTGCTGATGGTGGGATTTATGAACGAAGAATCCTGGAAGATGACGGTGGAAACCGGTTACGCCATCTTCTGGTCGCGCTCGCGCAAGAAGCTCTGGCTCAAAGGCGAATCGTCCGGCCACAAGCTGGCCGTCAAGAGCATCCACACCGATTGCGACCAAGACGCCCTGGTGCTGCAGTGCGAAGAATTAGGCCCTGGCGTCTGCCATGACGGCTATCGAAGCTGCTTCTATCGCAAGCTCGACGAGGGCGTTTGGAAGGTCACCGAAGACCGCGCCTATGATCCGAAAGCGGTGTATGGCAAGTAAGATCATCGTCTTCGATATGGACGGCGTACTGGTGGATCCCACTGGCTCCTATCGCCAGGCGGTTGTCGAAACCGTCGCGCTGTTCGGTGGAAACACTTCATTCGCTCAGATCGAGGACTACAAAAACCAGGGCGGCTGGAATAACGACTGGGCAGTGACCGAGCGCATCCTTGACGACCAAAACGTCCCGGTTTCTTATGCCGACGTGCAGCGCGAGTTCACCCGGCTGTTCGCGGGACCTCAGGGCTTGGTGATGAAAGAAGAGTGGCTTGTTGCGGAAGGTATGCTGGAGCGTCTCGGATCGCGGCATCGGTTGGGCATATTCACCGGCAGACTCGAAGCCGACGCGATGCATACACTCACCCGCTTCGTTCCGCACATCGATTTCAACCCGCGCATCTGCATCGAGCATGTCGCGCAGGGCAAACCCGCACCGGATGGGCTGCTGAAGATCCAGCGCGAACATCCAGCCGTCGAACTCGTGTTTCTCGGCGACACGATCGATGACGCCCGATCGGCACGCCTCGCCGGAGTGCCGTTCTATGGCATCGCCAAGCGCGATCACCTGCGGCGTGCAGAACTGCTGCGGCTCTTCGAACAAGAGCAAGCCGTCGGCGTACTCGAAAACGTCAATGAAATTGAGGCTCTCGTATGATCGCAATCATCGACTACGGAGCAGGAAATCTACGCTCGGTCGCCAATACGCTCGAAGAGATCGGCGCGCCCTATCGAGTGTTGACGTCACCGCAAGGGTTGGAATCTTTCCAGAAGATCATCCTACCCGGTGTCGGCCATTTCGGACAAATGATGCGAGAACTCGACTCGCGCGGTCTTCGGGCTGCAGTTCTCGAGCGCGCCGCGGCCAACATCCCGCTACTCGGAATCTGCATCGGCCTGCAGTGCATGTTCGAAGGCAGCGAAGAGGCCCCGGAACAAAAAGGGCTTGGATTGTTTCCCGGCAAAGTGACCCGTTTCCCATTGGACGCGAGGGTGCCGCACATGGGTTGGAACAGCCTTGATCGCGTAAAGCACTGCCTTTTGCTTGACGGGCTGGACGAGCACCCTTATGTCTATTTCGCGCACAGCTATTACGCTCCGCTGTGCGATGCGACTGCCGCATCGTGCACTTACGAGCTGCCTTACACCGCGACGCTGCAGCGCGAGAACATCTATGCCGTGCAGTTTCACCCCGAAAAATCAGGCCCTGTTGGATTGCGAGTCATGAGGAACTTCGCCGAATTATGTTAGCCCGCCGCATCGTTCCCTGCCTCGATGTCACAGAAGGCCGCGTGGTGAAAGGCATCAATTTCGTCAATCTGCGCGATGCCGGAGATCCCGTCGAACTCGCCGAACGTTACAACGAACAAGGTGCCGACGAACTTGTCTTTCTCGACATCACCGCGTCGTCAAACTACCGCGACACCATGGTGGATGTAGTTGCGCGAACCGCGCGGCGCGTCTTCATACCTCTGACTGTTGGCGGAGGCATCCGATCCGTCGCCGACGCTCGCCGCATCATTCTCGCTGGAGCCGAAAAGGTCAGCATCAACACGGCCGCCGTTCGGCGTCCCGAACTGATTCGCGAGTTGTCGTTAGAGTTCGGCGCTCAAGCGGTTGTCCTGGCGATCGACGCTCGACGCAACGCTGCGAACGGATCCTGGAACGTCTTCACTCGCGGCGGCCGCGATGACGAAGGTTTCGACGCAATTGAGTGGGCGCATCGGGGCGAAGAACTCGGAGCTGGCGAAATTCTGT
>CAZCPL010000218.1:9260-9593 GCA_964500255.1 uncultured Solibacteraceae bacterium | reverse complement strand
CAAACGCCACGTCGACATCGGGTGGAAGGTAAAAAAGGGCCAAGTTCTCGCTGAACTGGAAACCCCGGAACTCGACCAGCAGATCAAGCAGGCCCGCGCCGCGGTATCGCAAAGCGAAGCGTCGGTCAAATACGCGGAAGCGAAGCTCGTCGAGTCGAAAGCATCGTTGAAGCTTGCGGAAATCACCACCGAGCGTTGGAAGAAGCTCGCACAAGAGGGCGTCTCGTCGCGACAGGAAGCCGACGAAAAGCAGGCCGCATTCGAAGTTCGCAAAGCGGAAACCGATGCCGTGGTTGCCAGTCTCAGCGCCGCTCGCGAAGCCAAATTGGCATT
>CAZCPL010000218.1:0-9250 GCA_964500255.1 uncultured Solibacteraceae bacterium | reverse complement strand
TTGCCAACGTCAGCCGCCTCGAAGAGATGAAATCGTTCAGCAAGCTGCCCGCGCCGTTCGACGGCATCATCACCTACCGGCATCCCGACGTCGGGACGCTCATCTCGGCGGGCACTGCGAAGGAAGTGTTTCGCGTGGCGGACATCAGCACGATCCGTGTGTTCATGAACGTCCCGCAGGCTTACGTCAACAGCGTTCGCCCTGGGACTCCGGCCATTCTGCATGTCGACGACATCAATCAGCATTTCGAAGTCAAGATCGGTGGCATCGCCAACGCGCTCGATATGACCAGCCGCACCATGCTCGCGGTGATCAAACTTCCCAACCCCGGCGGCATGCTGATGCCGGGTATGTTCTCGCGCGTGCAGTTGAAGTTGCCCAACGCGCCCTCAATCCTCACCATTCCCGCCGATACGGTGGTGACCCGCAATGAAGGCACATTTGTGGCAATGGTGCGCCCCAGCGACAGTCGCGTGGAATTCCACAAGATCCACATCACCCGCGATACCGGAGCCAAAGTCGAAGTGAGCAGCGGCGTGCGGGCAGGTGACATGCTCATCACCAATCCGAACGACGAGATTCGCGACAACGTCCTCGTCAACGTGCAGCCAGAGAAGGCGGCGGCGAAGAAATAACAGATCCTGTAGCATAGCGAGAGGTGTTCTTCAGGATGATCTTTGCCATGTCTCGTGTATTGCTTGCCCTTTTTGTCGTTTTGCCGATTGCGACGTTTGCCCAGAACTCGTCCGCCAGCATCACCGGACGAGTGACAGACAGTTCTGGCGCGCTGATTCCCGCAGCCACCGTCAAAGCCGTGCACATCGGCACCAACATCTCGCACAAAGCCGCAGCGAACGATTCCGGAGCCTACACGATCCCCTTTCTGCCTCCAGGACGTTATCGTTTGGAAGCGAACTTCACCGGCTTCAAGGCATACAAGATTCCCGAGTTGACGCTTGAGGTCGATCAGCAACAGCGCATCGACATCGGGCTCGAAGTTGGCGCAGCCACCGAATCGGTCACTGTGCAGGATACGCCGCCGGCGATCAATACGGAATCCGGCGCACGTGGCGAAGTGACCACGGCGAAAGAGATCTCGGAAATCCCGCTCGATGGACGCAACTTTTCCGACCTCGCGTATCTCACAGGCGGCGTGATTCCGAAAGGCGACGGTGGCGACGGTGCCTACGCGGTGAACGGCGCGCGGGCCGATAACTTCGGCTTTCTCATCGATGGCGTCGAGAACACGCAGAAGCGCAACACCGGTCCGATGATCAATCCACCCATAGAAAGCGTACAGGAATTCAAACTGATCACTTCGGGCTTCGCCGCCGAGTATGGCCGCTACGCCGGGGGCGTGCTCAGTGTCATCACCAAGAGCGGAACCAACAAGCTGCACGGTGCGCTCTACGAGTTCATCCGCAACGATGTGTTCGACGCCCGCAGTTACTTCGACGTGACCAGATCCAAGCTGCGCCGGAACCAATATGGCGCAAACGTGACGGGACCCGTATTCATCCCCAAACTCTACGACGGCCGTAATCGTACGTTCTTTCTCTTCAGTTGGGATCGGTTGAAGCTCACCAACGGCAAGACCCAGCGAGGCATCGTACCGCTGCCCGAATTCTTCAGAGGCGACTTTTCGAAAGCTATCAACGCACAAGGTCGTCCGCTTGTCTTGAACGATCCCATTGCCAAGGCACCGTTTGCCGGGAACCAGATTCCTGTCAGCCGTTTCGATCCCGTGGCGTTGAAACTCGCGCAGTACTTCCCAGCCCCAAATCTCGTTGGTGGAGGCGTGAACAACTTCATCTCACAAGGCAACGCCACAAACGACAACACCGGCTTCACAGCCAAGGTCGATCATCAGCTCACCGATAAAGACCGTCTCACTTTCGCCAACAACTGGGCACCGAATTCCAACTACGATCCCGTGGCCAACAGCCGGTCTCCGTTGCCCTTCTTCGGATCGATCAACGATACGTTCAATCTGCTTTCCTACATCCGCTATCTGCGAACATTGACTCCAACCATGTTCCTCGATCTCAAGGCAAGCTTCTCGCGCAAGACCAACGATCAACGCTGGCCCTTCAGCGGCGACAAGGATTGGGCAGCGGAAAGTGGATTCAAAGGTGGCATCACGAACCCTGTCGCAGCAGGCTTGCCTGAGTTGAACACCAGCGGATACATCATCCTTGGACCCGCCTACGATCTGCCCAAAATCTGGTCCTACAACAACTTTCAGTATTCAGGTTCGCTGACCTGGATCAAAGGCAAGCACAATCTCAAAGCCGGTGCAGAGTTTCTGCGCTTTCAATACTTCTCGCGCCAGTACGGAAGCACTCGCGGACGCCTGACATTCCTCGGGCGCAACACCAACGAACCCTTCGCCGATCTGCTGCTTGGCTGGCCGAATTCCGCAGCACGCCAACTCGACGGCGCAGGGCCGTATCATCTCGTTTCGAATTACAACGGATACCTGCAAGATGATTTTAAGGTAAGCCAGTCACTGACCTTGAACGTCGGCATCCGCTATGAATTGATGAAAGCGCCGAAGGAAAAGTTCGGCGCATGGTCGATGTTCGTTCCCGATCTGCGCAAGCAGGTGATCGGCGGTATGGGCGTGTTGTCGAAAGAAGAGTTCGACTCGCGCATCCGCACCGCGAACCTGCAGAACATGGTCGTCATGGCTTCGGACGTCGGGTTGCCTCCGACGGTGATGAAGACCGACTGGAACAACTTCGCGCCGCGCTTCGGCTTCGCGTGGCGTCCATTCAAGGGAAAGAATTCCGTCATTCGCGGCGGCTATGGCATCTTCTATGGTTCCAGTTCACTTTACCGATTGGACGAATACAGCGACACGTTCCCGTTCTCGATCAACGAAACCTACTCGGCGGTCGCCGCCGATCCAACATCGGTGACCGTTTCGAACGCGTTTCCTGTCGCGCGACGTTCCGTAGGTGGCACCACCTCATCCACAGGCGGGCCGGCCGAACCTCAGACCCAATACCTGCAAACCTACAGCCTCACAGTGGAACGCGAAATTGGCAAAGGCACCGTCGTCGAAATCGCTTTTGCGGGATCGAAGGGAACACACCTGCAGCGCCGCTACGATCTCAATCAACCGGGTCGGAATCGTGAAGATCGCACGCTGCGGCCATACTCTGGTTTCGGAACCATCAACATCACCAGCGACAGTTCCAACTCCATCTACAACTCTGGCGCGCTCACGCTGCGGCGCCGCTTCAGCCGCACACTGTCGATGCGCGCGGCCTATACTTACGCGAAGTCGATCGACGAGAGTTCCAACACCGGCGGCACCATTCAGTACAATTTTTCGAGTGCGCAGGATTCCCGCAACCTCAAAGGCGAGCGCGGACGCAGCGACTTCGACATCGGTCACTCGTTCACTTCGAGCATGGTTTGGAGTCCGCGTCTTGGCAGGAATTTCATTGTGAAAGACTGGCAGCTTTCCGGAACGGCGACCGCATACACGGGCCAGCCCTTCACCCCGAGAGTGGCGAACTTCAACTTTGCCAACGGCGAAGCGAGCCGCCCGGACCGCCTTGCGAAAGGCTCGGTCGATACACCGGATATCGATCGATGGTTCAATCGTACGGTGTTTCCGGTCGTGCCCACCGGCGCCTATCGTTACGGCAGTTCAGGACGCAACATTCTCGATGGACCCGGCACGCTCATGATCAATGCCTCGCTCTCGCGGCGCATCACTTTCAACGAAGGCGTCGCGCTGCAGATCCGCGCGGAATCGTTCAATCTTCCAAATCATCCGAACTTCAATCTGCCCGAAAACCGCGTCGATATCATCAGCGGTGGCACGATCATACGTGCCAAGAACAATCGTAATTTTCAACTGGGAGCACGTTTTGAGTTTTAGCCGAAGACAGTTATTGGGAACCCTCGCAGGCGCAGCCGCGGCAGCCATCGCCCAGCCACAGAAGCGACGCAACGTGATCTATATCCTCAGTGACGATCACCGCTACGACGCGATGGGATTTCTCAAATCGCAGCCATTTCTCCAAACACCGCAGATGGATCGCATGGCGCGCGAAGGCGTCTACTTTCCCAATGCGTTTGTCACCACGGCGCTGTGTAGTCCAAGCCGCGCCTCCGTGTTGACTGGCACCTATGCGCACAAGCACCGCATTGTCGATAACAACACCCCGATCCCCGCGGGCACGACGTTCTTTCCCGCTCATTTGCAGAAGGGCGGTTACAAGACCGGCTTTTTTGGCAAGTGGCACATGGGTGCGGAAACCGATGAGCCCAAGCCCGGTTTCGATCAATGGGTCAGCTTCCGCGGCCAAGGGACTTACTATCCAACGGCCAACGGACTCAACGTCAACGGCAAGAAAGTGCCGCAAAAGGGCTACATTACCGATGAGTTGACCGACTACGCGATCGACTGGATCCGCTCGCTTCCCAAAGAACAGCCGTATTTCCTCTATCTTTCGCACAAGGCTGTGCACTCTGAGTTCCAGCCGGCGGAACGTCACAAGGGCCGTTACAAAGACGCCAAGTTTCAGTATCCGGCAACGATGGCGCCTGAAGGCGAGATGGCCCAGAACAGGCCCATGTGGGTGAAAAACCAGCGGAATTCCTGGCATGGCGTCGACTATCCGTATCATTCGACGCTCGACATCGCTGAGTATTATCAACGCTACGCCGAGAGTCTGTTAGCCGTGGACGAAAGCATCGGACGCGTCTTCGATGCGTTGAAAGAGCGCGGCGAACTCGACTCGACGCTCGTCATTTACATGGGCGACAACGGCTTCGCGTTCGGCGAGCATGGTCTAATCGACAAGCGCACCGCCTATGAGGAATCAATGCGCGTACCGCTGTTGGCGCGATGTCCGGAACTCTTCAAAGGCAACCAGAAAGTGAAGGAAGTGGTCGCCGGTTTGGATATCATGCCGACGGTGCTCGGCGCGGCCGGCGTGACACCGCCGCAAGGTCTCGACGGCCGCAACTGGATTCCGCTTGCGCAAGGCAAGCAGACCGAGTGGCGCAAAGAACTGCTCTACGAATATTACTGGGAACGCAACTTTCCGCAAACGCCGACGATGCATGCGTTGCGCGAACAGAAGTTCAAATTCATCCGCTATCAGGGCATCTGGGATCTAGATGAGCTCTATGATTTAGAGGAAGATCCGCTCGAGTCGCGGAATCTGATCTCTGACGCGAAGCATGCGCAGACGGTGCAGCGAATGCGCAACAAGCTCTTCGACATTCTCGAAGAGACCGGCGGCATGAACATCCCGCTGCAACGCGATCGCGGCGGTCAGGCTGGGCTGCGCAATGCGGAAAAGAGCAAAGCGGCGGACTTCCCACCGCAGTTCTCTCGTACACCGGCACCGGCTCGTAAAAAGTAATGGGCATGCAAGTAATTCCACGCGGTTCTCTCAGCGAATACATCGATGCCTCCGATGTTTCCGCGGACTGGTCGTGCCACTAATGCCAACCCGCCTCTTGCTTGCCTCCTCTCTCGCCATGCTTCTTTCGATCGTTGCGCTCATGCAAGCGCAGATTGAGACCCAAGCGCCGGAACGCTGGTGGCGCGGCAATCTGCACACGCACACCCTTTGGTCGGATGGAGACGACTTCCCGGAAATGGTCGCAGACTGGTATCGCGGCCATGGCTATCACTTTCTCGCCTTGTCGGATCACAATACGCTCAGCGCGGGCGATCGATGGATGCCGATTGCCGCCATCAACCGCCGCGCAGGCGTCGACGCTTTCGCAAAGTATCAGAAACGCTTCGGCGATTCCTGGGTCGAAACCCGCGCCGCCGACCTGCGAGAGGTGCGATTGAAAACCTTTGACGAGTTCCGCACCCGAGTCGAAGAGCCCGACCGATTCCTCATGATCCAAGCGGAAGAACTCACGGGATCTTCGGGCGACGGGCATTCCCTGCATTTCAATGTCACCAACCTCGCCGAACAATTGACAATGCGAATGGGAGGCACGGTAAGCGATACGATCGTCCGCAATCTGCAGATGGTAGAAGAGTCCGCGCGACGTACAGGTCGGCTCTCGATCATGCACGTGAATCATCCCAACTATCAATGGGGCGTTACGGCAGAAGATCTCGCCGCGGCCGTGAACGAGCGCTTCTTCGAAGTTTGGAACGGCGTCGACAACGACAATGACAACGGCGATGCGACGCGCGCCAGCACCGATGCCATCTGGGACATCGCCAATACTTTACGCATCGTACGTTACAACGCGTCACCGCTCTATGGCCTTGCCACAGACGATACACACGATCATCACGGCAACAAGAGCCGTGCGTTGCCAGGCCGCGCCTGGGTGATGGTGCGCGCCCGCCATCTCACGCCGGAATCGATGTTGCGCGCGTTGCGTACCGGGAACTTTTACTCTTCCTCAGGCGTCGTTCTGGAAAGCGTGGCGTATGAGAAATCGAAGCTCTCCATCGAGATCCAGCCAAGCGGTAGCGAGACCTTTGTGACACGCTTCATCGGTACACGAAAGGGTGTAAAGCTGAATGGCAGGCCGCGAGGTGACGGCGATGCGATCACGACACTCGACTATGGCGATGCGAAGATCGGAGAAGTGCTGGCCGAGGTTCGGGGATTGAATCCAACCTACACAATGCGGGGCGATGAGCTGTATGTCCGCGCGATCGTGACGTCGAGTGGTGCGCCCGAAGTGCCCAGCGAGGAGTTTGCATACAAGCGCGCTTGGGTGCAGCCGGTCCGTTAGATTTTGGTTCCGGACCCTTCGACGAGCGTGTGATAGCGGTTCACTTCCAACCCCATGAATCGCTCGGCGCGTGCACTCGGCTTTGGCCAGCGGATCTCTATTCAATCGAGCTTGCCCTGCGACCCGAGCCCCAGGATCTCGCGCATGTAATGGCTGGACAAATAGCTGCCGCCATTGTTCTTGAAGCGCGCGAATTTCTTCGGCGGCGCGCCGCTCACTTGCCAGGCGATCCGCGCACCAACCGCATCGCGGTTGCAGGAATTGCCTTCGAGCCTAAGCCCGATCCAGTGATTGCCCTGCCCCGCCCGGTTCTCCAGCAGCAGCGGAGCTTCCCCATTGTTGGCAACAAGAACATCCAAACGCCCGTCGTTGTTGAAGTCGCCGACCGCGAGCCCGCGCGCCGGAAATCCCTTTGAGAAGACGGGGCCAGCTTCCTCGGGCGTAAGATGCCGCAAGTTCTTGCCTTCGTGATGGAACAACAGCAACGGCTCTTTGTACTTCACCTGCTGCGAATACTGCTCGATCATGTCGTCTGGATGCCCGTTTGAGAGAATTGCGTCAACAAGCCCATCTGTCGTAGTCGAAGAACTTCAGTCCCCAACCAGACAACAACCGGGTGCTCTGCGCGACGGAGTGTTGATGAGCCGTATTCTGAAAGCTCTCGTCTTTGCGGTTCTGATAGAGCGAGAACATCTCCTGGTCGACGTTTGCGACGAAAAGATCCTGATAGCCGTCGCCTTCGATATCGAACGCGTCGACGCCCATGCCGCTACGCGCCTGTCCGCTGGCACTGAACGCGACTTCGGCCGCCAGCCCCACCTCTTCCCATTTGCCGTTACCGCGGTTGAGAAAGAGAAAATTCTGCACGGTATCGTTAGCCTGAAAGAGATCCATCAACCCGTCGTTGTTGACATCGGTCGCGACAACGCCGAGGCCCTTTCCCAGAGCCTTCTCGATCTCCGTGCCGGTGCTCACCAGCTTGAACGTTCCATCGCCTTTGTTGCGATAGAGATAACTCGCGCTCGGCTTGAAGACTCGCGGGATGCAGTAGTACTTGCGTCCGAGCTTGTTGTCTCCGCACGAGAAGCGCTCTTTGACACTGTATTGAACGAAACTGCAGACGAACAAATCGAGCTTACCGTCGTTGTCGAAATCTACCCACACGGCGCTGGTGGTCCAGCCACTTTCCATTCCCGCCAATCCAGCTTTCACCGTAACATCCGTGAACGTGCCATTGCGGTTGTTCTGGAGCAGCGTGGGGCGTCCGTAGGCAGTGATGAAGATATCCGGATAGCCGTCGTTATCGAAGTCGCCACAGGCCACGCCTTGGCCGAATGCGTTCGACACCGGGATGCCCGCCTTGTCGGTCACATCTGTGAAAGAGCCATCGCGATTGTTGCGACAAAGCGCATGCTTCAGCGGCTGTTTGGGTTTAAAGAAATCGCTGGGACCTGTATTGACGAGAAAGATGTCCAGCCACCCATCGTTGTCGTAGTCGAGAAACGCACACCCTGGGGGCAATGTCTCAGGAAGGTAGCGATCCGCCGACATGGCGTTGTCATGGACCCATGCGATGCCGCTCTTCGAAGCTGGAACCTCGACAAAGAATGGCGATTTTGTCTGTACAAGAGCAGGACTCAAACCAAGCGCGCCCGCCGCCGCTCGCAGTAGCTGACGTCTGTTCAGAGCCATTTCATTCCACCCAATCTCGAACGCATCCTGGCGTATCTCTGCGAGAAGTCTTTCACTGGCGAAGGCGGTCATGTGAAAGAGTTCCATCTGGCAACCGAGGTTCCCGGTCGCCCACCACGTTCGTCCAACGCAATGGAGTTGGCAGTCCTGTCCCCCCGTTGTTGACACCGGGCATAGCACAATGGATACTAGCTCTACACGTTCGCTCGTTTTACAAGCTTTGGGAGGCTCTTTTCATTCATGCAAACTCGCCGATCTTTTTCGGAAACCCTGATTCATGTCCTGGGAGGGTTGATGGGTGCCGCCATCGCGGGCCTTGGAGGCGTATACCTGATGACGCCCGCGCGCAAGCAGAAGCTGGCAGGATGGGTTGAGGCCGCCGATGCCTCCAAACTCGCCACCGGTGCCGCGGAAGAAGTTGTCTTCGAACGCCGGCGCGCCGATGGTTGGCGGCTGACTCGTGAAAAGTCCAGTGCCTGGATCGTCAAGAAGTCCGAGCAGGAAATCATCGCTTTCGCATCCGGATGCACCCACCTCGGGTGCGCCTTCCGTTACGAAGCCGCCAGGAAAAATTTCCTCTGCCCCTGCCATCTTTCCGAGTTCTCGCTCGATGGCAAGGTCCTGTCAGGACCCGCTCCCCGCCCGCTCGACCGATACGAAGTCAAAGTCGACAACGGCCGCGTGCTGCTCGGTGAGATCAAGAAAGCCTAAGCCCCTATGATCAAACCAGTGCTCGACTGGATCGAAGACCGCACCGGGCTTCCGTCCACCATCCAACATTTTCTGAATGAAGACATTCCTGCGTCAAGTGGTTGGA
>CAZCPL010000217.1:5079-9646 GCA_964500255.1 uncultured Solibacteraceae bacterium | reverse complement strand
GTCCAGCCTTCTGGTCGCTTTTGGAGGCGGCATCGTTACCGACATGGGCGGGTTTCTGGCGGCGTCGTTTCTGCGCGGAATCCCGGTGATTCAGATTCCCACCACGCTGCTCGCACAAGTGGATGCCGCAATCGGCGGTAAGACCGGCGTCAACCTGGTGGCCGGCAAGAACCTCTTTGGTGCGTTCCATCAACCGTTGGCCGTGCTGATCGATCCCGACTTCACTCGAACCCTGACCGATCGAGAGTTTCGCGCGGGGCTTTACGAGATCATCAAGGGTGGCGTCATCCGCGATCTACCGCTGTTTGAGTTTCTGGAATCGAACGTGGAGAAGGTGCTGAGCCGGGACGGGGATTCGGTCGAGCGGATCATCGCCGACAAGGTTCGCATCAAGTGCGAAGTGGTGACGGCAGATGAGCGCGAGGGCGACCTGCGCCGGATCCTGAACTTTGGACACACGATCGGCCATGCGATGGAATCCGAGACCGGGTACAAACGGTTACTGCATGGTGAAGCAGTGGCGTTCGGGATGCACGCGGCGACGGATCTCGCTGTGCGCGCGGGGCTATTGGCTGTTACGGAGGCCGAACGGATCCACACGACAGTGAAGGCTTACGGACCGATTCCTTCGCTCGAAGGCATTTCTGCGGAGAACCTGCTGGCACGGCTCGCGAGCGATAAGAAGACGATTCAGGGCAAGGTTCATTTTGTTCTGCCGACGTGTATCGGCGAGGTAAAAGTGGTCACGGGGCTCGATGACGGCATGGTTTTGGAATCGATCAAAGCAGGACTCGCTCGCTCATGAGCGGTACGACGCCGCAGGGAATCCGCGATGAGAAGCAGGCTTCGGCATGGGTGCAAGGCATGTTTGGACGCATCGCCGGGCGCTATGACCTGCTGAACCATGTTCTGTCGTTCAACATGGATCGTATGTGGCGCGCACGGACGGTGAAACGCGTCGCGCCGATTCTGGCGGATCCAAATGCCAAGATCCTGGACCTGTGTTGCGGTACGGGGGACGTGCTGCTGGCGCTGGAGAAATATCGAGGCAAACCGGTGTTGGGAGCGGATTTCTGCCATCCGATGCTGGTAGAGGCGAACCGCAAGATTGCATCGCGCAAGTTCCGGACGCCGCTGTTCGAGGGCGATGCTTTGGATCTGCCGATTGCCAACTCTTCGCTGGATCTGATCACGATCGCCTTTGGTTTCCGCAATTTTTCGAACTATGAAAAAGGTTTAGTCGAACTATTGCGGGTGCTGAAACCCGGCGGCACATTGGCAATCCTCGAATTTTCCACACCGCAGAACAAGCTATTTGCCGCTGCATACAACTGGTTCTCCACGACATTATTGCCGCGCATTGGGGGCGTCGTATCCGGATCGGGGGACGCCTATTCGTATCTACCGGAATCGATCCGAAACTTCCCCGACGCGATTGGGTTGAAGGCGAAGATGGAGCAGGCCGGTTACGCGGGCGTGGAATTCGAAACGATGACCTTTGGAACCGTCGCCTTGCATGTCGGCAAGAAGGCCTAGAGAAGTTTTCTGCAGAGTGCTGTCGTCAAACTGGAACCAGTTTGGCTCTATACTCATCAGAGTGTCATTGGGGTTTTTCAATCCTTGCCCGTCTCAAGCATGAATCTTTAATGAGGTTGATCAGAAATATGAATATCAAGAGAATACTCGCCTGCGCTCTCTTTGCAGGCATGGCGGCTTTCGCCAATAGCGCAGGCCCGCAGGCTGGCTTGGCTGGTGTGCCAGGAGAAGCGGACTGTACCAGTTGCCACGGCAGCGCGACCGGAGCGGGAAAGGTCTCGATCTCGCTACCAGCGGGAGGAAGTACCTATACCGCTGGACAGACCGTGAAGGTCAAAGTCACTCTCGAGGACCCTGCGGCGATTCGTTGGGGCTTTCAGCTCACATCGCGCAAGACTTCGGCCAGTAGTGAGGCAGCCGGAAAGCTGGCGTCCGCCGATGGCAACACCCAGGTCGAGACTGTAGGCGGAGTGGACTACATCTTCCAAACCGCCGCAGGAACGCAACGAAATACTCGCACCTCCGCAAGTTGGGAATTCAACTGGACCGCTCCCGCGGCCGGAAGCGGGGGAGTGACCTTTTACGTCGCAGCCAACGCCGCCAATGGCAACAATGCCGATACCGGAGATCGAATCTACAAGGGAAATCTGGCGCTAATCGAAGCCAGTGGCGGCGGAACTGCGACCGCGAGCACCCATCTGGTTCCGCAGTTCGCGGCCGGGTCCGGCTGGTCTTCGACACTTTACTTCGTCAACAACACAGACGCGGAAGTTTCCTTCGACGCCAAGTTCCGCAAGAACGACGGCACCGCGATGGACATCACCCCCGAGGGCGGCACCGCTGGAGCCACACAGAAAGTGACCATCGCCGCTCGCGGACTGGGCACGATCACCGCTGCCAACAACGGATCGCTGGCGCAAGGCTCGGTCGGCTTCGACCTGCCGGAAGGTGTCACAGGCTTTACGGCCCTGCGCCTTTCCGCACCGAACACCCCGGATCAGGAACTACAGATTCCCATCGTGAAGGCGGCGGATCTCACCAAGACCGTGGTCGTCTTCGACGATACGAAAGCCGATTCGCAACTCGCGGTAGCCAACGCCACGGCAGCGGAGGCAACGGTCACGATGACGGTGCGTGACGACAAGGGAGCAACGGTTGGCGCGGCTTCCACGTTCAAGCTCGCGGCTGGAGCCAAGGCTGTCTTCTCGATCAAGGATCGTGTGGCGGATGCCGCCGGCAAGCGCGGGACAATCGAACTGTCAAGCGGTATCTCCGCGGTGAACATCCGCTTTGGCGGCACCGCCCTTGTGGCAACCGAAGCCATCTCCGAACTAGAGCAGTAACCCAAAAGCGGGCCAGTGTCTCAAGCGCTGGTCCGCACCATCACCATATCGAGAATATGTGCAGGCAGCGTGGGTGAAGCACCCGGTTGAGATGCCACCCAAGCGCCCATGTGATTGGCCAGTTCCAACACCTGCCCATCTGTCATCTTCGCTAACAAACCGATCACAAAGCCCGCGGCGGCGGCATCGCCAGCGCCTACCGCGTCCGCATCGGGCGCAGCCGGATATGAGATCATCTTGCCTTCCAGTTTGGTGTTGTTCGCCCCAAACAAGATACATCCCCGGTCACCGCGTGTGAGCAGCAGGCGCTCCATCGGAAACCGGCCGAACAGCGCAGCCACAGGATCGCCACTCAGATCGAGCAGTTCGGACAGGACTTCCAACTCTTGCTCATTTACCTTCAAGACTGTGGCGAGCGCGCAGCCCCGGCGAAGCATCGACAGATCGTAAAAGTCCTGCCGCAGATTGACATCGAACAATCGGATTGCATTTTCGGCCTTCGTCAAAAACGCTTCAATTGTTTCGCGAGCACCGTCGCGGCGTTGAGCAAGCGTCCCGAAGCAGACGGCTTGGCACCGGGATGCAAGCGCTTCGAACTCACTGCTGAACTGTAGAAAATCCCAGGCGCATTGGGGCGGGATGACGTAACTTGGCTGGCCCTCGGCATCGAGTGAGACCTCGACAGTGCCCGTTGGATGATCGATATCCGGCTGCAAGTACTCGTCAGAAACGCCAAGCGATGCGAGACGCGATTTCATCCGCTCCCCGCGTGCATCCCAACCGATACGGCTCACCGGCGCGGCTTGCATACCGAGGCGTGAAGCCAAGCGGTTGGCGTGTACCGCAAAGTTCAACGGAGCGCCGCCCAAGACTTCGCGATCCGGGTAGACATCGAACAGAGCTTCGCCAATTCCAACAATGTCGATAGACAAGAAAACGCCGACCTCCGCCGACTGTAGCGCCTGCAATGCAAGTATATTCGATATGCTGTTTCCAGAGTGATAGAGCTAGCCCTTGTTCTGCTTTCGTCGGTGGATTTCAGCCGCGATGTGCGACCCATTCTTTCCGATCGCTGTTACACGTGCCATGGTCCGGATGCGGGCCAACGCAAAACGGCCATGCGACTCGATGACGAGCAATCGGCGAAAGCGCAGTTGAAGTCTCGCCGATACGCCATTGTTCCGGGCAAGCCGGACGAGAGCGAGTTGTACAAACGCGTCATAGCGACAAGCTCTGCTTTGCGCATGCCGCCTGCCTACAATGGGCACGCGAAGCTTTCGGACAAAGAGATCGGCGTGTTGAAGACGTGGATTGAAGAGGGAGCTTCTTTCTCGCTGCACTGGTCACTGGTTCCGCCCAAGCGGGATAGCGGCGCGACGATCGATTCACTCGTGCGAGTCCGTTTGGCGGAAGAGGGATTGTCTCTCGCCGGTGCTGCCGACAAGCGTACACTGCTGCGGCGCGTCAGCTTTGACCTCACCGGGCTTCCACCCACGCCCGAAGAAATGAATGCGTTCGTAAATGACGCCTCGCCAAAGGCTTATGAATCGGCTGTGGATCGCCTGCTCGGTTCGCCCCGTTACGCCGAGCGCATGGCGATCCGCTGGCTCGAAGCTGCGCGTTATGCGGACACCAATGGATACCAGAGCGACGGCATTCGAGACATGTCGCGGTACCGCGACTGGGTG
>CAZCPL010000217.1:0-5069 GCA_964500255.1 uncultured Solibacteraceae bacterium | reverse complement strand
CTGATCGAGTGGAAACAACATCCACTGTGTGGCTGGGGCTGACGTTCACTTGCACGCGTTGCCACGATCACAAGTACGATCCGCTGAAGCAGAAAGAATACTATCAGCTCTCGGCGTTCTTCAACAATCAGAAGGACGAGAAGGGCTTTGTCTATAACTTCGGCAACGAACGCCCGTTTATCAAGGCACCGACGCCTCCGCAGGAGAAAGAATGGCTGCGGCGGCAGACGGCGCGCGATGCGGCTTTGTCGGCATGGAAGTCCGCCGGCGAAGCTGTCTCGAAGGCGCAATCGGCTTGGGAGAAACAGGTCGCGCGAGGTGATCTGGAGTGGGTTTCGACAGAGGGTTTGGTGTTGGATGCGCAGTTATTTGGCGACACCAAGTTCGACGGCCAGCGCGTGGTGAAGTACGACGAAAACACCGCGAAGTTCAATCACCGCGAGCCTTATACGATGTCCACCTGGGTGAAGCCACAGACAACGAACGGCGCGATTCTGACGCGCACCGAAGATCACATGGAAGGCTCGGGCTACGGGCTGTATGTGATCGATGGCAAGCTGCGATTCCATTACATCTTTCGCTGGACCGATCTTGGAATGCGCATCGAAAGCAAAGCTGCGCTGCAGCAGAACGAGTGGCAGCATGTGGCTGTCACTTACGACGGCGGCATGTATACCGAGGGGGTTCACCTGTATGTGAACGGGGTCGAAGTCGAGAAGAATGTCCTATTCAACTCGAACCTTTGGCCCTTGGAACATAAGGCTCCGCTGCGTTTGGGTGCTGGATCCGGATTGAACTTCGAAGGCGAGATCCGGAACCCGCGCATTTGGGGCCGCGAGATGACGGCTTCGGAAGTCTCCGCCTCGGCAGTGGAAGCGGGGTTGAGCGCAGTGGCCCGCAAGAAGTCGAGATCGAAGGCCGAGCAGGCCAAGCTCGATCTCGCGTTCCTCGAGAAGTATCTTCCTTTTCGACTGGCGAGTTTGAAGCAAGACTGGCTGGCCGCGCAGAGGGTGATGGATGAATTCGAAGGCAAGCTGCCGACGGTGATGGTGATGGAAGAGGGTCCTCGGAAAGATGCTTTTGTGCTTTTGCGCGGAGCCTACGATGCGCACGGCGAGAAGGTGGATCCCGTTACGCCCGCGGTGCTGCATTCGTTCAAGCCCGAGTGGCCGCGCAACCGTTTGGGGCTCGCAAAGTGGATCGTCAGCCGCGAGAATCCACTGACGGCGCGAGTGATCGTGAACCGCTACTGGCAGATGTTTTTTGGCACGGGATTGGTGAAGACATCCGAAGATTTCGGATCGCAAGGTGAGATCCCCGTGCAGCGCGAGTTGCTCGATTGGCTGGCGCTGGAGTTTGTGGACAATGGCTGGAATGTGAAGGGTATTTTGAAGAGGATCGTGATGAGCGATGTCTACAGGCAGTCTTCGAAGGCTTCCGTCGAGTTATTGGCGCGCGATCCGGAGAATCGGCTGTTGGCTCGCGGGCCGCGTTTGCGGCTGTCGCCGGAAATGATCCGCGATCAGGCCTTGGCGGTTTCGGGATTGCTCGTGGAGAAGGTCGGTGGACCTTCGGTCAAGCCCTATCAGCCCGCAGGCTTGTGGCAGGAACTGGCTGGTGGCGCGGGATACAAACCAGACACCGGTGAAGGACTCTATCGCCGCAGCCTCTATACATATTGGCGGCGGACGATTGCACCTCCGTCGATGGTGGGTTTCGATTCGCCGAATCGCGAGACCTGCGTGGTGCGGGAATCGCGCACGAATACACCTTTGCAGGCGTTGAATCTGATGAACGATGAGACGTATCTCGAGGCCGCGCGCATGCTGGCCGAGCGGTCGTTGAAAGATGAGCAGCCATTGGAGAGCGCCTTTGTGAGGGCCTTGGGCCGTGAGCCTTCCGCGCGCGAACTGGATGTGTTGACCAAGGCGTTGCAGCGCTTCGAGGCGAGGTTTGCAAAAGATCCTGAGGCGGCGAAGAAACTGCTGGATGTAGGCGAGTCGAAGTCGGTGAATCCCGATCCCGCAAAACTCGCAGCCTACGCCAGCGTGGCCAGCATGATTTTGAATTTGGATGAGGCGGTGACCAAGCCATGAACCGACTGACCCGGCGTCATTTTTTGACGCAAACCGCCACAGGCATGGCTGCGTTCGCGCAGCTCAACGGACTGCCACATCACGCGGCCAAAGCCAAGCGCATCATCTATCTATTTCAATCCGGCGGACCTTCGCAGCTTGAATCCTTCGACTACAAGCCGGGTTTGGCCCAGCATGCCAACAAAGACCTGCCCGAATCGGTACGTAAAGGCCAGCGGCTGACAACGATGTCGGCAACGCAGTTGGCGTTTCCGATGATTCCGTCGCGCTTCAACTTTCAACAGCGCGGCAAGAGCGGCGCTTGGATCAGCGATCTCTTTCCGCATACAGCGAAGATGGCCGACGATCTCTGCATCGTGCGGTCGCTGCATACGGATGCGATCAATCATGATCCCGCCGTGACGTTCTTGCAGACCGGCTCACAGATTGCGGGACGCCCGTCAATGGGTTCTTGGGTTTCTTATGGGCTGGGATCCGAGACCAGAGAGCTGCCTGCCTTCGTCGTGATGATTTCGCCGGGAGGCGGAGGTGGCGGCCAACCGTTGTACGATCGGCTGTGGGGCAGCGGCTTCTTGCCGACGCGTTATCAAGGCGTGAAATTCCGTTCGGTGGGGGATCCGGTGTTGTATTTGACCGATCCTCCGGGATACACGCGCGAGGATCGCCGAGCGTATCTCGATGGTGTGAACGAGCTCAACAGAATACAGCTCGACGATGTGGGAGATCCGGAAATTGCAACGCGCATCGCGCAGTATGAGATGGCGTTCCGCATGCAGGCATCGGTTCCTGAGTTGACCGATCTTTCGAAAGAGCCTGAGTCTGTTTTGGGGCTTTACGGTGCGGATGTGAAGAAGCCCGGGACGTTCGCGGCGAACTGTCTGCTTGCGCGGAGGCTGGCGGAGCGCGGGGTGCGATTCATCCAGCTCTACCATCGCGACTGGGATCACCACGGTGGCTTGCAAACGGGCATGCCGAAGCGGGCGGCGGAGACGGATCAGCCCTCAGCGGGCTTGTTGCAGGATCTGAAACAGCGCGGGATGCTCGAAGATACTCTGGTGGTTTGGGGCGGCGAGTTTGGGCGTACGGTGTATTGTCAGGGTCGGTTGACTTCGACGGATTACGGGCGCGATCATCATCCACGCTGCTTCAGTATTTGGATGGCGGGCGGCGGCGTTCGTGGCGGGACGGTGTACGGCGAGACGGATGACTTCAGCTACAACATCGTGAAAGATCCGATGCATGTGCATGATCTGCAGGCGACGATTATGCATTTGCTGGGCGTGGAACATACGAAGCTGACGTATAAGTTTCAGGGTCGGCATTTCAGGCTGACGGACGTCCACGGGAGTGTGGTTCGGGACATTCTGGCTTAAGACGGGCTTTTGTTGCGCATTTAGACCTGGACCGGGTGGACGATCCTGACCTTTGCTGGCAATTGGAGACGATAGAACGCGCTGTTAACGAAATGTACGAGAGAAAGTCTCAACGAGTTCGTCTCCCCGACGGTGGCATTCCAAAGATCCACTTCGACTTCATGGATTCAGGAATTCCCAATGCTATCGCTTTCCAAGCTAGACAACCCCCGGGATCGCGCGTTACGCGAACTTCGCCCCAACGCTGCACTGCGATGCCGCCGATGAAGCAGGACTTCCACTCGCGAGCATCGCAAAAGGTTTGAAACTCCGCGGCGGCTTCGAAAATAGAAATCGTGGGCGCAGTTTGGCGAAGTATCGCTGCATTTCAATCAATCCCGAAGTCGGTGTTGGACGATGGATTCGAACGGCGAGATTGAAGGCGGGCTCCATCTGAGCGAGGGCGAGCACGTTGTCCGTCTCCTGCACTTCCCGTTGACGAATGCTCTCCAGAACTGGGGCTGCCTCATTCCAGGCGCGCACCCACGCGCGAATTTTCTCCTGGTCGGTCATGCTTCCATTATCGCGCTCAAACGCACACAGGCGAATCGTGCTAGAGGTTCGTGATATCTTAGAGGTTTCGGAAGCAAGAGTTCGAAGCAGACGTGTGTTCGCACCCCGCAAGCACCTCTCTTTCGACTGAACGGATTTCAAAATACCTATGACAGCTACTTCAGCCGGTGTCGTTGGGCGGGTGATTCAGGTCGCCGGTCCCGCCGTCGATATCCAATTTCCCGAAGGCCAAATTCCCGTTATCAACACCGCCGTTCGCATCACCAGCGAAGGCTTCACCACTCCCGACCCGGTGGACATCATCGTGGAAATCGCGCAACACATCGGTGAAAGCCGGGCGCGCGCCATCGCGTTGCAGCCCACCGACGGTCTTGTCCGCGGAATGAAAGCCGAATCGCTCGGCGAACCCGTCTCCGTTCCGGTCGGCAAGCAGACCTTGGGCCGCGTGCTCAACGTGATCGGCGCACCGGTGGACGGCATGGGACCCGTGTTGACCGCCAAACGCTGGCCCATTCACCGTCAAGCTCCATCCTTCGACGAGCAGTCCACCAGCCTGCAGATGTTCGAAACGGGAATCAAGGTGATCGATTTGCTTGAGCCTTACTTGCGAGGTGGCAAGATCGGCCTCTTCGGTGGCGCGGGCGTCGGCAAGACCGTTGTCATCATGGAACTGATCAACAACATCGCGCTCAAGCACGGCGGTGTGTCGGTGTTCGCCGGCGTCGGCGAGCGCACGCGCGAAGGCAACGATCTCTGGCTCGAAATGCAGGAATCGGGCGTTCTCGATCCGAAGGATTGGACGAAGTCCAAAGTGGCGCTCATCTACGGACAGATGACGGAGCCCCCGGGAGCGCGCTTGCGCGTGGCCCTCACCGGGTTGACGGTCGCCGAGTACTTCCGCGACGAAGAAAAGCAGGACGTGCTGCTGTTCGTCGACAACATCTTCCGCTTCACTCAGGCGGGATCGGAAGTGTCGGAGCTGCTCGGACGTATGCCATCGGCCGTGGGATACCAGCCCAATCTCGCATCCGAAATGGGCAACCTGCAG
>CAZCPL010000216.1:0-9669 GCA_964500255.1 uncultured Solibacteraceae bacterium | reverse complement strand
TGCCAGCAGCGCGGACTTGCTGCTGCCGCCTGCTGCTCCGGCACGCCTCGCTGCATTACCGCTGGCCGCGATCACAATTGGCGCACACCGAAGACATCGTTCCGCAACTCGGTTCGCAGCACTGGCGCGGTCGAAGGCCTTCAATGTGATCATGCGAGGTTGTCGTCGCCATCTACATTCGCGATACTCAAGAAACGCGATGATTGAAAGAAGATTTGCGCCTTCGGCGCAGATGATGTTGAGCTTCACCTCCGGCCATGGTTCAGAAAACTACGTTTTCAGATGATCGACTACACATGACGATGGAATAGTTGATTATTATTGAAGAGCACAGAAACGCTTTGCTGCCAGTTCGGGCGACGAACGTTAAACAAGCTCGTTCGTGAGAACGCGTCCGTGTGCAGACGGTGAGAACACGTGGAAATAATCAAACGCTATTGGGCTGGATTTGGACAGTGCGAGATCCAAATCAGGCCAGCATCTGGTAGTGGTGCAAGCGGGTTTGCCTCGATTCACGCTGCGAAGCTTGCGAGATTGCTGAGCAATCTGAAGCTGGGAACTCTCCGCTTCGCGGTGGATCCCGCATGGGTCCAAGATCCCGCTCGAGCAGGAGATGTACCTATCGCCGGGACCTTTTTGGCACGGTATGGTCAAACGTTACAGAACGAGCGCCGAAGCGCACTACCGCGCGACAAGAGCGACAACATCCGGGAGTCTCAAGACCCGCCGCTAGGCTCACTTTTGCCGATCGCTCAAAATATTCCGGCGACACCAGGCCCGGCTCAAGCACAGTCTCGGATTGTGCCAATTGAAGAGCCTTACCGCGGACCTTTGGCGCTCCCGCGAATCGAATTGACGCCTCTTGATAGACTCGTCCAGTTCTCACTTCCACAGGACGTCGGCGACCCGGTTCTAAGCGAAATACCCGCGCCACCCGCGCCGAAGCCAACGCCACCCAGATCCCTACCCTGGACTTCCATCCCCCACCCGAAGGCTTTGTGGATATTGGTGAAAGGCGTTATGCTCGCCAGGCGTGCCGCCGAAATCGCTCCGCACACAAAATGGTCAATAGCCGATCTGGGTGACTGGGATCTCATCGAAGCAATGGCTACCGGCTTCGCCAATAAAGTGGTTCTCAACGGTGATTTCAGCTCTCGCTATATTTCCGAACAAATCGATGGGGAGCCGGTTACTCTGATGGAGGCCGTAGGACTCGCAGTAGTCTGTTTTTCGGTAGTGATCGGACGCTCAGTCGCAGATACCGATGAGTTGTGGCCGAGCGTCGTGAAAAGTCTAAAGCCTCAGCTCGCGGAGGCCCTGTTTGACGGAACCAATCAACTTCGAACCGCAACCAAAGATTCCATCGTGGCGGCTTGTGAGCGGTTTTCATTTCGCCACAGCCTGCAAAGTACCACCGGTTCGAGACAGTTCGTCAAAACCATTCAACTCCAATATGGAATCGGACGAGGTTGGCGGGACGTTTCCATCTCACATGGCTCCGGCAGTTGTAAAAGATCTTACAGATAGGACATCTCCAAACTTCTCGATCGAATTCAGCAATTTCTGGGAGATCTACAAGCGCTATCGCGGCGGAGTGCTGGATCTCGAGGAAGCCTGGGCACATTTGGCGGACAATCCGTGGTCACCGCCTCGTGGCATGCCTGATCTAGCGAGGTTTGCATCATCCTCCCAGCAGAAGACTTCGGATCATACGGCTCTATTCGAGAAGCCAAGGCTGGTCTGGGATGGCGACGAACCCCGGCTCCGGTTGATGTTGTCCTCGACTGCCCGATCAATTTTGCCCGAGCCTCGTGCACTTGTGTCTATCGCCCGCGGGGCTGAGAACACGCGCAAATACATCGTTGAACTCTCTGATGATGGTCTCGTTTTCCACTTAACGGCGGGACCTTCGCGGTATCTCGAACTCGATTTCGAGCATAGCTCGATCCAGGTCGGTCTCGACACGGGCTTCGAAGAAGTCATTGAAATCGTGGAGCCGGGTTTTCGCTTGGGGGTCTTTGGCGGCAAGACTGGATCGGCCATGGCCACCGATGATCCTGTCGCAGCAGGCCCGTATTCATTGCTGTTCGATGGCGAAACTTGGGATTGGCGGCCCGGCGTTGAGTCGAATGAGCCCCCTCCATTAGTTGAACTATCGGATCAATGGAAGCTGTTACGGGTTCAGGTGCTCGATCCGCATAAATGTGCCCTCCACATCGACGGCGAGTCGGTTTGGCCACTATCGACTACCACCGGCGGGAAGCGTCAGTCCCGCTCCGAGCGGTTTCTTACAGCTTCTTGTATCCAAAAAGGCGAAACTGCCGAGGATTTCGAAGTCATTGTATACCCTATTCCCTCCACCCTAGAACTGGTGGCCCTCAAACTGGGCGGAGGGGAATACGGGCCAAGCGATATCGACTCGGATTCGGGTCGGGCCGTGTTCCATTTGAAAATGAGGCCGGATCTGGCACTTGCTGCGGAGGCCGAGCGGCCGCGCCTCATTGTGTGGAATTCGATGAAAGGCCGCAAAGAAAGCTTTCCATGCTGGTGGCTAGCACCTCAGGTGGACGGTTTCTTGATCGAGATGAACGGTGGCTGGCATGCACTTGCCACCGAGACCGACCGCGCGCGGCTGCTGGACGCCAACATCGGGAGGTTCGGCATGGAGGATCAGCGGGACATGCTTCTCGCTGGTCCTCAATTGTGTGGCGCGATCAAAGATTCGCGGCTGAAGATCGACAGCAGCATGCTGGCGGGATGGGGAGAATCGCTTCGATCATGCGCTGGCCCGAATGATGTCGCCGACAGCCGCAGGATTGTCAGGACGGTCTACGACAACGGTGTTCTGAGCGACTTTAGCTATGATCCCGATCCGCAATCTCCGGCATTCCGTGCAAAGTTTCGGGGCGAAGAGTTCGAACTCGACCCAGGGCATACGGTTGAGGTTTGGCTCGACGACAGCGAAACCCCAATCGAAGTGGGCTATTCCACGGCCGGTTCACTCAACGAGGTTCGGTTGATCTTGCCGACCACAACACAAAAGGCTATGGGCGTTACTGTCTTTCACAATGGTAAACGCATCGGAACGAGATGGCGTGGATACTTCGGATTGGACCGTCTTGTCCGCACGATCGAACACACCCCGAATTGGCCCGAAACTCTGAAAGGCCTGCTACGGTGGAAGGCCCCGATCCTGCGGCAGGATCTTCGATCGGTGATCGGTGACCGATGCTCAAGCTCAACCGCCGATACTATCGTTGAGTTGCTCCGGTATATTCTCCGTGAGGAGTCCTCTGCGACAGACGCCCGACGCGACGGCATCTTGCTGCGTGAACTTTTCGGTCGGCGAAGCATGGATCACACAACTGCGTTATCTGTGTTGGAAGCCATCGCTTTGATTCCCCGAGATCCGTTCGATTTGATGTCCGGCAACCTTAATTCGCTCCGTGTCGCGCTCGCCGCCGACCCAATTCTGGTTGTGGGCATCATCGAACATGCTGTCGGCGAGTTCTTCTCAGGTGTCTCTGCAAATGACCTTTCTGTAGCAGTCGCGCGTCTCCAATGGGCCGCCATCAAGCCCCCAGGCCAGATTCTTCCTGAAATACTGACCGACACCGAACTCAGGCGATTGATCGAGGCTGAGTTTCAGCGCGCCGAGATGGCCGGACAGGACGGTCGTTTCCTGCGGGCCCTAATTCTTGAAGCTGCACGCAAGAGAACGCATTTCTGGAGAATGGCTCCGCTACAGGCTCGGGAAGCCAATGCCCTCATGTACTGCTCCAGTAAGCCGGAAATAGGGCGCTGGCTGGCTGCCACCTTGCTTGGCGAATTTCGAAATCATCTTGCGGAATCAAATACAAATGCGTATTCATAGCAAACAAATGGATGCCCTAGCGGCCAGACGGCAGATCGGCGAGCGGCTAAGTTCTCTGACCGCTGCATACTCGTTCCTGAACAATCCTGCCCTCGCCGAGCAATGTGAGCGCCTCTGGAAAGACCCACGGGGTATGGTTAGCGATCTGTGGATCGAACCGGTGTTTGCGTCCGAAACTTCCACAGAGAGTCTCGTGAGTCTGCATGCCAGAGGTTTGGTGCATAGAGAGCTTGTCGAGTGCGCTCGCAAGAGCCGGGTCTTTCCTCCGGAGCGGGCGCTTTACGCCCACCAAGACAAAGCGCTACAGTTGGCGAGCGAGGGCTCGCCGGATGGCCGCCCTGGCTTGATAGTCACCGCCGCCACGGGCGCGGGAAAAACCGAAGCATTCCTCCTTCCCTTGCTGAACGACCAGTTTCTTAACCCAAGATCGGCGCATCACCGCGGCATAAGATCCATTATTTTGTATCCTAGGAATGCGTTGGTGAACGATCAGGTCGGACGTCTTGACCGGTGGCTCAGCGGCCAGAAGACACTCACGTACTGCCATTACACCGGCGAGACTCCAGAAGACGCCCGCGAAGTGCAGAAGATGGGGATCGATACCTCAGTTGCGACAGCACGGCTGCGTTCTCGGGAGCAAATTCGCGCGAATCCCCCGGACGTTTTGGTTACGAACTACTCGATGCTCGAGTATCTACTCTGCAGACCTCAGGACGCGACGCTCTTTGACGGTGGGATTCGTTCTTTTGTACTCGATGAAATTCACCTCTATTCCGGCGCACTCGCTGCAGAAATCTCATTACTGATGAAAAGAGTCCTGCTCCGGTGCGGAACCGATTCCCCTAAAGTGTTGCAAATCGGAACATCCGCGACACTGGATGGAGATATCGAAGACTTTGCCTCGAAGCTGTTCCAAAAGGAGCGCGGGCTCATCCACCGGATTGAAGGGCAGTCCAAGAGAATTGACCTGCCGCCTTCAACCGTCCCCAGGACGAATCTGCGACCGGAAGATATTCAAATTGGCGATCTGGAAACCGCAGTGTTGATCGCTGGAGACCAACTGGTTTCAGGTTTCGAAGAAGAGGCGCGTGCCGTGGTTGAGACTCTGGTCGGCACATCACATCCAGGGTCCGGCATGGCGGCAGAAATCCTTTGGGAAGGACTTCGCTACAGCAATCTTGTGAAGAAACTGGAGGAACTACTCTGGTCCCGCCGTGGAAAGCGGCTCGTGCGCCTCAGAGAAGTCGTCCAGGCATTGTGGGGCAACGTGGGCGAGAAGGAGGAGACCGCGACGACGCGACTCCTGCAGTTGTGTTCGCGTGCTCGACGCAGTGTCCTTGAACTGCCTCTCATTCCCCACAAGCTCCATCTGCAGGTCAGATCCTCAGGCACGATGGCCACTTGCCTGAATCCAAACTGCGACTGCAGTGATTTGCCTCGATTCCCAGGCGGAGGCCGATTGTCGCTGGACGTTTCGGAACACTGCGTTTCGTGCGGTTGCCGGAATTTCACGCTCGCCCGATGCGAGGAATGCGGAGAAGTACTGCTGACCGGCGTCACCGGACACGATCAACAGTTCTTCCACTTGCGCCATATGTGGTGGCCACGCGTGGACGAAGCTGCATATGCCGTGATGGGTAGGGGTCCATTTACTCTAAGCTTTCGTGACCGTTCGGTCTATTCGAATGAGCCTGACGCCATCCCGGTGGATTTCATCCAGAGCTGTCCGCGCTGTGGAACAGACAAAGCAGACTTTTCTGCGATCGGGTTACCCGACGCGCTCGCGCTGCCGATGCTCGCGGAGACTCTACTCACAGAGCTGCCAGAAAAGGGCACCGAGCTGCAAGATTGGTTGCCTGCAAAGGGAAGGCGGCTGCTGGTTTTTAGCGACAGCCGCAGGGACGCTGCCAGATTGGGTCCGCTCCTGACATCACAGCACGAGCTACACCTTGCGCGGCGAGTGATCCACGATACGATCGCGAAGTTCGCCCCAGATCCCATGGAGCAGGCTTATCTACAGCAGTCATTGAAGAGCCTGACCGAAACCTTGGAGGGTTCGAGCCTGAACCCTACTTTCCGCTCTAAGCTGGAGCGCGACCGCGACGAGATGCTCCATCGTCTGAACGCTTCGTCTTCAGGCCAATCTGCGGCCACTTGGGCTGCGGAGATGAAATCCGACCCCCGCCTTGGGCAGTTCTATGATCGGATTGGGGCCAGCAAGGGTACATCGGACTGGGGTCAGGATTCCTGGGAGAGAAACCTCAGGGGCGTCAAGGAAAATGTAGTCTTGCAATTGGCGCGCGAGTTTTCGATACCAAGCCGTCGGCAGATCTCGCTCGAAACGATCGGTCTTGCAGAAGTTGTATACCCGGGCCTGGACAAGTTGCCCGCGTCGCCAGCCATTTCTCTTCTACCCAAGGCAATCGTCCGGGAACGAATCTCTTTAGCCTGGACGAGCTTTCTCATCTCGCTATGCGATACCCTGCGGCTTGATCGTGTCGTGACCCTCGAGGATGGCATCAAAGACTTCGAGGGCCTGGCTGGAATTCCTCTCGGAAATTGGGCCAGTGAATCGAGTAGGTGGGGCGGCCGCCTTACACCTTTCATTGGATCGCTCGATGGTACGCGAGAATCGAGGCGAAATCGATTTGCCCGAGGCGTGCTTACTGAGGCGGGAATGTCACCTGAGGATGCTGGCGGGTTTGCTACTGTGATCCTTCGAGGTGCCTTCGAACAGTTGCTTGACGCAGCGCAATCGGGCGCGCTCCGATTTCTGGAAGCGGGCCGCCAACAAGCCGATAAAAGCGCTGTTCCTGCCATTCGAATTCTTTTTTCGCAATTGTATCTACGCACACCCACCGAGCTGTACCAGTGCGCCCGCACTGGACAGGTTTGGACGAAAACGGTGTTAGGGCTTGCGCCAAATCGTCAGGAAGAGCCAAGCTTGTCCCCGATTTCGCAAGAGCTCCTGTTCCAACAGAAGCGGTACGAGCAGTTGCGGCGGATGTACTCGGAGGACCCCGTCCTGGAAGACGGGCTTTGGGCAGAGGAGCATTCCGGCCAACTCTCGGCACTGGAGAACGCGCGTCTGCAAAGTCTTTTCGATCAAGGCGCCCGAAATGTCATCAGTTCGACGACGACGCTGGAGGTTGGCATCGACATCGCTGGCCTGAGCGGTGTTTTGCTTGCGAACGTTCCGCCCAGTCGGGCGAACTACCAACAGCGCGCGGGTCGGGCCGGAAGGCGCGCGGACGGTTCCTCGATTGTGACGATGTATACCAAGAGTTCCGCTTATGATCGCGCCGTCTTCGAGTCTTTCGAAGAGTGGTATCGCCGTCCGCAACGGAATGTACAGGTGCTTCTTGACCGCAATCGGTTCGCCCGAAAACACTTCGCGGCGTTTCTCCTGGGCGAGTTCTTCCGCCGTCTCTACCGACCCGGGACCCGCGTCGGAGCAATGAATGCCTTCCAGCAAATCGGTTGGATTGCTGGCGCTCCCAGGATCTTGAGCTGGCCCAAGGATTTTCCCGCGCCGCCAAAGCCGGAACGGCCAGACTACAGCACCTTAGCGATCTCCATGCCGGCAAAGATGTCGCCCGCTCGTTTGTTCGTTCAGTTTGTGGATCACGAGCTCAATTCTGAAATCCTGGACCAATGCAAACGACTGCTGGTCAATAGCGGTCTCGAATCGCAGGTACAGGAAGCGGACGGACTGAGAATCCTGCTAGGCGATCTCAGCAGAAGGTTTGAAAGTGCAGTAGACAGCTGGACCCGCGAGTACGATTCGATCGTTTCCGAATGGCGCAAGCTAGCCGATGAATCCAAACCGGATCGCAGGGCCTTGAATTATCTCCGTTACCAAGCCGGCGCTCTTTGGGCGACGACCGTAATCGAAGAGTTAGCCATCCGAGGATTGCTGCCCCGGTACGGGTTCCCAATCGGGGTTCTCGGACTCACTCATCCCGGAAAGCAGTTTCAGCGATACGATGACGAGCCGGTTCGACTCGAGCGATCAGGTATCCTCGCGCTGGGGGAATACGTGCCTGGCAGTGTCATCCTTGCGGGCGGGCGCTACTACGAGTCTCACGGGTTGGTCCGATCCTATTTGAAGGAGGATAAAGCCTTCGGCCCGATTGCAAAGAAATGGTCCTGCGCAGCCGGCCACTCGAGTTACCGGTTCGAGCCGGGGCAGCCGTCGATGTGTACCCATGCGGAATGTGGAAAGCAGTTATCCGGCCGGGTGAATTCGCTTCTCTTCGTAAGATATGGTTTCTCGACAGCTGCTTGGGATCCACCCGCGTGGCGGGGAAAGGCCGAGCGGATTGGCTCCGTCTCGGTCGGAACAACAGCCTTTGTCACGAAGGCTGCCGAGACAATTCCTTCTTTTGGCGGAGCAAGCGATATTCGCGCATACCTCTGCGAGGACGGTGAGGTGTTGGTTGATAACGCGGGCGAGCGCGGGCATGGATTCGTTGTCTGCTCGCAGTGTGGATACGCAACGAGCGAGACCAAGGCTTCGCAGAAAGGCATGGTCAACCTACCCGCCGAGTTCGCCGGTCATACCCCACTGGATCAGTTGACCGGAAAGTGCATTGCCGCCAAGGATGCGTCGGCTCCCTTGCGCAATGTCCATCTCGCGGCGCGCCAGAATACTGACTTGCTCCGGATTGAACTGGCGGGAGCATCGGCTGGGATAGCAAGTGCGTTTGGTCATGCCTGTGTTCTCGCGGCCTCCGCACTCCTCGACCTCGATCCAAGGGAACTTGGAGTTTTTGCCGAGAACAACTGCGTGATCCTTTACGAGAGTTCGGCGGGCGGGTGTGGTCACATGACGGAACTGGTGACCAAGGCTTCAAGCTTGCTGCAGATGACTCTACTAAGGCTCTTCGTTTCCGAGCAGCATCACGGGCTCTGTGAATACGGCTGCCTCTCCTGCATTCTGACTCAACGTAGCCAACGAGATGTCGAGGAACGTCTTGTGGACCGTCGCGGGGCGGTTGAATACATCCGTGGGATTGAGTGAACTGCCATTTGCTGCCACTTCCCTACAAACGGAAATCCCTTGAGGGCACGTGGAATCGACCCTTCCCATCACTCGAAACTGAACCATGATTTGCCAGTATTTTCGATTCCCCAGATGTAGTTGGTTACCGGGCTCCTGGGACAGGCATGTCGCGACCGCCCGTTTCGCTCGCACGGCCACGTCTCTTGTTTTCAGTGCTTTGAACCGCATTGATTCTGGTCGTTTGCAAATGCACCGCACCCGAGGGCGAATTTCCCTACGGATTCGGCCTCTCTGCCGAAGTAAGTAAATACAACAGGTCGCGCTCGGCTGTCGCTGCCCTACAACCTGTTGCTAAACAAAGCAGAACACTGGAAAAACGACCGATGCCGTCATCTTGGCCCTGAAGGATCCCATCCGCTGCCTGGCGAACTCTGTCGGACGCCAAACCGAGGAAACGAACCCGCTAACCAATTACCCCCAAGATCGCCTTACGCGGTGATGTCACTGAAAACAAACCAGGGTCCATATTCCAAAACATGGACATCACGGGGTTCTCCTTGCATCTCCCAACCGAGGTTTCGAGGCAAGGAAAACTGTTCGAGGCCCAAGCGTCAACATAACCGGCAGGTTCCCAGAGAGCACCAAGTCAGGCGCGCCACGCCTCTGTCATCCATGCTGCAAAGAGAGGCTCCCAGATAAAACATATTGTTACCATAGCTAGTATGGCGTTTCAGAAAAACGTATCCATAGTGATTTGTTTTTTGATAGACTCGTTGTATGGCGAGTTACT
>CAZCPL010000215.1:0-9675 GCA_964500255.1 uncultured Solibacteraceae bacterium | reverse complement strand
ATCCTGGTCGCTGCCGGTTCTGTGGAAGGGGTTCTGCTGATCACCCTCAACCGTCCTGAAAAGCGGAATGCCATTGACGGACTCTTGATTGAAGAGCTTGGACATTCCCTGATTGCGGCGAGAGATTCGAGGGTCATCGTTATTGCGGGTGCAGGCAAAGATTTCTGTTCGGGAGCGGATTTGGCGGCGTTGCGGCAGATTCGGGATGCAGGCCCTCTGGAAAACATGGATGACGCACGCCGTATGGCGGATCTGTTTCGCGCCATGCGAGCGCATCCCCGGCCGATTGTCGCTGCGGTTCACGGGCGGGCGCTGGCGGGAGGATGTGGATTGGCGAGCGCGTGCGATCTTGTGTTGGCGGCGGAGTCGGCCACGTTTGGATATCCAGAGGTGAATATCGGCTTCGTTCCTGCGATGGTTATGGCGATTCTGCGGCGGAACGTTTCTGAGAAACAGGCTTTCGAGTGGATCACGATGGGGCAGTCGATCACTGCCAAGGATGCCGCTGCCGCAGGGTTGGTGAATCGGGTTTTTCCTGACGAGAAGTTCCATGCAGGAGTGGAGCAGTGCGCAGCGACACTGGCTCAGAAGTCGATGTCGGCTCTCTCTCTTTGCAAGAATCTGCTATATCACATGGATGGTGTGTCCTTCGATACAGCGATTGAAATGGGGGTTCATGGAAATGGAATTGCCCGTTTGACAGCCGATTGCCGCACCGGGATCGATCGATTTCTTTCGCGTTGATGTCTCAATTCCAGGCACTTCGCACCGGTGAGACAGTCACGATTTTGCGGCGATCTGAGCATTTGGTCATCTCTCCTTGTGGAATCAATCAGATACGAAAATGTTCGGGCGCTACCGATTGTGGTGGTTTAGTTGCATTAGTAAAGTGTGTCTGGAAAAAAGAGTTGCGCAAGTAAAGCTGAGATTCAGACGCGAGTTAGTAACCTCTGCGTGCAGAGCAAACGGTCAGCTGGCGGTCCTGGGAATGCGATGTCTCCCCTGCTCGACGGCTCCTGGGATCGCCGGCTGACCCGATAGAAACTCCGCTTACGCCACCGCAAACAACTTTCCACAATCTTTTGAATCTCAATTGCATCTCGGCGTAGGTCCCGGCTGAGACGCGCGAGTTTCCCTCACCTTTCCAGAATTTGGGAACTAGGGGGCTGGAAGAGCGAACACCGAACGGTGTGTGGCTGGCGGGGATTCGTCCCAGTCACCCGAGAGATCATGAACAGGCACGGTCCCTCTGATTGCGTCTGCTGAGGTCAAGTGGATCCCTCGCCAGTCCTCATAAAGCCGCGAAAATTTCATTCGAGTGAATGTCGCCCCTCCGGCTGGGTGCTGGTATCCTGATAGAAGTGCTGGTTTCTCCGCTCAGAGTACAGGTCGGGGCCTACGATGGCCCGTTGGACCTGCTTTTGGATCTCATCCGGAAGCAGGAGATCAACATTTACGACATCCCTATCGCGACCATCACCCAACAGTATTTGGAGTACATGAAGACCGCTGCGGAACTCAATGTGGAGCTGAGTTCGGAGTTTGTGTACATGGCGGCGACGTTGATTCTGATCAAGTCAAAGATGCTGCTGCCAAAGGATCCGGAGTTGGAAAAGGAGAGTTCCTCCGAGGATCCGCGCCGGGAACTGGTTGACCGCCTCGTCGAGCATGAACGGTTCAAGCAAGCGGCGGAAATGCTGCAGCAGAAGCGCGTGATCGAGGAAGCCACTTGGTCGAATCCGCAGATGCAGCAGTTCGAGTCCCACGAGGATACGCAGCCGGGCTTGTCTGTTTCCCTGTTCGATCTGGTGAAGGTATTCCAGAATGTACTCGACCGGGTGAAGTCGAAACCGGTTTACGAGATCGGCAAAGATGACGTGACCGTCCCCGAAATGATCCAGTTCATTGGCGGCCTGTTCCGGTCGGATAGAGAAAGCGTACAGTCTGCGACCAAGATGTTCGAGAGTCAGCCAAGCCGCAGAGCGATGATCTGCCTGTTTCTAGCGCTTCTCGAATTGGTGAAGGCACAGGCCATTATGCTGACGCAGGCGGAAATGTTCAGCGACATTGGCATCAAAGTGGCCGACGGATTTGACGAAGCCTTCGCCACCAAGGCCTCTCTCGCTGGTGTCGATCAGGATTACAACTAGGGTTTTTCACGCTTTGGGGTGGCCGCAATACCTGCGGCCTTGAGGCGTTTTAGGAGTTTCATGCAGGAACAGGAACCAATCGAGTCCAGCGAGTCGCAACCGGAACACACTCCGGAAGCGCAGTCTGCTGCTGCGCTGGAACCGGTAGTGGAAGTGATCGCCGAGGTTGAGGCCGATGCCCCAGTCGAAGCGGCCATGACTGCCGAGGAAGTGCTTTCCACCGGCGAAACCAACGCGCCTCCGGCTGCGGCGGATGAGACGCAACGGATCAATCTCAAGGCGGTGATCGAAGGCGTCATTTACATCACCGACGAGCCCCTCTCGGCACAGCAGATCGCACACGCGGTGCAGCAGCCGATGGAGATCGTCAAGCCGATTTTGGATGAATTGCTGGCGGAATACTCGAAGCCCGAGCACGGTGTGACGGTGCGCGAGGTCGCCGGTGGATTCAAGATGGCGACCAAGCCGGAGCATCACGAAGCGATCCGGACGTTTGTCAAAAATCTCAAACCTCCACTCAAGCTCTCGCTTGCGGCGCTTGAGACGCTTGCCGTGATTGCGTACAAGCAGCCCATCACAGCCCCCGAAATCATGGAAATTCGTGGTGTGGCCGGTGCCAGCGTGCTGAAGACGCTGCTCGACCGCAAGCTGATTGCCACGGCAGGACGCAAGAACATCGTCGGTAAGCCGATTCTGTACAAGACCACCAAAGAATTTTTGGTTCAGTTCGGCCTTCGCGACCTGGCGGAACTTCCGACCCTGAAAGAATTTGAGGAACTTGGACGTCTGGCATTGGCCGATGACTCCGAGATCCTTGCAGATGAAGGTCCACTGGCGGCCACGGAAGCCGATGCGGCGATTGATCCGCCCGAGGCGGTCGCGGCTGAACCCGTGCCCCCACCGGAAACTGAGAAAACAGATTCCGAGAATGCGGAATCCCAAAATGGCTGAAGAGCGTTTACAGAAGATCCTCTCGCAAGCGGGAGTCACCAGCCGCCGCAAAGCGGAACAACTCATTGTCGAAGGACGTGTTCGCGTCAACGGCAAAGTCATCACCGAACTCGGCACGAAAGCCGATTTTTTGCGCGATCACATCAAGGTCGACAACAAGCTGCTGCACGCCCCGCAATCGCTGGTGTACATCGCCTTGAACAAGCCGGATGAATATGTGACCACGGTTTCCGATCCGGAAGGGCGTCGCACGGTGATGGACCTCGTGCGCGGACTCAAGGAACGCGTCTATCCGGTTGGCCGTCTCGACTATCATTCCGAGGGCCTGATCCTGCTGACGAACGATGGTGATTTCGCCAATCGCATCTCCGCGCCCAACACCAAGGTCAATAAGACCTACATCGTGAAAGTCAACGGATCGCTGACTCTCGAACAGGAAGAGAAGTTCCGCAGCGGTGTGCCGCTCTTTGGCAAGCCTACCGCACCTTGCATCTTGAAGGTGATCAAGAAGGCTACAAATTCCTGGTACGAAGTGCAGTTGGTGGAAGGCCGCCAGAATCAGATTCGACTCATGTTTCGCAACTTCGGGCTGTTGGTGGAAAAGCTGAAGCGCGTTCGCATCGCGTTTCTGCCGTTGGACGTGAAGCCGGGCAAGTTCCGGCATCTGGAACCCAAAGAGATCGCACGCTTTCGCAAGATGTTGAAGCTGGAAGAGACGAGTGCCAAGGACGACGAGGATGACGATAGCGGATTTATTCAAGACAGCTAAAACCATCGCCGTGGTCGGCATGTCGCCCAAGCGCATCCGACCGAGCTATGGGGTCTCGCAGTATATGCAGGATCAGGGCTACCGGATCATCCCGGTGAATCCCGGCCATGCGGGATCGGAGATTCTCGGAGAGACTGTGTATGCTCGTCTCGAAGACATCACCGAGCCAGTGGATATCGTCGATGTGTTTCGCCAGTCGGACGCGGTTCCCGAAGTGGTTGAATCCGCGATCCGCATCGGTGCCAAGTGCGTCTGGTTGCAGGAAGGCGTGATTCACGAAGAGGCATCGCAGCGTGCGGAAGCCGCTGGAATCTTCGTCGTGCGCGACTCCTGCATCCTCAAAGAGCACCGTAAGCTAAACTAGTTAAAACCTCAACAATATGGGCATCCGCTTCTATAACACCCTTACCCAAAGTGTCGAAGAATTTAGACCTCTTCATGGCAACGAGGTCCGGATGTACACATGCGGACCCACCGTCTACAACTTCGTCCACATCGGCAACCTGCGAACGTTCACTTTTCAGGACATCCTGCGGCGCTGGCTGCAGTATCGCGGCTATCGGATGAACCACGTGATGAACATCACCGACGTCGACGACAAGATCATCCGCAATGCCACCAAAGAAGGCAAAACACTGCAGGAATACACGGAAGTGTATACGCAGGGCTTTCTTGAGGACACGGGCAAGATGCGTATGCAGCGGCCCGAGCGCATGGTCAAGGCAACCGAGCATATCAACGAGATGGTGGAAGCGATCCAGACGTTGACGGCCAAAGGCTTCACGTACGAGAGCGAGGGGTCGACCTACTATCGTATCAACCAATTTCCTGAATACGGCAAATTGTCGCATTCCGATTTCTCTGGCATGAAAGCTGGAACGCGGGTGGAAGCGGATGAGTACGACAAGGAATCCGCCCAGGATTTCGTTTTGTGGAAAGCCAAGAAACCGGGCGAATTCGCCTGGGATACGGCGATCGGCGATGGCCGCCCGGGTTGGCACATCGAATGCTCCGCGATGGCGATGAAGTACTTGGGCGAGACGCTCGACATCCACGCCGGCGGTATCGATCTGGTGTTTCCGCATCACGAGAACGAGATCGCGCAGAGTGAAGGCGTTACTGGCAAGAAGTTCGCCAACTACTGGTTGCATTCCGAACACCTGAACATCGACATGCAGAAGATGTCGAAGTCTCTAAACAACTTCTTCACGCTGCGTGATCTGGTGGGCATGGGCCATTCGCCGGAAGCGTTGCGCTATGTGCTGGCGGCCGTTCCGTATCGCAAGAAGCTGAACTTCACAATGGAAGGTTTGACGGGCGCGCAGGCGTCCATCGACCGATTGCGCAACTACAAGCTGCGGCTTGAAACCGACAAGTTCGCTGCCGGTGCCAATGAACAGATTTCCAAGCGCACGGCGGATGCTCTGGCCGCTTGTGAGGCGAGTCTCGACGACGATCTCAACACGGCGGAGGCACTGGGCGCGATCTTCGAGTACGTTCGCGATACGAACAGCGCTATGGATTCCGGCGAATTTTTGGCCGATAACGCAGTAGAGGCTCTGAGCCTGTTTGCGAAGTTCGATCAGGTGTTCGATGTCTTGAAGCCGACCGTTGCAGAAGACGCTTTGTCTGATGCTGACGTCGATGCGAAGGTCGCTGAACGCAATGCCGCGAAAAAGGCGAAGAACTTCAAACTCGCCGATGAGATCCGGGCACAGTTGCTGGAGCAGGGAATCGTGATTGAAGACACCAAGGACGGAGTCCGATGGAAACGCAAATAGACGGTGTTCGCTGGAAGCGTAAGTAAATGGATATTTTCTCGAAAGCAGTGCACGCGGGCGACCGCAAGAAGCCCGGAACACACATACCGTCGACGACGCCGATCTATTTGGCTTCCAGCTATTCGTACGAGTCGATCGAGACCATTGACAAGATCTTTGGCCACGAGGAACATGGGCCATCTTATGCCCGCTACGAAAATCCCACCAGCAATGCGGTCGAAGAGCAGATCACGGCACTCGAAAACGGTGCCGGGGCGTTGGCGTGCGCATCCGGCATGTGTGCCCTGCAGACGGCCCTGATTGTCGCCATGCTCGATCGCAAGCGGACGATTCTTGCTGCCAGCGATCTCTATGGTGCGACGATCAACATGCTGTTGAAGATCTTCGATCCCATGGGATACGAGATCCGGTTTGTGAACATCACCGATTTGGCGGCTGTCGAGAAGGCGATTGCGGACGTGAAGCCCGGCTGCGTGCTGATGGAGACGGTTTCGAATCCGATTCTGCGCGTGGGCGAGATCGACAAGATCGCGGTGTTGGCGCGTGCGGCAGGAGCGGCGCTGGTGGTGGATAATACGTTCTCTTCGCCCTTTTTGATCCGGCCTCTCGAACTCGGTGCGCACCTGTCGGTACATTCCGCCACTAAGTACCTTGCCGGCCATGGTGACGTGCTGGGCGGGCTGATTGTGGCCGATGCGGAGCATCTAGAGCCGTTGCGGGCGTATTCGAGGATTGTGGGTCCGGTGATGGGTCCTGTGGAAGCGTATTTGACGATGCGTGGGATGAAGACTTTCCCTCTTCGTATGGAACGGCAGTGCGCGAACGCCAATGCCGTTGCTGCTGCGCTGGCCGTCCATCCTCGCGTGGATCGCGTCTTCTTTACAGGGGATCCGGCACATCCGGATGCGGCTGCGATTGAGCGTTTGTTTCCTGCGAACCAGACCGGCGCGATCGTGAGCTTCGAGATCAAGGGTGCCGCAACCAAGCACGATGTCTTCCGGTTCATGGATGCCCTGAAGATGGTGGTGCGTGGGACGTCTTTGGGCGATGTACATTCGCTGGTTCTGTATCCGTTGATCGCGTCGCATCGGGATCTGCCTCCGAAGCAGCGCGAACGGATGGGGATCAAGGACAATCTTGTGCGTATCTCCGTTGGGATTGAGTCCGTGACGGATATCATTGCGGATCTGGATCAAGCCTTGGCTGCTGTTTAGTCGGGCGGGAACAAGATGGGCCGAATGTGCTCACGCAATCGTTTGAGTTCAGCAAGGTTGTGCTGCAGTGACTCGTGTTCCCAAAGTACGCACTTGTCGGATTCGCATTCTCTCGCCAACCGCTCGCCGAGTTGCGCAAACTTAAGTTGTGTTTTGGCTCGCAGCCCCTCTGGATCGGGCTTGGCACCGACAACAAAGACCCTCTCCGCAGGGTCTTCTGGCACCTGATGGCTGTATCGTTGGAAGTCCTCGTTGTCATCCAGGTCGATGAGAAGAATCATCAGTCCCTGAGAGTCGCGCTTCATGACGCGGGTATACTCCGAGCCGAACGCTGCGATCACCTTGTCTCGGCCTCCCGCCTCCGGCAGAATCTGCATTTGCCGAGGACTCCCACATTCCACTAAGAATTCCGTGGCAATTTCTGCATTTGCCCTGTTTTCTGGCAAGATCCTCACATGTGGCTGTTGGCGATTGACCATTGCGTGAGGTCTCCTCGAATCAAGGCTCCGATCACGTCGTTGCGTCCTTCCAGTTTCTCTAGCAGTGTGACTGTGGTCGGTGCCCGGTGGCTGGCCCGGTCCAGTACGAACGTATTCGCTTCAGAGAATTTGCGGATAGCTTCTTCGGTGTGCGAAGTCGCGATGAATTGACCGTTGTCCTTAAAAGCCGACCTGAGCTTCATGACAAAGTGGCCGACCTCCGAAAGTGCGAGATGGCTATCTGGTTCGTCCCAAAAACAAACGACTGGCCCGTAGGCTTTGATACCGGCGAGAACCACTGCACAAATTAAGAAGCACTTCTCGCCCATCGACAGGGTCTCAAAGGGCAGCCTGAAACTCCCTCCCGCGTGACCTTCAAACAGGATTTCCATTTTTCGATAGTCCTTTCCAGAGATCGGATTCTCAACGGCCACAAAATCGGGCATCACTTCTCTCAGGTATCGGTCGATCGCCAAGTAATCTGCCGGCGAGTGTGCGATCAAGCCGGCAAACCAAGCCCCGAAAAGGACTCCTTTCGAATCGGGTTCGAGAGTTTCGGTGTACGACCCTCCGTCGATGAGATCCGGAATCGGACTTAGGATGATCATTCGCGCAAGCCAGCGCTTGAAGATGAAAAGGGGGTCTCGGTCAGAGCGTTCCTGGACAATTGGCAAAGCAGCCAGGTGCCAGTCTAGTCGGAATGCCGCCATCGTTGGAACCAGCGATAAATCTCCGAGTGTCCTCGTGAAGAGATACTGTCCTCCCGCTGCCAAACTCTCCTCAAAGACTCGAAACTCTTTGAATTCCGGCGACAATTCGAAAGCGATCTTGTAAACGTAATTCACGCCGGAAATGTCGGCCTCGATCTCGAAGCGCACTGGGGCCTGCGTTCTACCCCATGCCAAGTCCCGAGCGCCCAGGAGGTCCCCGACTCTGTTGGCACCCCTGGCAATTCCCTGGAGCAACTCAAGCGCCATGCGCACGGTGGATTTTCCAGACCCATTGCGGCCGATCAGCAGTACAGAAGACCGTTTCTCCATAGACAACTCGAAGTTCTCCAGGCAGCGGAAGTTATGGACATACAGTCTGCGAATCAAAATCGAAGTATAACCTGGGCCAATCGAGGTCACGGTGTTGATCTCAATCAAGCCATTTCGCCACTGAACCAACCTCTTGGCGCCGAAGGACTCGCCTGATCTGGACATTCGGGCGAAGTACCCGCAAAAGTAGGAGGACTCTGGTACACCGCATCAGTTGGTATTGTGTCGTAAGACATTTCAGCCGAGAATGGATCAAGTTCGAATGAACAGGCTCGAAAGCCTGGAAAAACCCGTTGAGGATCCAAACCCTGTCGCGCTTCCCAGCGTGACCCTAGTCGCCGAACCAGGGTTGTTTTGAACAAGCCATTTCGAGAACAAGACGGACTAGAGCCGCGATTCTCAGGAGGTTCGAGTTGGCTACGCCAAACAACGCAATTACTGGTAATACGAAGAGCCGGATGATCAGTTTCCGCCTTTCCGGGCAGGAATATGAGATTCTGAAGGCCCTTCATCCCCACCACGGAGCCCGCAATCTCAGCGACTTTGCGCGCACCGCCATGTTACGGCATCTGAACTCCGAGCCACCTGCCGTCGTCCAACAGTCCGCGAGCGTTCAATCGAAAGTGGAGGAATTGAATGATCGCGTTCTGCGGATGCAAGAGGACCTGCAACGGTTAACCTCACTGCTCTCAAATCACCTGACAACCCCTCCGCGAGAACCTAAGGCGCTCCAGGCGTCCAACGTCTGGTAGCGGTTCCGCGGCCTACCTCTCCCTGTTGTAAAAAACTTACGGAACGGACGGGATCCTACACAATCCCCCCCTGGGCCTCGTTCGTTCCAATTTTCAAACTGCCGCTCAAGTACAATCAGGCATGCGGCGTCTGCTTTTCCTCCTTCCTGTAGTTCTTCTCCTTCCTCTGCAAGCCCAAATCGCGGACCTTGTTCTCGAGAACGGCAAAGTGATCACCGTTGACAAAGCCACTCCCACAGCCCAGGCGATCGCCGTGCGCGATGGCCGTATTCTTGCCGCTGGAACTTCGGCCGCGATGCGCAGACACAAGGGTCCGAAGACTGAGGTCATCGATCTCAAGGGGGCGACTGCGATCCCCGGTTTGATCGAGGGTCATGGCCACTTCACCGGCATCGGAGCGTTCAAGCGATCGCTGAATCTGCGCAACTCCAAGAACTGGGGCGACATCGTGGCGATTGTTGGCGCGGCTGCGAAAGAGGCGCGTCCCGGCCAGTGGATCGTTGGCCGCGGGTTCCACCAGTCGAAGTGGGATGCTCCGC
>CAZCPL010000214.1:3088-9911 GCA_964500255.1 uncultured Solibacteraceae bacterium | reverse complement strand
GCCCACACCAACCCGTCCACCGCCTCGCGCGTGGAAACCAGCGTCGTCTTCTTGCCACCAGCCAATTCCAGCAGAACAATCGAACCCCGGCTCTCGCCGGCGATCGGACTTTCCACAAACGCGAGCTTGTCGCCCTGCGGAGAAAACCGCAGACTGCGAATCCAGCCCGCCGTTTCGTAAATCGCCTTGCCCTGGGGATACTCCAGCCGACGAACGTTCCCCGCAACGGACACCACGGCCAGATTCTCGCCCTTCGGATCCCAGTCGGCCGCTGAGACATTCCTGGCCAGTTCCCGCGGAGCGCCACCAACCAGCGGCATCCGAGCCAACGTTCCCACTTGGCCATGCGCTCCAAAGTCGGCATCGAGGCCTACGGCAACTTCCCCGCCTTTCGAAACGGAAAACACGTGGGCTTTCACAATGCCGTTCTTTTGCGAATCCGGGGTTTCTATGCGAGTGGTGTAGACTGACATCGGTTCACCCGCCCACGACGCGCTGTAGGCCACCGTATGGCCATCGGGAGCGAATCTGGCACCCGACACAAAGCCGCGTTGAAAGGTCAACTGGTGGAACCGCAAGTCATGGGATTCGCCGCCGCCGCCATTCAGAGTCTTTCCAGCGAAGAATGCACCGACGGCACCCAATCCCAATAGCGCAGCCACCCAAGTCATCGAATTCTGATACCACTTGCGCTTCGGCAACTCAAAAATGGAACTGACCGCGATGCCGCTGCGGGTGGATGTCCCAGCGACCGCCCGCAACGCGAAACAAAGATCGCGTGTGGACTGAAACCGCGCATCCGCCTGTTTCTCGATGCAGTGGTTCACGATCTGACGTACCGACATCGGAATCGCTTCTGGCAACTCCGGCGGATCGCTGCTCACAATCGCATGCAGGGCCGCAATCGCCGTATCGCCTGAAAAAGCTTTCTTACCCGACAGCATTTCATAGAGCACGAGTCCGAAACTGAAGATATCGGTTCGGTGGTCGACCTCCTGCCCCTTCACTTGCTCCGGCGACATGTACCCGATCGTTCCCATCATCATGCCCGGGCGGGTCTGTGTCGCATGCAAGTCGCTATTGCCAGAGCCACCCAAGCCGCCGGTGCGCTTTGCCAACCCGAAATCAAGCACTTTCGCGCGTCCGTCGGAAGTCACCAAAATATTGTCTGGCTTCAAGTCGCGATGGACGATGCCTGCACTATGGGCAGCAGCAATGCCGTCCGCTACCTGAGCGGCAATATCCAAAGCCTTGCGCAGCGGCAGCGGCTCAGCCAGCAAAGGTTTGCCTTCCACCAGTTCCCAAACGATGTAGAGAAGGCCATCCTGATTGCCGAAATCGTAGACCGCCACGATGTTGGGATGGCTGATATGGCTGGCCGCGCGAGCTTCCACTTCAAAGCGCTGCCGAATCGCCGGATCGTTCGCGGTTTCGGCACTCAACACCTTGACCGCAACTTGGCGTTGCAGTCTCGGATCATGGGCTCGATAGACTTCGCCCATGCCTCCCGCTCCGAGGAGCGAAATGATCTCATAGGGTCCAAGACGGTCGCCTGGCTGAAGGGGCATACTGCGTTAGTGTATCGCGGCTTCGGTTAAACTGGAGAGAACCCAGTGACGGGCCCTTAGCACAACGGTTAGTGCAGTGGACTCATAATCCATTGGTTGTAGGTTCAAATCCTACAGGGCCCACCAATCCTACCTCCTGCGGCGCGGCGCAGCGCAGCCTTTCCAGATGCAGAATATGCGGTTAAGGTCTTCCCACGGGTGCAACTCTTCTCCCGTGAAATCTGCCTTTCAGCAGGAATCTTGTCGCCGCAACATACCCGTTTCATTCGGAACAGATCCTCACAACGGAACTCCAACCTGCATCAGGATATCCTGCAGAATGCGATCGGCGGCATCCGGACCGCGAAACAACGACGATCGCGAATTCATCATCAATCGATGCGAGAAGACCGGCAACACCAATCGCTTCACGTCGTCCGGGATCACATAGTCTCGGCCATCGAGCACTGCGGAAGATTGCGCCGCGCGATAGAGCGCCTGCGAGCCACGAGGACTCACGCCGAGCGACAACGCCTCGTGTGTGCGAGTCTTCTCAACAATCGCCAAAACATAGTCGACCAGCGCATCGTCGACGGCAACGTCCGTCACCGAGTCCTGTAGTTCGAGAACTTCGTCCTCCGACAAAACCGGCTGAACTGCTTCAACGCCACCGCGGCCGGTGGAACGCAAGATGGCACGCTCCGCCGCGGCATCCGGATATCCCATGCGGATGCGCATGAGGAACCGGTCCAATTGCGATTCAGGCAGCGGATACGTTCCGTGATGTTCCACAGGGTTCTGCGTGGCGATCACCATGAATGGCCTGCGTAGCGGATGGGACGTGCCATCGATTGTCACTTGTTGTTCGTTCATCGCTTCGAGCAATGAGGATTGCGTCTTGGGCGTCGCGCGATTGATTTCATCGGCAAGCAGGAAGTGCGTGAATACAGGACCGGGTTTGAATTCGAAATCCTGCGTCAGCGAGTTGTAGATGGTGACGCCGAGGACATCGCCGGGCAGCATGTCGGCGGTGAACTGGATTCGTTGGAATTGTGTATGCGTGGATCGCGCCAGTGCGTGCGCCAGCGTGGTTTTGCCGACACCGGGAACATCTTCAATCAACAGATGCCCGCGCGCGAGCAAACAGATCAACGACAAGCGGATTGCTTCCGCCTTGCCCTTGATCACGCTGGACAGCGAGGATTCCAAATCTCCCAATCGGTTTGCCAGCAAGGCAAGACGGACCATACCTGTCATAATATCGAAACGACGACCATGATTCGAAAAGTGTTGATTCCCGCTCTACTATTTTTTTCGTTCGCCTTCACTGCGGCGGCCGATGACATCGACGATATCCGCAAGACTCTCGATACCCAAGTCGGCGATTGGAACCGTGGAGACCTCAAGGCATTCGTCTCTTCCTACACCGAAGATTGCGCCTTCGTGGGAACGGAAGTGCGTCGTGGCAGAGCGCAAGTGCTCGACCGTTACATGAAGCGCTATCCCAACAAGGAGACGATGGGCAAGACGACGTTCTCCGACTTGGAGATCAAGAAGGTGGGCAAGAACAATGCCCAGGTGATCGGACGCTGGAAGGTGGAACGTTCGCAACAGGCGGGCGGCAATGTTGGCGGCTATTTTACTTTGATCCTGGTGAAGATCAAGAGGGATTGGAAGATCCAGTTGGATCACACGTCGTAGTTCTCTTGCACGCCTGGCTGGCGAAGTCCGTCAGTCCTGGCATGAAACAAATGAGACCACTGGCTATCGCAGTCCTCTGCTCAACGGCATGTACTTTGGGCACAAGAGAAACCTGCCTCCTATCGTTTGACAATGCGGATGAAAGAGTCCCGGGCCGAAGCCAAGGGCGCAACGGAGAACACTCAAATCTACGAACTCGTTGTTCAAAGCCGGGTGCGCGGCAAGATCGATGCCTCGCGCCGCATTCCTGTCTACACCGGTTCCAAGGGCGATGCCAAGGAAATGCATACAGTCGCGTTGGGAACAATCGTTGAATGCACTGCCGACGATCGGGAGACCCTTGTGCGCGTCGATTGTGCCTTCGAGAGTAGCTATGCCGCCCGCGAACAGCCGCCGATCCAGACGCCATATGGCTTTCTGCCCACGATCAATTCGCGGCAAGCGTCAGTTGCGGCGCTGGTCCCCATTGGCCAGGAGGTGAGAGTCGCTCGCATGGACGATCCTTCGAGCGGCAATCTTTTAGAGATCTTTCTATCCGCCGAGCGATTCGCCGACCCTTCGCAACGTTGACCTCCGAGGGTTTGTGCCAATGGCGGTTACTTCTTATGCTCATCCAGCCAATTGAGGACGACGGTGAAAGCAGGAGACATTTGTTGTTCCGGAACCTCGACCAGAAATCGCTTCCCGTCAGCGCTCGAGTCCCAATGGGCACCGGGATGGAAGACTTTCCCAGAAGATTGTAAGGAGAGAGTAGTAATGAACCACACGAATGTTGTCAGCTTTGCCGGGATGTTGATCCTCGCGGTAGCAGTTCACGCGCAAACAACAGAAGAGCCGAAGCCTTGCACAAATGAGACGTTGAAGGGCGCCTATGGCGTGATCATCAGCGGCTCACGGCCCGCGCCCTCGGTTCCCGTCGGTATGCCTGGATTCGTCGGGCAACTCGAACAGGTTCGGGGTTCCATCGTCCAGGTTTTCGATGGGAAGGAGGGCTTCACGCAGATCGAAAACGTAAAGGGCACGACATCGGGTGCTGGCTTGGACCGGTCCGGCAGAGGAGTCTATGCCGTCAACGCGGATTGTTCCTCAACGATTACGGTTTCTCCTGCTCCCGGCGTTCAGATCGTTAGCAAGGGCGTGATCGTGGAAGGTGGAAAAGAGTTTCGCTCGGTTACCGTGATCCCAGACGCGATCAACGTGGAGTCCAGCGCCCGCCGCGTGAACTGACCGCCTGAGTGATATCGACACAAGCGAGCACGGCAAAAAAAGCGGGAGCCCCATGGGGATCCCGCCTTTTTGTTGAACGCGTTCGAAACGCGCGATGGTTACTTGACTTCGACGGTCGCGCCGGCGTCCACGAACTTCTTCTGGATCGCGGCCGCTTCGTCCTTCGAAACGCCTTCCTTGATCGGCTTGGGGGCACCATCGACGAGGTCTTTGGCTTCCTTGAGTCCGAGGCTGGTCACTTCGCGAACAACCTTGATCACATTGATCTTGTTCGCGCCCACGCCGGTGAGAACAACGGTGAATTCCGTCTTCTCTTCGACAACCGGGGCAGCGGCAGCCGCCGCCGGACCGGCTACGGACATTGCCGCGGCCGCCGACACGCCCAATTTCTCTTCCAGGATCTTCACCAGCTGAGAAGCTTCGAGCAGTGTCAGCCCCTGGATCTGTTCCGCAATTGCGTTAATATCCGCCATTTTCCTTAACTCCTGATTCAGTAAATCGTTGGTTTACCGCTATGAGCTGACGCTCTTAGCTATTGAACTTGTTTTCTTTGACACCCTGATCGATGACAACCGCAAGATTGCGGCCAACACCATTGATTGAGGTGACCAGGCGCTGTGCCGGTGCTTGAATCACGTACAGCAGCTTGGCGAAGATCTCTTCCTTGCTCGGCATCGTGGCCAGATCGTTGATCGACTTCACGTCGATCACACGGCCTTCCACCAAACCGGCCTTGAAAGTGAAGGTTGGATGGTCCTTAGCGTACTTCGTGAGCACTTTGGCAAGTGCCACTGGGTCGCCTTCGGTCCACGCCATCGAGGTCATGCCCTTCAGGTTCTTCACCAGCTCGCTAGCTCCGGTTCCCTGGGCCGCCTTTTCGGCGATGGTATTCTTGATCACTTTGTAGCTACCACCCGCGCTTCGGATGGTTTTGCGCAGTGCGAAGTCCTGGCTGACGGTCAGTTTTTCATAACCAGTCAGGAAGACGTTCTTGGCCTTCTCGAACTCTTTCTTCAGAGCGTCGAGGTCGGCCTGCTTTTCTTCACGGTTTTTCATTTCCGCTTGTCCTCTTCCTCTTTCTGGTTACGCCTGCTTCGAATTGAACGGAGCGGGATCGAGGTGAATGCCGGGGCCCATGGTGGAGCACACCGTCACACTTTGCACATACTTGCCCTTGGCCGCGGCGGGCTTGGCCCGAACCACAGCGCCAAGCAGAGCTTGCGCATTTTCGAGTAGCTTTCCGGTTTCGAAGCTGACCTTGCCCAACGGAGCGTGGATTACGCCCGTCTTGTCCACTCGGAACTCGACCTTACCGGCCTTGCTCTCGCGGACTGCGTTGGCGACATCGGTGGTGACCGTGCCGGTCTTCGGATTCGGCATCAAACCGCGAGGTCCGAGAACCTTGCCGAGTTTGCCGACGGAGCGCATCATGTCCGGGGTGGCGATCACGGCATCGTAATCGATCCAGCCTTCGGTCATGATCTTGGTGACAATTTCCTCGCCGCCGACAATATCCGCACCGGCTTCTAGTGCTTCGCGCTGCTTATCGCCAGACGCAATCACAAGGACCTTTACAGATTTGCCGAGGCCGTTTGGCAGAACGATGGTTCCACGTACCATTTGGTCAGCGTGCTTGGGGTCGACTCCAAGACGCATGTGGACTTCCACCGTTTCGTCAAACTTGGTGTATTTGATTTTCTGACAGAGAGGGATAGCCTCTTCGAGGCTATACGGACGCGACTCAACCTGCTTCGCGGCCGCCTGGTATTTTTTACCTGGTTTCCTGGCCATTCATCCTCCGTGGTGCAGACGACTGACTTCGCTTTTGAGGGCGGGCCAAATCTCCCACTGGGGTTTCACGTTCGAAGTGAACGCTTTTGACAGAATAGCAACAGAGTTGGGGTGTTGTAAAGTTGCATTGGCGATGTGTCAGCATAATTGGAACGTGCAACTGAACCAAATACCCTTTGGGACGACGGATTGGTCCGCCATTCCCGCTACCGGGCACCCAGGCGAATCCGGACTCGCTCTTTGGCGGACAAGACACTTCGGCGCGATCCGAATCCGGATGGTCGAGTACACGGCTGGCTACCTCGCCGACCACTGGTGTTCCAAGGGCCATATTCTCCTTTGCCTCGAAGGCCAACTCGAAACCGAACTCGCCGGCGGACGCCGCTTCACACTCCGGCCCGGAATGAGCTACCAGGTCGCCGACAACGCGGAACCGCATCGATCATCAACTCAAACAGGAGCCAAGTTGTTTATCGTCGATTGAACGGCTGTCCGAATCCAGAACCTGACGGCGTGCCGCCAGAGTCGGGCATTCGGACGAACCGCCTCGTCTCCCC
>CAZCPL010000214.1:0-3078 GCA_964500255.1 uncultured Solibacteraceae bacterium | reverse complement strand
ACGCCCTTCCGTTCGTACCTCAATCGTACGTTCGGATGCCACCTGAGAATTCACGGCACGAACATCTCGCATTGTTGCCTCGCCGGATTCCGTCCCAACAACAGATGACGTTTCGCCATCGGCATTCGCATGACTCAACAAGGACGATGGCTGGCTCCCCGCCGGACGATCGATTCGCAGCCCTGTCCGTCCAACTTCCGTTCCGTTCCAGAGCGCACGGACCACCCAATCGCCGACAGGCCGGTTCTGGCCTGCGATCGACAAAGTTGACGCTAGACACCAGGATCCGCCATCGGTCAGTGCATTGAAGGTGGCGCGAGCCGTCACAACGCCACTTGGATTCAGCCATTCCACTACCGGCAGATCTCCCGCATTGGCGAGATCGATTGTGAACCATAGCCGCGCTTGCGTATCTGTAGTCAGAAAGCTGGAATTTGCAACCGGCGTGGAGCAGAGCGAATTGGCAACCGTGGCACGCGTCACCATGAATCCGGTTATATCCACCGGCAGAATCTGGAACGTCTGGTTGATCACCTGCGCTCCATTCCAGGTGACTCTCACCTTCCAGTTTCCGAACATGCGGGCGGGAGCCGATTCCTTGATGTCGATCCAGGTCCACATGCACCAACTGCCGTCCGACTCAATGGGATCCCAATCCGCACGATCGTAGACACTTCCATCGGGTGCGATGAATTCCGCATAGAGAGTGTCTCCGGCGAGGGCGTCGGCCACACTGAACCACATCGTGGCCGTCGGATCCCGAGGCAGGAAATATCGCGATCCACCCGGATCCGCGCAGCCCAAGGACTTCGGATCGGTATTTGTAACCCGCGCCGTTTCCACCGTAACTGGCGGATTCAGCCGGAACGTCATCGTCCGGATTGGAATGCCATTCCACAGAAGCTCCACCTTCCAATCGCCCGTAAATCCCGCGACCGGAAAGCCACCGATGCGATAGAAAGTCCAAAGATAGATCCGGGGCAGTCCGGCACCTACGGGTTGGGGATCGAAACGGCCATGCTGGGTCCCGTCGGGCCGAATATAACGCACGGAGAAGCGATCTCCCTCCGAAACCCGATTGAGCACAAAACAGGCCTTCACCAGCTGGTCCGTCGTGCGGTAAGTCAAGCGCTCCGGCAGGTCGCAGTTGCCAGGATCCTGATCGGTTCCGGTCAAGACCGCGACTTCCACACCGGGAGGCGAGACGATGCTGAACGTCATATTGGCCATCTGCTGGCCGTTCCACAACAAGCGCGCCCTCCACTGTCCGGCGCGCTGCTCGACGGGAATCCGGCCAATATCCAGCGAGGGCGCGTAACAGAAGTTGCCGTCCGATGTGGGGTTCCACAGACTGGATCGCTGATAGACGCTATTGTCGGAACGAATCCACTCAATCACTGGCGAATCCCCCGTTCTGACACCGCGAGCGATGAACCAGAAGAACGCGGTCGAATCGGAGCTATTGAACTGCGTCACCGCCGTCGGCACGGGACATCCATTGATCAGTTCCACCGTTCGGGCCAGTCGGGCCGAAACGATAGACAGGCCAGACGACGCTTGCGGTGTCACATCGAGGCGCACCGCAATCACCAGCGGACTGTTGACCGCACCGGCGGACGACACCGTTACAGTCCCGTTATAGGATCCCGTCGCCAGAGAGGCCGCGGCCGCGGCGGGCCGGATTGTCAGCACTGACGGGGCTGCGCCCGAGGACAGAGTCGCCGTTAGCCATGCGCCACCGCTCGTTGTCGATGCTAAAGCAGAGACCGCGGGAGTTCCGTTAGACGAAGTGATGTTTACCGTTTGTCCCGCCGCCAGCGCCGCGCCCGTCTGCTGCGAGAGCGCCAAGGAGGCTTGACTCAAAGCCAACGAAACGCCGCCTCCGCCCGAAGCGACGCCAATACTCAGGCTGTTCGACGTCACCGGATACGCCTCTTCAAATGCAGAACCTGACGCCGTGACGCGCACAGTGCCCGAGGCTGTTCCCGCACGAATGCTCCAAGTCAGAGTCTGAGATTGCCCGGGTGCCAAAGCAGCAAAGGTCTGCTGGGTTCCGCCCGTGTAGCCCGCCGGAAGCTGTGGCGTGGCCGCCAACCGGAACAAGTCGAGATCCCCTCTATTGCTCGCCGTGCAACTGAGTGTGAACGTGGCACCGGACGGCACATTGGCGGGTGCCGCACATTGCACCTGCGGGTCCGGACCCTGGGCTTCAGAGAAGCCCCCCGCGCTCAGCGCCAACGCAAACGGCTCATCCCCTTGTGCGCCGGGAAACCGCGCTTCGTTCGATTCGACCTTCACCACGTAGTCCGCCCCATTCGCCGAAAGAGCCACCTCGACATTGTTTCGGGGACTCGCAGAGCGGGCCAGCACGGAATTGTCACGCCGATTGTAGACAATCAAATCCAGATTGTTGAGCAGGGCAGCGGCGCGAGGATTGTCCAACGGATTCGCCGCGAAACGCCGGTTCCAAACCAGCGTTGCCCGAAGGCTGCCGGCGGATCCGCGGTAGTAACGCTTGGCACCGGCCGCCAAACTGTCGCGAACCACGAAGTCGCGCTGAGCGTTCGCTGAGCTGAGATTGATGAATCCCCATCCTGTCGTCGCCAGCCACCCGGCTTGCACATCGGTCGAATTGATCATCAGAGCCTTCAAAGACAGGGAATCCTTGACGCCGCTATCGCGCAGCAGCACGGCGGCTCCGGCCACATGCGGCGCGGCCATCGAAGTGCCGGTAAGGGCAACGAGTCCATCGGACTTTAGATTCGCGGCGGCAATATTCGAACCAGGGGCGGCAAGATCGGGCTTGTTTCGTTGTCCCACCGTGGGGCCACGGCTCGAACTGGTCGCGATCGTGTCGTCGCGTTTGTCCGCCGTGCCGCGGGTATTCATGTTGGCGACTGTGATCGCGTTGTAGGAAATCGCGGGCGAACCAACCGTGAAAGCCCCTGGCCCCTCATTGCCCGCGGCAATCGTAAAGGTGATGCCGAACGTATCCGCATAATAATCGACAAGGCGCGTGGTCAGATCGTCGTCCGATTCCGTATCCCCGCCGAAGCTCATGTTCACAACTTTGACTGC
>CAZCPL010000213.1:0-9943 GCA_964500255.1 uncultured Solibacteraceae bacterium | reverse complement strand
CGCTAGTTCTTTGGGTTTACGGCGGAGGAAGTGGCGGAAATGCTCGCCGTCTCGAAGTCCAGTGTGGATCGCAGCATACGCTTTTCGCTGGTCTGGTTGCGCCAGCGACTTCGCGATAGTGAAAAAATTTGACACACTTTTGCTTCGGTTTCCTAGCTTTCTGGCATGCCCTTCCGTCTGCTCGGACAAAAGACGTTAAACTAAGCGGAATTATCGAAATGGGCAAGCCTGAACTCATCCGCTTCCGGTTGCTGGAGTCGCTCTTCGACCAAGCGATCGAGATCCCCGACAAGGAAACTCGCGAGCGTTTCCTTGCATCGGCGTGCGAGGACGACCCATCGCTTCTAGTTGAAGTCTCGTCGCTGCTGCACCTGTTTTCGGACCCTACCAAGCCACCCGCTTGATCGGACGGGGAGGAATGGGAGCTGTCTACGAAGCCATTCGCGTCGACGGAGAATTTGACCGCACCGTGGCGGTAAAGGTGATGAGTGGATGGGCACTCAGTCCCGCGGCTCGGGAACACTTTCGAAGAGAACGACAGATTCTGGCGTACCTCGAACATCCCGGCATCGTGCGACTGTTCGACGGTGGCGTCGGCGAAGATGGCTCACCGTATCTGGTGATGGAATGTGTGGATGGCGAGTCCATCGACACGTACTGCAAAAAGCATGAAGCAAAGCCGCAGACCCGCGAGCTGCTTTTTCGCGAACTGCTCGAGGCTGTCGAGTACGCGCACAGCCAGGGTGTGATCCACCGAGACCTCAAACCGTCGAACATTCTCGTGGATGCGCAGGGCCGCGCGCGAGTGGTGGACTTTGGAACGGCGCGATTGGTCGCTCCAATCTACGCAAGCCCGGAACTGGCGGCGGGCAAGGCTGTCGACGAGAGGACTGACATCTATTCTTTGGGTGTCGTTTACCGCGAGTTGTTGGGGAATGTAGCTTTGCCAAACGTGATCCGAAAGGCGACCGCGCCTGAGGCATCCGGGCGGTATGCGGACGTCGCTGCATTCCGTGTGGCATAGAACCAACGGCGGCGGAATCGGTTCGGTCTGTGGGCAATCGCCGGGAAAATCTGTCTCTTACAAACAGCAGAATCGATGGGTGAGAAAAGCCTTGCCAGGGCTGAATGAGGGAACCGATCTGCAGGTGGTCGCGGAGGCGTGGAGTTTCAGCCCCAGTGGCAGGTATGCGCTGATTCCGTCCGTGATCCTGTCTTCCCGGTTTGTGAGCTTGGTCAATGTCGAATCCGGCGCATCGTCCCCCATCCTCAAATTCCTCGACGCACCTCAGGTGAACTTGTACCTCGCCAGTTTTTCTCCCGCTGGCAATCGGATTTACTTCACGTCAAAGTCCAACGTCAGCATTGACACGGTGGCCCTCGATGCGGTGACGAAACGCCCCACTGGCGCGGCCACGACAGTGCTCAAGCTGAATACCGACTGGTCATTGCGAGGACTCATGCCGGGATCCTTTCGGTTGGCGATTTCCCGGAATAAATTGCCGTTCGCCCTCGGCCGAAGGAATGCGCTTGTTGAGTATGTCCATTGAGGGCTTAGAAGCCGGTCAAAGTGTGCGGGAAGTTTCGCGGACGGCTGGGCTGCCGGAGAGGGAACCTTCGATGAGTTCCTATCTCGATTCACGCCGTTCGGTCAAGAGTTGGTACCGTAAGAGAGAGATGCGCAAAATACTCTTGCTGGCACTTTCTCCGGCCTGTCTGATGCTCGCCCAACAGCCTGCGACAGCCCCCAAGCCCGCAGTTCCGGCAAAACCGGCTGCTGCTGCTGTTTCCGCAGCCAAGCCCCTGGCCACTGGGGCGAAGCCCGCTATCGCCGCAGCGAAACCGCCCCTTGCCGCCGTCAAAGCCGCAACTGCCGCCAAGCCAGCGCTCGCGAAACCCGCTGGCGGATCCAAGCCAGTTGCTGCCCCTGGAAAGGCCCAATTGAAAACCGACGACGAAAAGACAATCTACGCCCTGGGACTTAGTATCGCCAAGTCTCTCAAACAATTCGATCTGAGCCCCGAGGAAATGGAACTGTGCAAACAAGCCCTCTCGGATGCAGCCAGCAACAAACCGGCGATTGCGCTCGATGAGTGGGGACCTAAGATTCAAGGCCTCGCCCAATCCCGGATGGGCCGTCTGACCGAACGCGAAAAAGCTTTGGCGAAGGGGTTCTTGGATAAGTGTGCCGCGGAACCCGGCGCAGAACGCACCGCGACCGGCCTGGTCTTCCGCGACCTCACCCCTGGCGCGGGTGCTTCGCCGAAGGACACGGATACCGTCAAGGTGCACTATCGGGGCACGCTGGTGGACGGCACGGAGTTCGACAGCTCGTACAAGCGCAACGAACCGGCCGAGTTCCCACTCAATCAAGTGGTGAAGTGCTGGACGGAAGGTGTTCAGAAGATGAAGGTTGGCGGAAAAGCACGGCTGGTGTGTCCTTCGGATCTCGCCTATGGCGACCGTGGCAGCCCGCCCACGATTCCCGGTGGCGCGACGTTGATCTTCGAGATCGAACTGCTGGGTATCCCCTCGCAGAAGTAGCTGGAATACAAGCGCCTTGCGCGGTGGTTAAAGCCAGACAGGGCGCTTTTCTATTTCTTGTATTCAGGCCAGTTCGCGTAGATCGGGAAACGTGGCCGCCGAACCGCTAACCACGCGCTTTGAGGGCACTGCGACTCAAGCGATTCCTTAGGAATATCCGAGAGACGGGACAGGCTCGAAACAAGGCAATCTGCGTGGCGACCGGCGACGACCATGGAAGACAAATGCCGGGGTTGTGGAAGCCTAACCCTCGCGCTTGCGCCTCTCGAACTCCGCCGTAATGCGTGCCATGTCCGCAGCCTCTTTCTCCGCCACGCCACGATCCAGCAACGCACATTCCCGCACGACTATCGGACCCTTCTGGATCAACCATGCGACACCGAACATCGCGACCGTCGCCAGGATGCTACCCTCCGGACCATACTCGCCCCCACTCAACGGAGCATTCATATCCGGCTTCAACGCCAACCCAGTGACACCCTGCATCGAAAATCCCGACAGGTTCGCCCCGAGCATCGACAACGTCCAGTTCCACGCGAAGTGGATGCCCATCGGAAGCCATAGATCGTGGCTTCTCAGAAACGCATAGCCCAACAGAATGCCCCATGCAATGGTATTAAACAGGGAAATCAGTGTCGCGTTTTTATTACCCGCGTGCGCCAAACCAAAGATCACGCCCACCGGCAACACCGTCGCCCACTCGCCAACGCGCGGTGCAAGGTATTGAAACGCGTATCCGCGGAACATCAACTCTTCGCCCGCCGCGCCTGCGGCCAGCAACACAGTAACGAACAGAAAACTGCCTATACTGAACGATCCAGCGGAAACCATCCGGGCGGAACCCGTCACCAGCAGCCCCGCAATCACGATCAGTGCCGCTGCCAAGCCCATTCCGATTCCCAGCAACAAGTTGCGAGCACCGGATTGATTCCAACGTAGCCCCGCGTCCACTAAAGGCAGATTTTCGTAAATGGTTAACGACAACAAATTCGCCACCAGCCCGGTGACAAAAGTCGAAAGCGCGGCACCGCCGAAGTAGCCGAAAAGGCCCACCAATGCCCAAGGAAAGAATGTGAGTCCAAGCAGGACAAATAGAATAAACAGGCCAGCCCGCAGGACAACCGCTTGTATTCCCGCTTGATTCACTTGCGTTCCATGGTCCCTGGTGGCTCCCGCCTAGCCGACCCTCACCTGTACGCCTTTTTCTGCGACCTTCACCGGCAGAACCGTTGCGCCCTCGGCCGCGATTAGGTCGGAAACCCGCTGTTTCGAATCCGGTTCCACCAGGAACAACACGCATCCCCCGCCGCCCGCGCCGCATACTTTCGCAGCGGTAGAGCCAGCCTTGCGCGTCACCGCGATCAAGCGCTCAATGATCTCGGTGGAAATCCCCGGGGCGTTGGTGCGGCGATGATCCCATTCCGCACGCAGCAGCTTCGAGACTTCTTTCCAGTCGCCTTTTTCAAGAGCACTACGCATTCCATTGGAAACTGCGGCGATTTTCTCGAAATTCTTGTGGACGATCTTGTCGCCGTCGATGTGCGCCTTGGTGACTTCCCAATTGTTGACGCCCGAGTTGCGCGGCACGCCGGTATAGGCCAGCACAACCCGCGAGTTGAGTTCATGCGGATCGACCGGAATCGCCTTGCGCAAAATCCCCGCAGGAGTCATTTCGATGGCGCTCACACCGCCGTACATCGCCGGGTAATAATCCTGGCAACCCGTCGGAACTTTAATAATCCGCGCTTCGATGTTCTGTGAAATCTCGCGAATCGTCTCGATCTTATGACCCGTGCCCAGCAGTTTATTGAAAGCGCTGGTCGTCGCGATCAACAATGCCGACGATCCCGAAATACCGGCACCCGCAGGGGCTTCGGAATCGGTCGTGATCGTCAGCCCCGTAGTAGGCGTGAAGAACTTCAACACTTCCGCCACCAGCCCGAGTTTATGCTTCTTGGCAGAACGCAGGGTCTCTAGCGAGGCGTAGTTGTCGACGCTTTTGAGGTCCAGTGATTGGATGTGGATCTGGGAATCCGCACGGGTCTCAATCACGCAGGACGTGTAGCGGTCCACTGCGAAATTCACGGTCACGGCGTTGGCGTGAAAGAGGTAGAGAGGCCAGATGTCGAGGGTGCCGCCGGCGAGGTCGACGCGGCAAGGCGCTTTGGTCGAAACTTTCATGGGTACGAAACTGTTATCGTCGCACATCCTTCAAGGGAGCGGTGGACGAACCAGCAATTGCGATGCTCCGCCAGTAGAGCCGCGTTCGGACGCATCTTGGTTCCTTTCTCCATTGCAAACTTTCGATCCTTCCGATTTCCGGGCTAACGAGAAGGTGCTGTGGGTCGCGGTGATGTACTCAAGGCGCTGGAGCACCTGAAGTGGCTTGCGCTGGAACGCAGGTCGAAGGGATCGATCCGATGAACGCTGGCTTCGATGGAACCGCGGGAGTCATCGGGCAGGCAGAAATAAAACGGTCGCCTCTTCGATATGGAAAGAGCGACCGTTTGGGGAAAGTGTATGCGGTTGCAAAGTATCCGCAGGTTGCCGCGAAACCGGGCAGTCTCGCCGAGCGGCACCCAGATGACTTTTACTAGGAATCAGGCGGCGGTTCGTAAGGCCACTTGGCAGTGGTCGAATATCCGCCGTCGACGGCGATCACCTGTCCGGTGACATAGTCCGCGCCGTGCGAAGCAAGAAACACCGCGAGCGGCGCAACATCTTCGGCGGTGCCCATCTTCGGATTTGCCTGAGCGCCGGTGAGCCAGTCGTGCATCACTGGTTCCTGCCACATCGAGCGGTTCAGATCGGTGAGAATGAAGCCCGGCGCAATGCAATTTACCTGGATGTTGTATCGTCCCCACTCGGCGGCCAAGGTGCGCGTGAGGCCCGCCAAAGCGCTCTTGGTGATGGCGTAAATCGTCAGGTACGGCAGGCCGAGCAAGCTCATAAGACTGCCGATATTGATGATCTTGCCACCGACGCCGCGGGTGATCATCTTCTTACCCACGAGTTGGGTCAAGGTCACAATGCCATGCAGATTGGTCTGCAGAATCCGGTTGTATTCTTCCGGCGTGAAGTCGGCAAAAGCCTTGCGGACGTTGGTTCCCGACACGTTGACCAGAATGTCAACGTTCGAAAGGGAATCGACACAGGCTTTGATCGAGTTTGGGTCCATCAAATCGATGTGGACGGCGACGGCGGAATAACCTTGCGCACGGAACCCTTCGGCGATTTTTTCGAGTTTGTCCATCGAACGCGCCGCCAGGATGACGCGAGCACCCGCTTGTGCGAGTTGGTTGGCGATCGACAAACCGATGCCTCTGCTGGCGCCGACGATTAAAGCTGTTTTGTTGGAGAGAGAGAACGGGTGAGCCACGTTGATACATGCTATCACGAGCGCCACTCATGAAACTTTCGAGCTTGTCGATAAGCGTCATGAGATGGAAACAATGAACATCGGTCCCCCTGGCCGTTACATCACATTTCAAATCTCGGGCAAGTATTTCGCCATGCCTGCCGAACGCATTCGCGAGATGATGCCAATGCAGCCGATTGTGCCCTGGGCTGCGGATTCGCTCGGTGTTTTGGGCGCGGTGCAGTCGCGCGGACGGATGATCCCGATCTTCGATTTACGCACGGAGTTAAGGCTCAAGGCCCGAGGGAGTTCGCGCCAAGAGAGCCTGATCGTTGTGAAATCCCACGACGACTATGAGTTTGCCTTTCCCGTCGACAAGCTGACCGATATGATCGTAGTGCACGCACATGAAATCCGCCAGGGAACGATTGTCGGCCACGGGCGCATTCGAAACATCGTTGACGTTGACGGGATCGTCAATCAGGAACGGCTGTTTGCCGCTGCTTTCTCAAGAATTTCCTGCTCGAGTTTATAGGTCAACCGTTCCATTGCTTCCGCCACTGGAAGCCACACCACCTCACTAACCTCCTCCCGATCCTGGATTTCGAACTGCTTGCGCGGCGTCATCACCCAATACAAGACGGTTTTCGGTCGATCCTTCACCATGTATCCACACGAGCCCGCGAACTCGCCCGGTTCCACTTCGAAGCCCGTCTCTTCGCGCACCTCGCGCATCGCAGTCTCCAGCGGCGACTCGCCGTCGTCGAGCTTGCCTTTGGGCAGGCTCCAGTCGTCATAGCGCGGCCGGTGGACGAGTAGGACGCGTCCATTCTGCAGCACAATGCCTCCAGCGGCGATGATCAGATCTTTCACCTGCAACGTACGGGCCATATACTTGAACTTACAACGTCATGTTGCATCGACGCCTCTTCCTTTCCCTCATACTTATGGCTGCCAACGTATTTCCGGATGATTTAGAACTCGCGCGGATGTCCGCCCGCTTTGCTCCGGTCAAGCTCACGGTCGACACGTCGAAGCTCGACACCGGCGACGCAGAGGCGCTGAGAAAACTGCTTTCCGCCGCGAAGGTGATGGACGACATTTACCTGAAGCAGGTCTGGAAGGGCAACCCCGCATTGCGCGAATCGCTGCGCAGCGATCGAACCAAGTTAGGACGCGCCCGCTTTGCATACTATTGGCTGAACAAGGGCCCGTGGTCGGATCTGGATGAGCATCGTGCGTTCGTGCCCGGGGTTCCCGATCGCAAGCCACTCGGCGCGAACTTCTATCCAGAAGACATGACGCGCGAGGAGTTCGAAGCTTGGTCCGAAAAGCCAATGGACTTCTTCACCGTGGTGCGGCGCGGCGACCGCACGAAGAAACTGAAGGCGGTTCCGTATCGTGTGGAGTACAAGGCCGAACTCGGCAAGGCCGCCAAGTTGTTGCGCGATGCCGCGGCCGCGACATCCAACGCGTCGTTGAAAAAATTCTGCGAACTGCGCGCCAAAGCCTTTCTCGATGACAACTATTATGCGAGCGACGTCGCCTGGATGGAACTGGATTCGCCGGTGGATGTGACGATCGGTCCGTATGAGACCTATACAGATGAGCTGTTCGGATACAAGGCGTCTTTTCAGGCGTACATCAGCATTCGCGATGAGCAGGAATCCGCGAAGCTGAAGTTTTTTGCCGATCGTCTGCAGGAGATCGAGAACAACCTGCCGATGGAGGATCGCTTCAAAAATCCTAAACTGGGCTCGACGGTGCCGATTACGGTTGTGAATCTGCTTTCCGCCAATGGCGACGGCGCGCACGGCGTGATGACCGCGGCATACAACTTGCCGAACGACGAGCGAATCGTCAAGGCCAAGGGTACGAAGCAGGTGATGATGAAGAACGTGCAGGAAGCGAAGTTCCGCTCAGTGCTGGTTCCAATTGCCGCCGAGTTGCTGGCGGAAGGCGATCGAAAGGACATCAGCTTCGAGTGGTTTTTCACGCATATCCTGGCGCATGAGTTGTCGCATGGGATCGGTCCGCATGACAATGTTCGGACTTCGTTGAAAGATCTGTATGGCGCGATCGAAGAGGCGAAGGCCGATATCTGCGGGCTGTTTGTGCTGCAATATTTCTTCGATCATGGGTTGCTGCCCAACTCGGAGTCTTCGGTCTACAAGACATTTTTGGCGTCGGCGTTCCGTTCTTTGCGGTTTGGGATTCAAGAGGCGCACGGCCGCGGGATGGCGATTCAGTTCAACTATCTCGTGGAACGCGGGGCGTTTCTGTTTGACTCTGGATCGGGCAAGTTTGGAGTGGACGCGGCAAAAATGAAGACGGCTGTGGCTGCGCTGGCGCGTGAGATTTTGACGATTGAAGCCAATGGTGACTATGCGGGTGCGCAGAAATTGATTGAGAAGTACGCTGTGTTGAGCGATGAGCTGAAGTCCGCGCTGGCGAGGCTGACGGGGATTCCGGTGGATATCCAGCCGTCGGTTGAGTAGCTACTTCTGAATGGGAAGTCCCACTCGTTTCAAAATGTCCGGTCGTTGACGAAGGTGAAACCGAATCATGCCTGCAAATGGACGATCGTCGCGTTGGAACTTCATGAGCTTCGCAGCAAACAGTGGAAGCATGTCTTTGTACCTCGCGCCAGCGTAACTTCAAGAGCGGCGATATCGTCCTCGAGATCGCTGAGCGTCTGACGTCGCGTCTCTGGCAAGCCTCGCCGGTGCAATCGAAAAGCCTGGAGTGTCGCTTTCGCCTTGTATTCGTTGGGGCCAGGTTTGGGAACAGGGAACTGACTCCGCCACTCGATGAGATCCTCGGGATCCTCATCGCAAGGATTGATGAAGAGTGGATTTTCGGGGGAATTGGCTGCGCTTGTGTCTCGAATTGCAGGGAATTGCAGGCTTTAAGCAAATTGGCCTGCCGTCATTCCTGGCAAACACATTCGCACATGGCACCCAATCCTTCCAGCTAGGTATGTCCTGAACCTTCAAAGCAGGAACTGTTGGTTGAAGCGACGATAGACTCTCGGATGCTTCATGCTCAGTCTACCCCCAAGAACATCCCTCGGACCTCTGCCCAATCGCTCACCCGCCGCCAACGCGTCTCATGCGTATTGTGCGGAGCCGTGAACACAATCCCCTCGCCCTGCAGCCGCTCAAAATGCCGGACGTTGTCGTCGATCAGATAGTCGACCGCCAACACGCTCTTATCGCCGCAGAACACAATATGGCTCGCCGGGATGAAGGGAAAATGCCGTTTCAGCCAGCGGAACTTCGCGTTGAACGAACTCGGCACTTCCATCGCCGCCGTGGTGATGAATACCTCATAACGAGTCTGCAATTGCTCGATCACTTCTGGAGAATTCTCGAACACCGGCAGATCGGCGAAGATTTCGCCATCCACAAAGTATTCGATGATTCGCGGCTTGTGTTCGACCGGCACGGTCTCCCAGAAGCGCCGTCCCACCAGTTCCGACTTCTCATAGGAGGTCCCAAAATCGCGGTTGTAACGCCCGAGCAGTTCGCCCAGCGTATCCGCGATCACCTCGTCCATATCAATTCCGATTCGTTTCATTCCAGTAGATCTTCACGTTTGAGGATGCGCGTCCGACAGCCACGATATCGGGCTTGCCGTCACCATTCAGATCGCCCACCACGAGGTCCTCGGCCGCCATCGCGCCCGTCTCGATCGGCTGCTTGGTCCACTTGCCATTGAGGAGCGTGTACACGGCCAGTCCATAGGATTTGTCGCGCCAGCCTGCGACCACATCGTCGACGCCATCGCCGTCGAAATCGGCCCAGCCCAAAGCATGGCCGCCGGTGAGTTGATCGTCGATCGGCTCGCGTGTCCAAAGGCCTTTGGCGTTTTCGCGATAGATAACCACGGAGTTTCCATGCCAAGGTTCAATCGTCGCCAGCGCCCGCTGCTTGAGCGAAAGGCGACCCATCTTGATTTCGCCGGGCGAGCCTTCACCGATCTTTGCGCGCGTCCACTTACCGTCTTTTGCACGTTTCAATACGTGGATGCCTTCGCGGC
>CAZCPL010000212.1:0-9970 GCA_964500255.1 uncultured Solibacteraceae bacterium | reverse complement strand
CGTTCCGCCCAAGTCGCCTCTTTACCTCGACGCCACAGCAGAATCGATGCCACCGCGAGTATACCGCCAAACAGCATCCAGTACAGCGTGAACCAGATCCAGCTTTCCCAGAACGGCGCACGCCCATAGAGATCGGAATAGACAACGCTGGGTCGCGAAGAGAACATCAACATGCGTGACCCGACATTGAGAGCGCGCCACACGAAGAGGTTCGCGATCAGAAACACCACAAACGCGAAGTAGCCGATGTACTTGTTCGGAGACAAAACGTGGAACAGAAACGCGAGCAGCGCGAACAGAAACAATTGCGATCCGTCGATCAGAAAGAGCTCGGAAACATAGAGTCCGATCTGATAGCGCGTATACCCTTCCCAAGTCTGCACGGCAATGCCCGTCAGCATGGCAACCAGCAAAATCACAGCGATCGCACCAAGCAGCGCCAGCAGTTTCGACAGATAGGAGATCCAGTCGGGATAAGGCATCGCATCGTGGATTTCGTCCATGTGCGCATCGCGTTCCTTCCAAACCAGCGCTCCGGCGAAGTAGGTGATGATCGCGACCAGAAAAAGATAGAGGCTTCCAAAGACAACCTGCAGCACCTGATACGTCACCGGATACGTACCGTTGCCGTATCCTTCCTGCGCGCTAAAGATCAGCGACGGAATCATATTCAACAGCGCCGCGGCCACAATCACAATGAACGACGTCGTCTTCACCAAACCCCAGAACTCGGTCTTCACCGAACTGACAAACTGCGCCAACCGGCTCGGTGCCGCGCCGCTCCAACGCAACTGGCTCAGCGGAACCACTTCCGTATCGGCTTCCACCGTCTTCGCCGCCTTCTTGGCTTTGACGGCCCGCTCAGCGAAACTGAATCGCGAGTAGGCGAAAGCGAAGATCGCAAGTCCAACGCCGATCCAGATGAGGCGGTTCAGCAACAGGTCGCCGACGAACCCCACTACTTGCGTGTTCTTGTCGGCAACGGTCCAATACTTCGTGATTTGACTGTAGGCGTTGGCTCCGAATGGATCGAGCAGCACTGCGATCCGCTCATTCGAGAGATCGGAAAGCAGCGTATCGGAAACCGCCAGCCCGACCAGCAAGAACAGCATCCCTAAGAACGAGGCGGTTGTGCTGCGCGTGAGCGTAGCGATCGCGAAGGTCACGGCCGAGATAAACATCGTGTTGGGAATCGCAAAGATCACAATCGCCATCAGGTGGGCCTGCCAATTCACAGGACCCCACTTCTCGGCCTCCACCCACGGCATGTACTTCACAATGAGCGCCGCCAGTGAGATGCCCAGCATCGGCACCACCGATACGATCAAAGCGCCGAGATACCGCCCAACGAGAAAGTCGAACTTTCGCAGCGGCGTGGAAAACAGAATCTGATTCGTGTTGTAGGCAAAGTCGCGCGCCGCTGCGGAATTCACAAACGCCGTCGTCATCAGCATCGTGAGCACGGCCATGATCGAGTAGTACACCAGGATCACGTGCGGCGCGTTCTTAAACGTATTCTCGAGCACACTACCGATACGGATGCTATCGGAACTCAACGCACCGCCAACCATGAGGCCGATGATCAGCAGAAAGATCCAAACCATGAATCCGCGAAACCAGAACTTCAATTCAAAGCGGATAATATGCAGTAGCATCGTTACCGGCCTCCGTCGATCTTCCAGAAGAAGACATCTTCGAGCCCGGCCTGCGCGGGCAGAAAACCCTCTTCAGGACGCTCATCGGACAGCACATGGATCCGCGGCCGACCCGCCACCAGTTTGTTCGAAATCACCTTGAACCGCGCGTTGTAAGCCTCTTCCTCGGACTTCAGAATGGACCGCTGCCATATCTTGCCTTCCAACTCCGCAACCGCCGCGTCGGGGGCACCCTCATAGCGAACCGTACCCTTGTTGATGATCGCCATCCTGGTGCAGAGTTCCATCACGTCTTCCACGATATGGGTCGACAGAATGACCACGATGTTTTCGCCAACCTCAGCCAGGAGATTATAAAACCGGTTCCGCTCGCCAGGATCCAGCCCCGCGGTCGGCTCGTCCACGATCAGCAACTGCGGATTTCCAATCAGCGCCTGCGCGATGCCAAACCGCTGGCGCATGCCTCCCGAATAACTTGTGAGCGCCTTTTTGCGGACATCCCACAAATTGCAGCGCTTCAACATCGCACCCACTAGCTCTTTGCGCTCGCTTCCCTTGGTAATGCCCTTGAGCATCGCCAGATGATCGAGCATGTCCACCGCCGAAATGCGCGGGTAGACTCCGAAATCCTGCGGCAGATATCCCAGTCGTTTGCGAATCTCTTCCTTCTGCTGCAACACATCGATCTCACCCAGATGCGCAGTGCCTGAATCGGCTTCCTGCAAGGTCGCCAGCGTCCGCATGAGGGTGGATTTGCCCGCCCCATTCGGACCCAGCAGGCCAAACATACCGCGAGGAATCGTAAGGCTCACACTATCCAAAGCGCGAACCCCGTTGGGATAGGTCTTCGAGAGATTTTCGATGCGTAGTTCCATAAGCTGACGTTTTTGGATCATAGCAGTCCCGTAAGGTGTTTGCCCGATTGCGAAGATCCGGCAATCGGCCTAGTCTGGGAACATGCGGTACTTGTCTATCCTCGTACTATCGTTCTGCGCGTTCGCCCAGCCTCAGCAATCGGTCACGGGATCCCAGAGCCCCGACCTCAATGGCGGATTCTCCAACAGCGGCTACACCGTGGCGGCGTCCAAAACCAAGACATCCACCGCGAAGACGGAGTACGCGCCAAACGCCAACGGGTCGCTCGTTCCCCGCGAGACAGTGACAGAGAAAGTGCTACGAGAGGACGCGAACGGACGGGTGGTCGAACGTCTTGTCGTGCGCCACGACCAGGATGGGAATCCAGGGCCGCCGGAAAAGATGGTGATCGAAGAGAAGAAGTCCGGCAATACCGTGATCGTCAACACAATGGTCTTCCGCGGAGACATAAACGGCAACATGCAGCCAGCCGAAAGAACCGTCAGTCATACCGTGACTCAAGGCGCTGTCACCACCACAGACACAACGGTCGAACGGCTTGGATTGGACGGCATGCTTACACCTACCGAAAAGGTCAGTTCGACGACGATCCAGCAGAGTAGGACGCAACAGTTACAGACGGTTTCAAAGCTGTATCGCGATGCCAGCGGCAACTACTACGAAGGAACGAAAGATACCGTCGAAAAGCAGACAAATCCCGACGGTCAAGTCATCGAGAATCGCGCGCAGTATGTCGAAGGTTTGCTCACCGAACAGGCCGTGGCCAAAACAGTGCCCGGCGTGAATGGAGCGGCCACCACCACGGTGGATGTCTACTCGATCCACGGTTCCGGAACCAACGTCAACTCGGGTGGAAAGATGGCGCTCAAAGAGCAGCAACAGGTCATTGTTCAGACGGGCGCTGGCGGACAGATTACCCAGACGGTCGTCACCCGAAAGCCAACGGTCTCCGAACCGGGCCGCCTTGGGCCAGCGCAGGTTCTCTCAAAGAGTGTTTGTCAGGGAAGCTGCCAGTCGAGCAACTAGCCGTGGCCGCTAGCTGAAGCTAGCCATGACCGAGATACATCAGCCAGCTGAGCGCGAACATGGCCGCAATGAAGCATCCGAAGCAGTAGAGCCCATACATCAGCCGTTCGCGATCTGTCTTTTTCGACACGATCCCCAGAACGATAGAAGTCAACAGCGCAAACAACAGCGACGCCTCAAAGTGCGTCAGATTGACCTTGGGCATTAGTCTTTCTGTCTCCGGGCGATCTCGAACGCGTCCACCATTGCGAGAATATTCAACAGCCCCGCACCCACCAGGAATTTGGTTCCGTAGTCGTGGACATGCCCCGCGACATCGGCCTGATCGTAACCAAACCACGCAGTCATGGTGTACAGAATGCCCGTCGCGATGTTGGCTGCAAACCCGCCTATGGTAATCACCCGCGTCAATAGATCTGGCCGCGGATTCATCTCGGCCATATCGAAATAGGCCTTCTGAAACGTCGCGCCCTGCATCATGATGCCGAACAGAAACATCGCAACCACTGCCAAGCCTAAGAGCCCGCCCCGGGCATGCTTCTTCAGCAAAAAGTGTCCCGACCCTGGAATGAACCAAGCCAGCAACACGGCAGGCAACCACTTGGATATCGAAACTTCCGTTTCGCTACTCGAAGACATCTCCCTTGACTATACCCTGTTTGGAGATACTGGATAAACATGCCGAAGGTTCCCACCATTGTTCAGGCGATCATCGATGGAGGTCCGGACATCCTCATCATCCTCGCGATCGCGGCCGTTGCCAGCTTCCTCCTCCGTCGGCTCTTCCGCGGACTCAAAGACCTCATCGTCGAACGCATGAACAAGCGCGGCGATGCCACTTCGCTCGAAACCGAGAAGAACGTAAAAACCATCGAAGCAGTGCTCGGCAGAACGCTCTCACTGCTCATCTGGGCATCCGCGTTCCTGGCCATCCTGAAGCGAATCCATGTGGACATCAGCCCCATCCTCACCGGCGCAGGGGTCTTGGGCCTAGCCGTCGGCTTCGGCTCTCAGACCCTCATCAAAGACGTCATCGCCGGACTCTTTCTGCTCATCGAAAACCAGATCCGCGTCAACGATACGGCCCTCATCAATGGCGTCGCGGGAACCGTGGAAGAGGTCAATCTACGAACCACCGTCATCCGCGCTGAAAATGGTGGACTCCACATCTTCCCCAACGGCTCCATCACCGCCCTCGCCAATTTGTCCCGCGAATTCGCGCACTACGTCTTCGAATTCATGGTCACGCATGAATCGAACGTCGAAACCGCGTTCGCCGCAATGACAGAAGTGATCGAGCAGATGCGCAAAGATGATGCATACACAAATCTGATTCTCGGGGCGCTGGAAATCCAGGGCGTGGACAGGATCGTCGAACCCGGAGTGCTGATCCGCGGCCGCATCAAGACTCTGCCGCACAAGCAATGGGGTATCGGACGCGAGGCCAACAAGCGCATCCGGACAAAGTTCGCCGAGTGTGGTGTGCTGCTTGCCAATCGCGAGTTGAACGTGCGCTTCGAAGGCGGCAATCCATCGCGAGAAGAACTGAAGGCGATCATCCGCGAAGTGCTGCGTGAATCCGAGAAGTCCTAACTCACTACTCAACAAACATCCGCACCGAAGGACTCACCGCATCCCCGGACTTCACAGCCAAAGCCACGTCTCCGGAACGGGCTGTTTGTGGAACACGCACTCGCACGAGAACCAGTCCAGAAGCCTGCCCCGGCGATTCGGAAACCACGACCAACTCGGCATCCCGCCCATCCACGGTGACACTGATCGGAGCGATCGGAGCGGCCGGTGTCGCCCCAAGCCCCAGCCGCCCGTCTGCGCCACTTGCCAACACGCCTGCACCGCTGATCGCAAAACTGACGATTGCGTTTCGCTTTGCCGGAACCGAAGCCGTATTCTCAACTCCGGTCTCGTTGACAATGGACCCGTAGCCATAAACATAGGAATCCGGCATCAGGATTCCTGGCTGGGTGGCGGTCACCTGCAAAACCATTGGAGATGATCGCTCGCCATTGTATTCGACCGTCATTTCAACGGTGGTCGAAGCAGCGATCGCGTACGGAGCCATCACACAAATCTGCCGGTCGGACGCGAACTGCATCGGCGCAGGCACGCCGTCGAACAAGACCCGAACGCCACCGGCACGATTGCCCAGCACGCTGTTGTTCACCTCGGGCCTTACAAACTCCGCTGGACCCATTCCCTGCCCTGTAATCAATACCATCTGGCCGGGTGCGATTGGCCCTGCGACACCCGTCGCCGCCGAAATCACAGCACGAGCAAGGACCCTCGCCGTGCGCCCGCCAACGAGCAGCGAGACGGGATTCGATAGCTCGGCTTCAGGATTCGCAGCGCGAATCTCGAACGAGCTGTCGCGAAAAACCAGACTCCTCGGAACAACGAACGTCAGTGAATTCAAAGAAGTCGATACCGCACTCAAGATCGTGGTCCCACTTGCATCCTCGGCCACCATTCGAACCGATGCGCCCTGTGCAAAGCCTTTGCCTCGTAGGGTTACTTCAAAGTCGGAAGAACCGGCCTCCACCCACGACGGCGAGAGCGAAAGAATTTCCGCCGGAGGATTCAAGACCTGGGCGGTGACATTAATCAATGCAGGAACGCCGCCCGTCAGCGGTACGAGCCGCACCACGCCAACGTAAGTTCCAGGAACAAGCCCAGATGGGTTCGCGAAAATATGGATCGTAGCTGGCGTTTCCGCACGCGGCGGCCCTGCACTCAACCAATTGCCCAATCCATTGACGCTCCACTCGACCGTGAAACCAACCGGCTGCAAACTGCCGGAAACCACCTGGATGGCCACCGGCGCGGGCGGACGCAATGATCCAACCGTAGTTGAGAACGACAAAACGGAAGTACTTGTCAGTAGCGGTGGGATTACAAACGTCAGGCCGGGCGAGTCAGGAACAAGACGTGCAAGAAACATATCGCCCGCGCCACCACCGAACACCGGTTGCACTCCACCGCCCTGACGAGGAAATGGAAAGTCTCGGGAAGCAGTCCAACCGGCGACCAGTACCGCATCGGTCGCATCCACCGAGACCGCCAACGCACGATCTTCTTCCGCGCCACCGAGCAACGAGGACGATTGGAGAGCGCCCGATGACGCAGTAAAGCGAGTGACGAAAGCATCGATCTTTCCTCCCGGCTGCTGCGCCGAAAAGCGCAACGGGAAATTCGGAGACGCTGTGTAGCCCACGCAAGTGATCGTGCCGTCGCGATGCTGCGCCATGGCCAAAACTCCATCCGCATCGGAACCGCCCAAGTATTTGAACCAAGAGAGTTCCGAACCGGAACCAGTCATGCTGGCCACGAACCCGTCGGAACGGCCGCCGCCATACACGGCTTGGCTTGCGTCTGCCACAGGGAATCCGCCGCTGCTGGTGGATCCGCCAATCACAATATTGCCGGATGCCTCGAGCAGCACCGCGTCCATTGAGATACCAACACCGCCGAATAACGAATTCACGCTAGGCCCACCGAAGTAAGTGGAAAACAATAACTTGGACCCGTCCGCATTGAACCGCGCCACAAAGCCCGAAAGCGAACTCGCCAGTCGAGACTGCCAGGCATTCGCAAGAGGAAAATCGAGCGATGTGGTCGATCCAATGATCACGACCTGCCCGGCATCATCCACCGCCACAGACCGAACCTCGTCTTGTCGACTGCCGCCGAAGAGCGTCGAATACGACCATCGCGAACCTGTTGGATTGAGCTTGGTAATGAAACCCGTAGCGCTCTGCACGAGCAGTGCTCCGCGAAAGTTGTTCTGAAACACACCCGGCGTCAGCGGAAAACTATCGCGCGAGCCGGTGGATCCTACGAGATACGCCGCGCCAGTCTTGTCCACTGCGAGCCCACGACCTTCTTCCGCACCCGATCCACCCACATAGGTTGAATACTGCAGCGTTCCGCCGTCCGGCGCAAGCTTCGCGACAAATGCATCGCTCAAAAACGCACCACCAGGATTCGGTTGCGCGGCATTGCGCGTGGGAAAATTGAGAGACTTCGTGGTTCCTGCGATGTAGACGGCACCGCTCGAATCGAGCACAATCGCGTTGGCCACATCGTCCATATCGCCACCAATCACTGCGTAGTATCCAAGCGTATTCGTCTGATGATTGATCTTCACCACAACCACTTCTTGGCCGCCGTTCCCAGATGATTGCATCGGGCCTACCAGCCCGTTACGCGAACGTCCTTCACCGGCCATGAAACAGTTGCCGTTGTTGTCGCAAGCCAAAGCGCGGGCCGAATCAAAGGCTGCACCGCCTGCAAAAGTCGCATATTCCAGCACCGGATCGACAATGAGCTTGGCATCCGACCATGCGCGCTTTGCGATCTCGAAGCGCACGCTCAACGCACCGTCGAGACGATAGTGAGAGGTGACTTCGCGCCGGACACCGTGGCGCTCTTCGAACACTCGCGGCGCGCGCTGCACGATGTGGCGTCCGCTGGCGGTCATAATTTTCAGGTCGCCTGTGGAAGTTTGCTCGACGCGTGCCGCACCATCGAAGCGCATCCGGATCTTGCCTGCATCGGCCGTAGGCGCAAGTTCAAAATCATACTCCAGCTTGCCGTCGGCACTACCGTAATAAATGAGGTCGATGCCCGGATAGACATCGCGATAGCGGATCCGCGAATAGTGCGGAACGCCTGTGATCCACTTCGAAGAGTCATTGCCCCTGAAGTAACTGCTCACACCCGGCAACCGCGCGCCTTCGGGCTCCGCCGCCCGCAACGATCGGGATCCGTCGAACAGCATCGCTATACGTTCGCCATCGCCGCTGGTGAGCACTACAGCTCCTCCGCGAAGGCCAGCCTGCCAGCTTCCGGAACGCGCAGTGAAGTCCACACCCGGCTCGAACTGGCCGCGATTCGGCTCAATCCATACAGGCAATGACGCCGCACAGATCAGCGGGACAAATAGCGCAACTAGGGTCAACGAACGCTTCAACTGCAACCTCTACTGATATAGACCTTAAAAACGGAATCTCAACGACACCTGCATCGATCTTGGTCCACCGATTTGGAATGCGGGCATCAAACCGTTGGCTGGGCCACCGGATCCAAGGGATGTATTCAAAGTGTTGAGGGATTGTCCGAACTGCGGCGATGTCATCACCGACTGCGGATCGCCCAGATTCGCGCGATTGAGCGCATTGAATGCTTCGACACGAAACTGCATCGAAGTACGTTCCGTCAGGCGGAACTGCTTGCGGACGGCAAAGTCCACTTGACCGAAACCAAAACCACGCACCGCGTTGCGATCCAAAGATCCCTGGCGCTGGCTGTTCGGAACCTGAAAAGCGTTCCGGTTGAGCCGGCGCCCCCCGGGTGCGGCTGCGTCATCGATCCAAACCTGCTGCCCGGCAACTAGATCGGGACGCAAAACATAACTCGTCAATCCCAGCTGCATCGGATCGACGCCCGTCACGACATTGACCGGAAAGCCCGTGCGGCTGCGGACAATTGTGTCCAAGCCCCACCCCTTCAACTGCTTCGGCTCGTAACTGAGAGCCGCGTGGCCGGAATGACGGACATCGAACGATGAGTAACCGTAATCGGCTCTGCGCGCGGCAAAATCACCGAACTGCAGAAGCTCGGAATCTTTCGACGAATTGTCCATCGAACGGCCAAACGAATACGAAACCAAATACTGCAAAGTCGAATTGGTGCGGCTGCGCAACTGCATCTGCAAGGCGCGATAGTTGGACATCGCCCCGTTGGTATTTACTTCAACACCGGTAAAGTTCGAGTTCAACTTGTTGATCCATTCACGGCGCAACAGCCCGTGCCCAGCAACATCGACAAACGTCGTGGAAAGAACCGCAGCACGGCCCACATTCTGCTCAACGCCCACACTGATCTGCGAAGTGAATGGCGCTTTGAATTTCGGTTCGTAAGCGAACGCGCGTGCAAACGGCGGATCGATCACTCCCAGTTTCGGCAGTGGGAAGCTCGACATCGGATCGAACAAGGAAACATCGTAGGCTGTGCGCGAAACATAATTCGGAGGCGAACTCGCGACAGAATTCATGAGCACGCCATAGCCAAGATCGTAGTAGAGTCCGCCACCGGCCCGGACAGCTAGTGAGCGGTTCGCAAAAGGACGCCAGGCGATACCGAGGCGCGGAGCGAAGTTGCCTGCACCGGTGTTCCAAAGCGGCGAGTTCGTCGTCGACAGATGCGCGGTCTTCGGATCTTCCAACCCAACCACCGGCGCAAGCTGCGTGCCGTTGCGGGGTGTGATCGCTGGATTGTACTCCCAGCGCAACCCGTAAGTCAGAGTGAGCCGCGCGTTCGCCTTCCAACTGTCTTGGACGAACAGCGAGGTGTTGCGCGCGGCTCACTCTGACTTACGGGTTGCGCTGGGAGTACAA
>CAZCPL010000211.1:2315-10026 GCA_964500255.1 uncultured Solibacteraceae bacterium | reverse complement strand
GATGTTTCAGGGCCTTCAAGGCGTACAAACTACACCCGAGGGCCACCGCCAGAACCGCGTTCATCACCAACACGCCAACCGCCGTCGTCAGGAACGCCAAGGCATCGAAGCGCCCCATCCTAGGCAACCGTCGCCATGCGGACCAATCCAGCAGACAAAACCCCATCCAGGCAGTGACGCCAGCCAGCGCCGGCATCGGAATGTGGCTCACAATGTCACCACCGAGCCAGATGAGCAGAATAAGAAACACCGCATGGATCAGGTTCGAGATCCTCGTCGTGCCACCACAGCGGACATTCGCCACAGATCGCGCGGGAATGCCCACACTCACCGGTGCGCCGAAAATTCCCGCAATAATATTCGCAATTCCGTAGGCCCCAAGCTCGGCATCGGCGTCCGCCGCCTTGCCATGTTGATGCTTGCCCCGGAAATGCTCCACCACGCGCGCCGTCAGCAAGACATAAATCGCAACGACAAAGGCGAGCCCAAAGCCCTGCAGCAGGATCTCCTGCACTTCCATCGGAGACCAACTAAAGCCTGCCAGCGGAGGAATTTCGAGCGGCAAAGAGCCAACTTCTTTCTCGCGCATCGCGAAGCTTTGGGAGAGTGCCAGAGCCACAGCAACGGCCAGCAGCGGGCCAGGAAACTTCTTCCACCGCATCGCGAGAATCTGGCAGATCGCAATCACGACCACGCCGAGCAGCAGAGGTTGCCAGCGAGTCCCTTCGAGCCGGCCGAGCGTAGAAAAGAACTGTGTCAATGGATAGCCGCCGCTGCGTCCAACCGCTGGTCCGAGGCCGAAGAGCATATCCAGTTGCAGGATGATCATCATCGCGCCAATACCGCACGAAAAGCCCGTCACCACGGTCTGCGGCACCTTTTGAACATGCCGCCCCAACCGCAGCACGCTAAAAATCATCAAGAAGATTGCGGCAACAATTGAGATCTTGGCCGCGCCTCCCACGCCTTGGCGCTTCACGGCATCCACGATAAACGGAAGCGTAGGACTGGCGGTGCCCCCGATCATGACGGCGTTGCGTCCGAGCAGGGCGATCACAGGAGCAGTCGCGATGGAGGTGAAAAGGCCGAGCACAGGCGGCAATCCCATCAGGGCTGCCATCGAGAGGCCGTAGGGCAGAGCAATGAGCGCGGCCATCAAGCCGCCAAAAACATCACCCGCGAAGATTTTGCCGTTGTAGTGAAATCGAAACTTTCGCACTGTTCATATACCCGATTGGCGCTCGACATCGCTCAAAATCGCTCAAAATCGCTCAACATAGAACAAGGAGCAGTACGACGTGGTGTGAAAGACGAAGAGCCGACGCTACCTAAAGCACCGGCTCCACTGGAGAAAGGACAAAGAACAACTAGCCCATGATCTTGGTGAAGGCGGCCTTGAACTTCGCCATCTCGTCGGCCGTGCCGATCGAAATGCGTGAGTGCGTCGGCAACGCGGACCACGAACGGCCCACGTAGATATTTTCCGCCATCATCTTCTTCTGGAACTCAGGTGCCGACATTCGAACATCCAACATGAACTTGTTGCTCACGGTTGGCAGGAACTTGTAGCCCTTCTTCGAGACGAATCCGAGAACGTCCTCGCGGATGTCGCCGATGATCTTGCGGCGCTCGGCAACGAGCCCCTTGACCTTCAGCGATGCGTTCGCTCCGACCATACCGGTCACCGCCAAAGCACCGGCCGTGTAAGGCTGGATCTTGGCGAGCAGGTCAGGACGGGCGATCGCGGCACCGGCGCGGAGGCCGGCCATACCGTAAAGCTTCGAGAACGTGCGAAGAATGATGACGTCTTTGTCGGCGGCAACCCATTCCATACCGGATTGCTCGTTCGAAAGGTGAATGTAGGCTTCGTCCAACAGCAGAATGCTGCCGGTCGGCTTGTTCTTCACCAGCCACTCGATATCCGAGCGCATGGTCACCGAACCCGTCGGATTGTTGGGGTTGCAGACGTAGATAAGACCGGGCGTCGCACTGGCGGCGGCCATCGCCTTGACATCGTGCGAGGAGTCTGCGCGGAGAGGAACGCGAATCACTTTCGAACCGATAAACTTGGCGGCTCGTTCGCCCGCTTCGTAGCCCGGCTCGGCGATGACGAAGGGACGTTCCTTGGAGGTGAAGGCCATCACGGCCTGGTGCAACGGAGCACTGGATCCACCCCAGGGTTGAACATAGTCAGGCTTCACGCCTTCCTGATCGGCAAGGGTCTTCGAAAAGCCAAACGTTTCTTCGTAAAGATACCGTCCACCTCTTTTGATGACGCCGTACATTGCCTCAGCGGCCTCAGGACAAGGGCCGAGAGGATTCTCGTTTGCGTTGATTTTGACCGCATCGGCGGGCATATTGGCAACCATGGACAACTGGGCCAGGGCGGCTTCATTATAGAAGGGGAGGGCTGCGCCTGCAGTGGCTAGGGCCGCGAAACGGCCCAAGCTGCGCCGCGAAAAACCGCGCTTGGTGATCTCCTGCTGGAGAACCTCGCGCTGGCTCGGGGTGATGGAGTGATTCATGTGGATCTTCCCTCGGGTACAACTGGTTAGAAGCCTAGGCTTCCGAACGTCGTCTTGGGTTAGATGACGCGCGGAGGCCCAAGTGTTACCGATTATAGCTCTTCTTGCATCCGATTATTCACTCTGTTTAGAATGACACCCGGAAGCCGAGCTGGATGAAGCGCGGGAAGTTCGCCTGCGCCGTGATTTTGCCGAAGGCGCTACCGCCAAAGGCTGTGTTCGGAGCCCGGAAATACGGGGTGTTCATCGCATTCAAAGCTTCTGCGCGGAACTGAGCCTTGACGCGTTCCGTAACGCTGAACGTCTTGAACAGCGACATATCCCAATTCACTTGGCGAAGCGCGCGGGTGTCGATGGTGCGCGACACATTGCCGAAGGTCAGGGCCGGAGCGTTGGAGAACGCCGCGCTGGTGAGGTAAGCCGCGCCTGCGGGACCATCGGTCCACTGGGACTTGGTTCCACCGGCAAACGGATTCACACCCGTCGCGTTCGGCCGCTGGCTCGAGGCGAAGATGATCGAGTTGTTGTTGTTGTTCATGCGAACCTGCAGCGGAAAGCCGCTGTTGATTACGCTCACAGCGTTGACTGACCATCCGCCGACCAGCATGTCCGCAACGCGGTTCATGCCGCCACCGAAGGCCTTGCCCTTACCTACCGGGAGTTCGTAGGTCCAGGCCTGGCTGAGACGATGGGTTGCATCGAGATAGGAGAGGCCGTATTCAGAGCCGAGGTTGTAGACGTTCTGGGGAGCGACGTTGCCTCCATTGAGGTTATTGCCAGCGCCACCGGAAGTCAGATCGAAGTTCTTCGAGAACGTCCATGCGATGAGGAAGCTCAAGCCCTTCGACATGCGCTTCTGGGCCTTCACAACCATCGAATCGTACTTCGCATAGTTGTAGTCGGAGAAGATCATGTTGAGGTTGCCAAAGGACGGGAAGGGGCGAACCAACTGGTTGTTGCTGACATTGGCGCCGGAGATGCCGTTGGAACCACCTTTGCCGAAGTAGGGATTCGGCACGGAGGCGGTGAGGCCCGCGACGCCGAGACCGTAGTAACCGGGTTCAACCTGATTGATGTTGATGCCGCCAGCGGTCTGCGTGAGATGCGTGGAACGCGATCCAACATAGGCGATCGAGGCTGCGATTCCAAAGGGCAGTTCCCGCTGGATATCGAGTGAGAATTGCTGAATGCGGGGAGCGCGTGCGTTCTGATCGAAGAAAGTCAGAGCCTTGCCAATGCCGGTGCGATCGCCGAGCCCGGAACCAACCGGCTTGTCAAGGCCGCCAGAGAAGATGTTCGCCAAGCTTGAGGCCGCAAGAGGAGTACGGTTACCGTCGGCGCTGAACTGTGCGCTGGTGGAAGCAGTGAAGCCTTCGGGGAGATAGGGTCCGGTCAGCGCGATCTGAGGACCCCAGAAGATGCCGTAGCCACCGCGAACGGTCGTCTTGTTGTTGATCTGGTAAGCGAGACCAACCCGAGGCGAAAGCTTGTTCTGCTCGGGGTTGCTGGTCTGGGTCGGTGCGCCGTTGAGGCCGGCGAACATCACCGCGCCCGGAGTATTGAAGCCGGACGTGCGACCGATCGAGTTCACGGCGTTGCGATTGAAACCGACGATCAGGTTGTTGCCGGTTTCGCGCAGGCCGGATTCCCGTTCCCAGCGCATGCCGAAGTTGAGCGAGAGCTTGGAGCTAAAGCGGAAGTCGTCCTGGAAGAATCCCGAATAATACTGCAGATACTGATTAAGGGTCTTCGGAATAAAGCCAGAGGCGCTGTCGGGATTCCCCAGCAGAAGACTGGCGAGATCGGAACCGGTTCGTCCACTGTCACCGGCGGCAAAGTTCGCGCGGGTAAAAGTATCGGTGAAAGAGAAGCTGCCCGAAGAGTTCCCGAAGTCCGCACCGTACATGCTGATGCGGCGGGTATCCATACCGAACTTGAGACTGTGCTTGCCCACAAACTTCGAGAGAATCGCACCGAAAGTCTTCGAGTAGGGGATGAACAGGAAGTTGTTATTGGTTCCCATGTTGTCGCCCGCATAGAAGTTCTGGAAGCTGACACTGGGGAAGGTGAGGCTGGCGATATCCTTGACAAAACCGGAGTTCAGGCCAAGTGTGGTCGGATTGAAGCCCTGGCTCAACTGGAAGCCGTAGTTGGGGAAACGATTGAAGCCATAGCGAACCGCGAGCACGGTGGTGGGGTTGATCGTCATCGTGTTGTTGAGCTGGCTGGAATGCACGATGCGGTCGAGACGCCACTGCTGGGGAGAGGAGACTTTGTCGGGGAACCAGGTTTCGCCGGGTTCGAGGGAGTGGTACCACTGGAAGCCAAAGCTGGCGTTCCACCAGGGAGTCAGTTTGTGATCGACCTTGTAAGTGCGCTGGTCGGCTTCAGAGGGGAGCTTTGCCGCATAGCTGCGGTTGGTGTCACCGTGGAAACGGGCGACGCTGTCAGGATCCGGGAATGTCGCGGCAATGTTGCGGCCGGCAGCACTGATCCTGTTGCCGGGAATGATGTTCCCCGCGAAGGCGGTGCGGACACCGTCTGGAGTGGTGGAAAGAGGATCGTAGATCAAGCGGAGGCCGCCAGCGGAGTTGAGCGAACGGGAGAAATCGCCAGTACGTTCGGCAACCGTCGGAACCTGCGTAGCACCGGCATTGGCTTGGGTGTCGCGGTAGCCTTCGAAGCCGAAGAAGAAGAAGGTCTTGTTGCGGCCATCGTAGACTTTGGGGATCCACACCGGTCCACCGAAAGATCCGAGATAATTGCGGAAGGGCTGGTCGGTTTTGCCGACGCCCGCGCGGTTCGAGAAGAAGCTGTTGGCGAGCCAATCGGTCTGGCGGAAGTAGCCACCGCCCGATCCATGGAAGGTATTGGTGCCGGACTTCATCAGGGCGTTGAACATGCCGCCGCCCGAGCGTCCGATTTCCGCGTCATAGGTATTGGCCTGGATCTTCATTTCCTGCACCGATTCGAGCGAGGCGATGATGATCGCGCGGTTACCCATGTCGGTGATGGCGACGCCATCGAGCAGGTAGTTGTTGCCGCGGACGGGGCCGCCGGCAATGGAGATCATGGACGAGCCGGACTGATCTTGCATTCTGGCGTAAGCCGGATTTCCCACTTGCTGCACGTTGGGCGCGAGGCGGGAGAACATGTAGGGATTGCGTCCAAGGTTGGGAAGGTCGATCAGCTTCTGGCGATCGATGACTTGGCCTTGGGAGGCGTTGGCGGTTTCGATGAGCGGGACTTCTTCCGTCACCTGCACGCTCTCGTTCACGTTGCCAACGTCCATCTTGACGTCGACGGTGAGTTGCTGCTGGGTTTCGATGTTGACGCCTGTGCGTTCATACCTCTTGAAGCCCTGGAATTCGACCGATATCTTGTATTTTGCAGGGGTTACCTGGGTGAAAGCATATTCGCCTGTGGTCGATGTCATGGCGGAACGCTGGTCGGCCGTGCCCTCATTCGTGAGGGACACTTTCGCGTTGGACATCGCAGCTCCCGACGAATCGGTGATGAGCCCACGAAGTCCTCCGTAAATGGTCTGTGCGGATAGCGGGGATACCGCGAATGTTGTACTAAGCAGCGCGAGCGCTGCGAACCGAATCGGTCTGATCATCCTCTTGTGACTCCTGAAGCGAAGTATTGCGAGCGTTCCGGCGATGGACAGAGCCGGATGGTTCACTCGCTGACGAGCAACCGTGCTTACAAGGCATGGGTATGAGGATCTCCGGGCGTACAAAGCCCGGAAGGATTATCTGATTCTGGACGGATTTCAGACCGATGTCAACGCTTCGCCGATCAAAATTCTGAATGGGGCGCATCAGAGGCTGGCCCGGAACTTCGATCCATCGACCGGAACTCGCAAGATCGCCAACGAAACCGGCTCTAATTTGCAAGCCGATCGTTAGACTTACCGTGTGGATCCGTCTCCTCAATTCGGAGTGCAACCAAATTTGCAAAGGCCGGACGACGCATCAGGCAGTCTTCTTTCCAAGCACATAGAAGACGAACTCATCGTCGAGGATCCCGGCCCGGATGACCTGATCTTCGATACTGAGCAGAAGTTCAAGGAAGGTACCGACAAAGGGATCGCTGTCAGCCAACTCGAATGGAAAGTGTCCACCCATGTAGGACAGTAGGGTTCCACCGAATCCCTTCTTTTCAATCACGCGGAATATCCGCGGAATCAGCGCCTTCAACGCCGGGCCGGCAACCGCCTCCGATGGGTCCATCCGTCTGACCGAGTCCTCGGAGGGACACACATAGTGGATCTTTTTCAAGTAAGCCAGATCGGGAGGAACGAGTGGAGGCCCTTTCCAGTGAGGACGCAACTCGCCGGGAACACAGGCCAACGCCGCGTTAATCCATCGTACTTGCAGTTCGCTCAACTGGAAGCGGAACGGCCCCTCGAACTCGACACACACAAGAATTCCGCCGGGCGTCAAGAGATCGTGCAAGTGCAACAAGAGCCTCTCGGTATTTTCAATATGATGGAGGACGCCTTCGGCGACGATGCAATCGAAAGGCCCCTCAAAAGAAGCGGTATTGAGGTCGGCGACCTTGTATTCGATGTCCCGATAGCCAAGCGCTGCGTTCGCTTCCCTGGCGCGATTCAGGGCTTTATCGGCAATATCCGAAGCACAAATCCGACAATGAAATCCTCGCGCGCGGAGATCGCGCTCGATCCATCCCTCATTGGCTCCGAGGATCAGACAGCGTTTTGAGGGATCCCGGAGCACGGGATCCAGGTACTTGTCGGCGACGTAGGCAACCCAGCTCTGTTCGGGATTGCCCGAAACCTTTTTCTGGATGTGGTTCTGGACAATTCCGGTACCGAGCCACATCCCCGCATAACTCATGGCCCGATCAAGATTCCAAGGGTAGATGCCGCCTATGGCAGCATCTTCCAGCTTCGTCCCGTATATCATTTTTTTCAGCGCATTGAACACGAAGTTAAGTTAGCACTTCGATTGATGGGTCGCGAATTGGTTGAGGTCAACGTGCAAATCTGTCACCCATCGTTTGCCATGCTGGCCGACTCTACTTTCCGATCCCAGCCTTACGCCCTTGCGTATCTCCGCGCAGCCAGACCTGCAGCGGCGCCAGCGGACTCGGAGGCGGCCACGGCAAGACCACGCGCAGTGTCTGTGTAAGCGCGGTCCGCGGCCTTGGGCGATTCGCTC
>CAZCPL010000211.1:0-2305 GCA_964500255.1 uncultured Solibacteraceae bacterium | reverse complement strand
CCCGATGCCTGCCCTTCCCCGCCGCTCCAGATCGATGCCCTTCAGGAATGCAATCGAAAAGCCCCCCCCAAGAAGCGGTATCGAGGTCGGCGACCTTGTATTCGATGTCCCGATAGCCAAGCGCTGCGCTCGCGTCCCGGGCATCGCTACAAGGATTGACCGGACCTCGCGCTTCCGAACAAACCAAGCACGCCGACGAGGATGAGGAGGACCCATTGCGGCAGTTGGAACAACATAGCAACCCCTGAGTGGCCGAGCGCGACTCCGATAAAGACAAACCCAAAGCAAAGCCAGAGCCAGGAGATCAGTTGTACCATCGACCGGTGCCGAAGTGGTTGTTTCGCGGCAATGAGGAGAGCGGCTGCGGATCCGATCAGGGTGACGGATACTAGATGCCAGCAAGCATAAAGCAGCAGACTCAGGGCCTGAGGCAGAGGCGACCGCAGCAAAGGTCCCGCGATTTCGAAAGTCCCCAAGCCAGTGTGAAGCGCGCTTGTGAACGCAGCCAGAAGTCCGGCGGAGAAGAGAATTCGACTCATTTCGAGAAAGCCTTCCGCCCCTGAGAATCTCCACGCAGCCAGACCTGCAGCGGAGCCAGCGGACTCGGAGGCGGCCACGGCAAGACCACGCGCAACGTCTGCGTATCGCGGTCCGCGGCCTTGGGCGATTCGGTCACCACCACACCAGCCTGGCCTTCCCAACCGGCCTTTTCCAGCCGCTCCAGATCGATGCCCTTCAGGATGGCTACGTAGCCACCAGCGGACTTTTCATCGGTCCACGCGATCGAATCGATGCGCGGCATGCGCACCACTGTGCCCAGCGGGAACGCTGCCGAGGCACCCGCCGCTTCGCTCTCGATGACCGCAGTGAGCGAACATCCCGACTGGCCGACCACTCCGGGATCCAACGACGCATAGTAGGTTCCGGCACCGGAAGCCACAAACTTCACGCCCTGATTGCGGTCTCCCAAGCGGACTTTCAGAGCGCCCAATCCCAGCGCCGGCTCGGCGCATTGCAGCGTGATCGAAGCCGGTGCTTCGACATTGTCGGCCTTGATTGTGAACGAAACATACGATCCCGCGGGCAGTTCGCCTTCGCGCAACGCTGTCGGAACAACGTCCGGCAATGCCGCCGCAGCCGCCGTGATCTTCGGCTTGGGCCCCGCCACCTGAAAGGCCAGCCCTGCCACAGAACGCACCCGCGCGCCGGGCTTCAGCGCAGCCGCCATCGTCACCACTCCGTCGCGTTCCGTGTCCGATCCATCGAGCATCTGGATCCGCAATCCCTCTGGCGTTTCGATTGTGGAAACCAAGCGATCGAGCCCCGTACCGCGCAGCGTCACCCGCTGCGGCTGGCTTTCGCCCAGATTCACGCGGATCGGTAAGTTCGACACGCGCGGCGGCACGGGGGAGATCTGCAGCGGGATGTCCTGCGGCCGGCCGTTGACCTGTTGCACCGCGAGTAGATACGAACCCGCATGAAAGCTTTCGGTGTTGATCTCGAGTTCGAGTTTGTTCTGTGGCCCGGCGCGGAACCCCTCGGGCAAGCGGAATTCCAACGGCGTGTGGATCGCACCCAACTTCCCTGCTCTTTTCAGCGATACGCGTTGGACGAACTGAAAATCGGTTCCATCGAGTTCGACCGGCACAGTTCCTGAGTTTTCGACCAGCCGCACCGCGGAATCCGCAGTAAGCCGGGCTTTCGAAAGATCGCCGGGGGCCGCCACGCGCCAAGATCCATCGACGTTCACCGTCTCCCAATCCCAGCGTCCCTTCAACTTATAGGTGCCCGGAACCAGTGCGACGCGCCGCAGATCCATCTCCGCCCAACCGCGCGTGGACGCGGTTCGCAGCTTCACGAGAGTCTCTTTGTTGGTGGCCGTATTGACGAGCGACCATTCGCGGACGCGATTCAGCAAACCCCAATCCTGCCGCGAGGCGGTCTTCACTGAGATCGTGCTGCGCGCGCCTGCCGGGATGCTCGTCGCAAAGCCCTGCGCAAACTTGGGGGCGGTGGCGTTGGTCAACTGATAGCCCCACAAATAGACCATCCGGTTGCGGCTGCGGGAGAGCGTCTTTTGGGCGCAGAGTGTAATGGCGTCACCGGATGCGGATTCCGCATAGACGGTACGAAACTCGGAATCGGGCATCAGCCAAGTCTTCGCCATGCTCAAGGCACCCCCGCCAGGAAAGAGTCCACCGGCGTTTTCGAAGAACATGCCGGCGGCGAGTCCCGAACGAGTCTGCGGACCGACGGTGGTGCCGTCGTCTTCGCGGCTTGCCACCGCCATCTTGCAGCCATGCTC
>CAZCPL010000210.1:0-10095 GCA_964500255.1 uncultured Solibacteraceae bacterium | reverse complement strand
GGCTTGATGTTGCCGCCCACAAATTGAAAAGCTTGCAATTGATCGGTCTCCAAAGCGGCCAGCACATGCGTCCCGCAAGAGCTTTCCACCGCGGCGATCTCGCTGCCCCAGCCTTCAATCACGCGGAGCGCGTCGCCGGTGGAACCTAGAAAGTACACCCGCGTTCGGCCATCGGTTTCCGCCTGGAACAAGACCCCGCCAAGTTCAGCGGAAGTATAGAACCGCCCCCGCGTGCCTTCAAAGTAGTTTCGCGCCGCCACAATCCAAGCGTCGCGCGCAATCACACAAGGCAATTTCGATAACGGACCAACACACCTCACACCCGGCAGTTGAATTTTTAAAACTTCACTGCCACTCACCTCGATCCGTCCGCGAGGATCGCGAGGCATCGGGCGGGGAAGCGTCAAAGCCGTAGGCTTCACTCCCTTTCCCACCACACGCAGCGGCTCCAACACATAAAGCCGCTCTCCATCCAACGCGATGTCGAGAATCGGTGACGGCTGCTCCCAGAGCAGCGTCCGGATCAAATGATACGCAGGCTTCTCGATCCTCGCCGCGGGCTTGAGCCAAGTCTCCATCCAGACGCCACCGCGCGCAGATTCCGCAACCACCAGGTACCCGCGTGGATTCTCCGATAACGTCACACGCAAAGATTCAGAACCAGCGGCTTGCTCAATCCCTGCCTCCACCACTTGCCGGACACGATCCACTTCATCTGCGGAAATCGTCGACAAATTCTGCCACGTCAGAGCCACAGGACCCTTCGGCAACCGCCCCAGCAACCGCCTCGCAGCGTCCTCACCTTCAGACGCCGAAGCAGTGACAGAGCAGACGACAAGGGCAAGCAAAAGCCGCATGAGAAAAGTTAGCCGCGGAGCCGGAAGAGCGTCAGAAACAAAAGCTTCAACATCGCCGTCGACATCACCAGCGCGCAACCGCATCCGAGTACAAACACGAGAATAGCAACCATCTTGGCCTCTCAACTAGCACCTCTCCTGCCAATCTTCAACGCATGAGAAGTCAAGGACTTACAACTGGCCTGCAAAACCGGGTGTGTCACCGATGACACGAAAGTGTCATCGCTGAGACTAGAAAGTGCGTCGCGCCCAAAGCCGTTTGGAACCGGGCGTATACTCGACGAGACATGGGTCTGGATCCTGTTCGCTCTCGATAAAGAATAGCTTGCGGTCACTCTCGAAGACGCGGTTCGCCATAAAGCCCAATTTCAATGGTTCGATCTTGTTTCCCATCAATGTAAATGCTCCCTGGGAACTGGCCAGCACGACTTGGCCGCCGATCAGCGCGACGCCGCGAAAGTCGATGGGAGCGGCCCGGAGCACAATCTTGAAGCCGCGGTCCGCGTTGCCCAACAGAACATTGCCGTCGATATCGACGGCGATCGTCTTGCCATCCGGCAGCGCGCGAATGCCGGTCATGACCGTGCCTGCCGGATAGTCCTTCGGCATCCCACAGACAGACCATTCGACGCCGTCGAAGTGCAGGATGCGTCCGCTATGCCCAACCGCATAAATGTCGCGTTCCGAAAGGCCGTGCATTTCAATCATGCCTTCGGCCTCTGGCAGCGGTGCCTGCAGACGAGTCCAAATCGCGCCATCCCACCGGTGAATCGGACCCTCAAAGCTGCCGGCGAAGACGCAAGTATCGTTGACGCCCCATAGCGCAGATACATTGGGAAGCCCGATTTCTGAATCCTCCTGCAGCGCCGTGTACTGCCATGCAACGTCTCCGGCTTCCTCCGGAACCTCCCAGTCGATTTCGTCTTTCGCCGGGCTGGAAAACTCAAATTCGGCGGCCGTCGTCCAAATATTTCCGGATACGGATCCGCACCATGCATTGCCCTCCGGCGAACTCCACAGGCACGACAAGCCATCCGCCGTGCTGAGCAGCATTTTGGGATCACCGCCGTTCCACGCGTCCCAGTAGACTTGGCCCGCGGGATTCATCGCATCCGTTTCGGGATAAACGGTGAACAGAATGTGAATTCCTTCCACCGCCGGTTGCACGGCGAGCGCCATCGTGACAAGACCGTCCTCTTCGCTATAGGCCATTTAGATATCCGTGATCTCGCTTTTCTTAATTTTCTTCTTCGGTGCCTTTGAACCCTTGACGATACCGTTTCTGGTACGGGTCTTGCCGTTGATTCCGACTTTTTTATTGTGCGCTTTCAACTTTTGGGCGAGAAGAATCGCCGCTTTCTCACAGTCGCCTTCGAAATCGGTTCCTGTATAGTCGGATTTCTTGAACTTCATGAAGGTTTCTTTCCAGACTGGAACCATCATGCTGGTCTTTTGGTCTACTGTGGCGAACTTCCCTTCCGCTTCCAGTTTCTTGTCGATGAACCGTTCGCGGTCCGTCAGAAATTTGTGTTCCGTTCCGTGGCTTTGATCGTCACCGACGGGCATAATCAGCGCAATTCCTTCGCTGTAGGCGCTTGCGCCGATCACGGGCGGTGCTTTCCTGCCAACGCCGCTCACCATGCTCGAATTCGGTATCAGATGCTCGAGCTGTTTGCCCTTCAAACTCGGATCTTTGGCTTTCTGCAGCTTCTGCCCTTCGCTATACGCCATGAGCTTGATACCGAAGGAATCCAGTACGGAATCGTCAACCTCAATATCTTCGATGTCGAAGGAGCAGCCAACGACCACCTCATTCTTGCCGAGTTTTCTCGACTTGAGTTCCTTGTTGAGACAACCGGGGCAGATCGATCCCTTTTCACCCGGAAATCGCACGCCGTGGCTCATGCACATGGTTCCTGCGCACTTTCCGCAGGTATCCCAGTGATGGGTGCAAACCTTGATCTTGCACGAGATACACCCCGTCGCGCATTTGCCGCAATAAAAGCCGCCACAGTGTCCGCATGCAATCTGACATCCAATGCAAACCCGGTTTCCACAGTCGAAACAACCCGTCGAACACGCCTTGCAATGAACTTTGGCGCAGCCAGAGCAAGAACCGGCGCACTGCCCGCACACGACCTTACCGCATTTCGAACACCCGCCGATATGCTGCAAGCAAGCGGTCGACTTGCAAAGCATACACGTCGACGGTGCCACATTGCACTTATCGCAAATCTTGGTCGAAGTAGTGCATGTGTTGCAACCCATCTGGGCGAACTTTGTGAACGCCGTGATCGGGTTCATGCAATTGGGGCAGACGCGACTAGAAACGAACATCGATTAGTTCCATTCCTGCTTTGCGCAGAACTCAGTCACTTCTTCCCACGGAATCTGGTTGCGAGTATGTATCAGCGACTCCACTCGCATCTCGGGCGGAGCGGAAATCTCGTCGAGGATCGCCTCGCAAGCAGGATGCAGGTCAAAGTACGGACCAACCGTGAACATGAGTCGTGACCAGATCACGATGGTATCGTAAAAGTCCCCGGTCAGGCCAAATGCAAATGCGCGGTTTACGGCGAATTCCGATCGCCGCGTCGTCTCCGCCTCATCCAAACCGGCGATCGAATCCGGAACTTTAAGCCGCAGGTAATCCAGAATCTCTAGCGCGATCTGTGACCTCACAGCCCCTTCGAAGGCCGCCATCTGATCCGCGCGAATCTTTAAAATGCCGTTCACAATCGTACAACCTCCCCGAGATTCGCCGACTCATAACAGGCAAATACCGTCCGCACGGTCGCCAGATAATCCGAACCTTCAGACTCGCAACGATCCCCGGACCGAAGGCAGTCGACAAAGTGGCGCTGCATCGCCAGGATACTATCGCCCTTGTATCCCGTGGTCGGCTTCGCAAAGGCGATCGGCACCTCGTCGAACCGCAGATCGCCCTCGCCGGACATGGAGATCCGCCCCTTCGAACCCTCAATCAGAGCCACCCCAAACGCCACCGGAGGCGGCATCTTGCCATTGATGCGATTCGCGTCAATCACCGCCACCGCGCCAATCGCAAACCGTAGGTGGATCTGTGCCGCATCCTCACCTGCAATCGCAGGATTCAACCGTTGCGTCTGGCAATGCACCGTATCGATCTCACCCAGCAAATACCGGGCCGTATCGATGAAGTGCACCAGCGTCTCGTAAATCAACAACCGCGGCATCTGCGCAAAATAGGGCTGCGTCGGATAGGGCATGCTGCCACGCCCATCGCCGGTTCGCATGCGGAACCCCAGATAGTGAACCGAACCCAAATCAGGCAACCGCCGTTGGATCTCGCGATACCAAGGCTGCCAGCGCCAGTTCTCATGCATCAGCAGTCGCACTCCATTCTCGCGGCAAACATCCACCATGGCCACTGACTCTTCCCACGTCGGTGCCATCGGCTTTTGACAAATCACGTTTGTCTTGGCGGCAGCGGCCAGCGCCGTCAGATGCAAATGCGCTTCAGGACGTGTGGCGATGTCCACAAAATCCGGACGCTCCAGCGCGATCATCTCGCGCACATCGCCGTAAATCCGCGGGACGCTCCACTTCTCGGCGAACTCCTTCGCGCACCCGGCGTCCGTATCCACCACCGCGACGATTTCAACGTCCGGCATTCGTTGCCAGGCGTCCATATGGAAACCCGCAAAGAACCCGCCGCCAATGATCGCGCCCTTCATCTAGCCGCGCCCAACCAACGGCATCTTCGTCGCCATCACCGTCATCGTCAGGACATTCGAAGCCAGCGGTAGATTCGCCATATACAACACAGCCTCGGCCACATGATCCACATCCATTCGCGGTTCCACGGCGATCTCACCGTTCGCCTGCAGGATGCCCGACGTCATCCGGTCGGTCATCTCGGTTGCGGCATTGCCAATATCGATCTGCCCACACGCAATGTCAAAATGCCGCCCATCCAACGAGATCGACTTTGTCAGCCCCGTGATCGCGTGCTTGGTCGACGTATAGGGCGCGGAGTTCGGCCGCGGTGTTGTCGCTGAAATCGAACCATTGTTGATGATGCGTCCCCCCCGGGGATCCTGCGTCTTCATCATCTTCATCGCCCGCTGCGCGCACAGAAACGCGCCAGTGAGGTTCACCGATACCACAGCGGACCATTGCTCAAACGTCAACTCATCCATCGGAACCGCAGGCGCACCCATGCCAGCATTGTTGAACAGGACATCCAGGCGTCCGAACTCTTTGGCCACGGCAGCGAACAGAGCGTCCACGGATTCCGGCTTGCCAACGTCCGTCGCCACGGCGATCATCCGACCGCCTTCGGCACCGCCGAGAGCCAGAGTCTTTTCCAGTTCCGAAGCCCTGCGTCCCGCCAGCACCACCGAATATCCATGAGATTGCAGCTTCAACGCGACAGCGCGTCCAATCCCGCTTCCTGCGCCGGTTACCAATGCGATTTTGCTCATTGCTCCAAGAATCATCTCATGGATGTGGGGCCGGCGGATCCTCATCTCTTGAAAACGGAACATCTCTGGAGTGGATCGTCAGCGCACTCAAAATGCTATCCTTCACGATGTAGCAGCCCAGAAAAGAGTAGCCCAGACAAATCATGATCAAGCTCAAGGTCAATGGAGTCAACCGTCAATTCGACGGAGACCCGCAAATGCCAGTGCTTTGGTACGTGCGAGATCTCCTCGACATGACCGGCACCAAATTCGGATGCGGCGCAGGACTCTGCGGCGCATGCACCGTCCACGTCGATGGCAAGGCCCAACGCAGTTGCGTTACGCCAATGTCCGCCGTCGAAGGCAAGAAAATCACCACCATCGAAGGCCTCAACGCCAAGGGCGAACATCCCGTGCAAGTCGCCTGGCGCGAATGCAATGTCGCTCAATGCGGCTACTGCCAGAGCGGCCAAATCATGCAAGCCGCCTCGCTGCTCGCCGAAAAATCCAAGCCCAGCGACAAAGACATCGACGAAGCCATGCAGGGCAATATCTGCCGCTGCGGAACCTACCAACGCATTCGCAAGGCGATCCATATCGCGTCAGGGAGCAAAGCATAATGAGCATCATTGACGCGATCAACTCCACTCGCCGCGACTTCCTGAATGGAATCGTATCGGCAGGCGCGTTCGTCCTCGGCGCGCAAGTCCTCTCATCCAACCAAGCCGAAGGCGCTGGAGCCAAAGCCTGGAACCCCTCCGTCTACCTCGGTCTCGAAACCGACGGATCCGTGATCGTCATCGCGCACCGGAGCGAGATGGGAACAGGCATCCGCTCCGTTCTGCCCATGGTAGTCGCCGATGAACTCGACGCCGACTGGAAGCGGGTCCGCGTCGAACAGGCGCTCGGCGATACCAAGTACGGTTCGCAAAACACCGATGGATCCTGCTCGATCCGTGACTTTTACGACGCCATGCGGATCGCTGGAGCCACCGCCCGCACAATGCTCGAAAGTGCTGCCGCCGCCAAGTGGGGCGTCTCCGCTTCCGAATGCAAGGCGCAGATGAACTCGGTCGTTCACACCTCAGGTAAGAAGCTCGGCTTCGGCGAACTCGTTGCCGCCGCCTCAGCGCTGCCGGTTCCAGACAAAAGTACGCTTAAGTTCAAGTCCGCTGCGGATTTCAAGTACATCGGCAAAGACCTGCCCATGGTCGACCGTACGGAACTCACCACAGGCAAGGGAATCTACGGCATCGACGCCAAGATGCCGGGCATGCTCATCGCCATGATTGAGCGTCCTCCGGTTCTGGGCGGCATCGTCGCCAAGGTGGACGATACCGAAGCCCGCAAGGTCGTCGGCGTATCCAGCACTCAGACTCTCGAACCCTTCAAGGGCGCGCCGCTGTTCCAGCAGCTCGGAGGCGTCGCCGTACTCGCCAACAGCACCTGGGCCGCTATGCAAGGCCGCAAGAAGCTGAAGATCGAGTGGAAGGAAAACGCCAACGCCGCGTTCGACAGCGATATCTTTAAGAAGCAACTGCAGGAGACCGCCCGCAAACCCGGCAAAGTCGTGCGCAATCTCGGTGATGTCGATGCCGAGTTCGCCAAGGGCGGCAAGATCCACGAGGCTGAATACTACGCGCCGCTCCTCTCTCACGCCCCGATGGAACCGCCAGCCGCGGTAGCCGAATACAAAGACGGCAAGGTCGTCACCTGGGCCGCCACCCAGAATCCGCAGGCCGTGCAGGAAGCCGTCGCCGGCGCGCTAGGCATCAAAAAAGAGGACGTCGAGTGCCACGTTACCCTATTGGGTGGCGGTTTCGGACGCAAGTCCAAGCCCGACTACGTCGTTGAAGCCGCGCTGCTTTCCCGCAAGGTCGGCAAGCCTGTAAAGGTCGTCTGGACGCGCGAAGACGACATCCGCTTCGACTACTATCACACCACCGCCGCGATGTACATGAAGGCCGCCGTCGATGCCAAGGGCAAGCCCACGGCATGGCTGCAGCGCTCTGTGTTTCCGACGATCGGTTCGACGTTCGCGCCCGGCGCAGAGTACGGGCAGGAGTTCGAAATGGGCATGGGTTGGACGGATCTCCCGTTCGGCATCCCACACCATCGCGCCGAAAACGGACCGGCCAAAAGCCACGTCCGCATCGGTTGGATGCGCGCCGTTGCGAACATTTACCACGCCTTCGCCATCCACTCGTTCGCCGATGAACTCGCCGCCGCCGCCGGTCGCGATCGCGTCGACTACCTGCTGGATCTCCTCGGACCCGCCCGCAAGATCGACTTCAACGGCCAAGGTGCCAAGATCTGGAACAACGGCCAAACCCTCGAAAAGTTCCCTTATGACACCGCGCGCATGCGCAATGTGTTGGAACTCGCCGCCTCGAAATCCAACTGGGCGAACAAGAAGCCCGGCAACGGACGCGCCTTGGGCGTCGCCGTCCATCGCTCCTTCGTGAGCAATGTCGCGGCGGTGGTCGAGATCGAAGTCGGCAAGGACGGTAAGATCACGATTCCGCGCGTTGACATCGCCGTGGATTCGGGCATGATCATCCACCCGGATCGGGTCAAAGCGCAGATGGAAGGTGCTGCAGTGTTTGGCGTTTCCGTGGCAATGGGCGAAATCACAGCCAAAGACGGACGCATCCAACAGCGCAACTTCAATGACTATCCGGTGGCCCGCATGACCGAGGCTCCTCGTGAGACGCACGTTCACATCGTGTCGAGCAACGAAGTCCCGGCAGGCGTCGGTGAACCGGGTGTACCTCCGATCGCTCCTGCGATCTGCAATGCGATCTTCGCGGCTACGGGCAAGCGCGTCCGCGAACTGCCGTTGAAGCGTACGAAGCTGGTTTAGTTAGTTTCGGTATGGTTTGAGAAGCGCCTTAGGGCCAATAACATCCCCTCCTAAGGCGCAGTTCTCTTGCAGGCTTCCGATTTCCACCGATAAATAAAACAGGTAAGGAACGCCAAAATTGAGTCAGATCCCCAGCGATCCAGAGACCACCGCCAACGAACCTCGGCATTAGCCGTCAGCACCGTGGAGAGTTTGATCAAGGTCCCGCTTTGAGACCTCAGCGAGGCCATCTTCGGCAAGTTCTCGTCTCACTTGAATAGGAAAAAGGTTCGCTAGAACTCCAGCTTCTCAACCAGAACTTGGATTTCCTTGTCGATCGTCTGCTTGCGCTTGCGTTGATCCTTGATCTGATCGCGCATCGTGGCGATCTGCGTTTCCTGCGCGGCCAGTTGGCGCGAGTAGCGCTGTACCTGCTCTTCTTGCCCCGTGATGTTGCGCAGACTGCCGATGTTTTGACGGAGCCTGTCCTGATCGCGGATCAGTTCGTTCATCTCGCCTTCGCTCGTGCGGGCTTGATTCTCCGCGTCCGCGCTGTCACGCTTGCGGTTGGCGATCTGTTCCAACTGGCGACGTCCGGCGTCACTGATCGCCCGTCCAGCGATAAAGGATAGGATTGCATCCGGCGTGAGCGAAGACACGGCGGTGGACTCATCGTAGAGATTCTCTTCCTGCACCGTGAACTTCTCGTTGGCGGACGGCGCAAGCTTGACCTCAAAACGATAGGCATTCGTGGTTGTATCGTTGGGCTTGAGGGCGCTGGTCAGCTTGTAGCCGGGCCGCAGTGGATGCTCGATGATGAGCGTCTTCGCTTTGGCGTCCACATTGCGGATCGTGTAGACCTTCGATTCCTGCAACGCGTAGCGGGTCGTCACAATGCCGCGTTTGGCGCTCACCTGCCGGACGTTCGAGCGCGACGAATCGATATTGGTGGTCACGCGCGTCCCAAGATCGACGGCGTAGCTGATGAGCCGTTTGTCGTTGGCCTTAAGGGTTTCCATCAACGCTTCGCCTGCGTAGATGCCGCTGTCGTAGACGGTGATGGGTCCGCCATCGAGCGCCTTGCCGGTGGAGTTGGAGACTTCGGCCGCGTTCATCGGATTCGCACCTTGGGATTCCTGGTAGATGAGAATCTTGCGGCTGTTCAGCTTCTGCTGTAGGAAGGGCAGCATCGCGGATTCTGATTTTTTCACCGTGATGGGAGTCGAGAAGCGGTACTCGAAGAGTTCGCCGAGTTCGCGTCCCTGGGTATTGACGGCGACCGTGCTCTCGGAGGCTTCAATGGCGTCTGCCATTGCCGACTCCGCAGCCAACAAGCGAGCTGACCTGCCTCCGCTGAGGCCACCAATCACTCCTCCCGCAGTGCCGCCAGAGGCTCTCTTCGGCATCATCGCGGGCGGCGGAGCGGCGGTCGCTGCGGTCTGCATCGCAGACTCATACACCACAGGACCCACCGTTCGCTCTTCCGCCAACTCCGCCACCTGACGCTGCCGGTAGCGAGGTTCGTACAACCGAGAGATGAACGAGATCGGACGTCCCGACACCACCGCCAACCGGACATTGTTCCAATCTTCATCGGTGGTATTGTCGACAATCGCCCAGCCCTCAAGCGTCGGCTCATTCTGTGTGAACACAAGCCGGTAGCTGGACTTCCACACTGGCGACGGCGTCATATAGTTCGCGGTCAGATTGCGAGAGGTAGTGCCGGTCGAGTCCACATACAAGCTCCGCTTCTCTTTGGATCGGGACTGGCTCAAAGCGCGAAGGTATTCACTGAACTGTCGCTGCAGGAGCGGATCCAGAAACTTAATGCCGCCCATCGCACTGAGGTCGAACATCCTCACTTCGCCGGCGTCCAGCAGCAGTACAAGTTGTTCGCGCGTCGGCTTGTCAGCGGAGATGCCTGTTGCCTCGCGTCCACTGACGATGTGTC
>CAZCPL010000209.1:0-10112 GCA_964500255.1 uncultured Solibacteraceae bacterium | reverse complement strand
GTGGGAGCTTTTCGGCGCTATATTATCGGTTCGACGTCCGCCAAGATTCTGCACGATGCGCATTGTCCGGTTTGGACGGCGGTGCACGCGGAGGAAGCCATTCCGCTGGATGGGACGAGTGTTCGGAATGTGGTGTGCGGGCTCGATTTGGGTCCGCTGAGTGAGACAGTGCTGTCGTATGCCAACGAGTTTGCAAAGCGCACTGGTGCCGATTTAACACTGGTTCATGCGGTTCCGGCGGTCGAGGTTCGGCCTGCCAGTTACTTCGATGTGGACTTTGCGGCGCATCTCACGGCTGAGGCAGGCGTCAGGATCGACGACTTGCAGAAGAAACTCGGTACGAGTTACCGGGTTTATATTCATGGAGGCGACCCTGCGGAAGTGATGCGGGTGGCGGCGCATCGGCATTCAGCGGATCTGGCCATTGTGGGCCGCGGTCATGTGACCGAAGGGTTGGGCCGATTGCGGACGCACTCGTATGCGGTGATCAACAAGTCGCCATGCCCGGTGTTGAGCGTGTAGGCGACATAGTGTTTGAAGAGTTTCCTTGAGCAAGAGCAGCCTGCTCCGTGGTCCACTGCAGCGGATCACGGAGCGATTTTTGTTTGGCAGCTAGGATTTTCCAGAACTGACCAATTGCCGGTCGAGTTCCAACTGGTGTTCGGCACCGGCTTCGTAACGGATGACTCGGACGCAGTCTCGACCTTCGCGTTTGGCCTGGTAAAGGGCTGTGTCGGCAGTTCGGATGAGCCCTTCGGAGACGGCGTCAAAGGCGGGCAAGGCGTAGGTGCCACCAAAGCTGGCGGTGACGTGCAATTCGAGGTTGCCGACGTGTATCGGCTGTTCGGAGATGGCGAGCCGGAGACGTTCCGATTGCGCCTGGATGGAATGGGTGTGGCATCCAGGCAGGATGATTAGGAACTCCTCACCGCCATAGCGTCCAACGGAATCATATGTGCGAACGGCGGCCTTTAAGCGGCGTGAGGCTTCGCGGAGCACTTCATCGCCGACGAGATGGCCGTAGGTGTCGTTGATGGACTTGAAGCGGTCGATATCCATCATGACTAGCCCGACCGAGGAATCCTCGCGTTGCATGCGGGCGAGTTCTTTCTGTAGAATCTCAAGGGTTGTCGAGCGGTTCCAAAGGCTTGTGAGACTGTCGCACGTGGCCTGCTCGCGAAGTTGCTCGCGGGTGGCGAGCAGTTCGGCCTGCAGTTCGAGAATTCGGATTCCGGCGCGCAAGCGGGCTTGTAGTTCGTGTTGATCGAAAGGTTTGGTGACGTAATCGTCCGCGCCCGCTTCCATACCTTCGATGAGGTCTTCTTTGAGACTCCTCGACGTCAACAGAATCAGATAGGTATAGCTTTCTTTGTTCAGCTGGCGGACGAGGCGACAGACTTCCGGGCCGGTGAGCCCTGGCATCACCCAGTCGAGAACGGCTAGGGTTGGCGCTTCATTCTTCTGCAGGATTTCCCAGGCTTCCACGCCGTCAGGCACCGCGAGGACGTCATATCCCCACTTGCGCAGGATGACATCTAACAGATGTCTCGAGACGATGCTGTCATCGGCGATCAGGACTCGGACCTGGGCCTTTTCCCTTTTGTTTTGCGGCACAGCTTTGTTTTGCAACACACCTAACTCAGTTCTGGCTAACGCGGCACTCCTTGCCGACAATCTGCTTATCGGCACCCAACAGAACAAACCTTAATTGAACGCTTTGCCCTTTGACAAGAGTTCTCTTTGGAAGTCTCCATGGTAACCCGTTTCCTCGTTTTGGCTGCGACCGCTCTCACTTCGTCTTCACAGTCGCTACCAGTCTTCGCCGGGCGCCGATTCCTTCCCCTGTCTCTCACTCACAACGGCGTAGACGTCCGAACCAAAACAGGCGCAACTCGCGTCGAACTGGCTCCCTTAACTCTCGCCGAGAAGACCGTTTTCTTCGAAGAACGGATCCGCCGACGGTACAACTGGTGGCTGACTCCCATCTCACCACCTTGGGCGCTCTTTTGACCAACCTGGTGGTCTCATCGGACAACGACGGGCTTTGGACAGTAATTCTTTGGTTGTGCGAACACCGAATCCCCCGAACCCGCCCCACCTGGAATGTCACGAACTCGCATCGCGCCGAGATCCAATTCGCCGGAAACGCCCGTCTGGAAGACAATGGCGGATTCTTTCTGCTGCCCTACTGGATGCGCCGCTATACAAAGGCCCTGGCATGAAACCGAAACTACGGTACCCTAACCTCTGAACTATGTCGATTTTCCGCGCATTGATGGCCACTCAAGTCGAAGGTAAGACCCAGATCGCCTTTCAAGAAACCAGTATCGATCAACTGCCTCCGGGCGATGTGCTGGTGAAGGTCGCATTCTCGAGCCTGAATTACAAAGATGGCATCTGCGTTACCGGCAAGCCGGGGGTAATGCGCTCGTTTCCCATGGTCCCGGGTATCGACCTTGTGGGGACAGTTGTAGATTCCGCCACGCCGGAATTCGTGGCCGGGGATTCGGTCGTCCTCACAGGCGGCGGACTCGCCGAAACCCAGTGGGGCGGCTACGCGGAGTATGCCAAGGTACGCAAAGATTTCCTCGTGAACCTGCCGGCGGGGCTGACATCTAAGAGAGCGATGGCGATTGGCACGGCTGGATTCACAGCCATGCAGTGCGTACTGGCGCTTGAAAAGCAGGGCGTGAAGCCGGGCGGCAAGGAGGTGGTGGTCACCGGTGCTGGCGGAGGCGTCGGTAGCATTGCCGTAGCGGTGCTGGCGAAGCTTGGATACAAGGTTGTGGCGTCCACGGGCCGCGCCGAGACCCATGACTATTTGAGTCGACTGGGCGCGGTGGAAGTGATCGATCGCAGCGTTCTGTCGGCGGAATCGAAGCGTCCTTTGGATGCGGAACGATTCGGTGGCGCGGTGGATACGGTCGGTGGTGCGACGCTTGCGGGCGTGTTGCGTTCGATTGCCTACCGCGGCGCTGTGGCTGCCTGCGGGCTCGCTGGTGGCACGGGACTCGCGACGACGGTGCTGCCTTTCATCTTGCGCGGTGTAACGTTGGTGGGAATCGATTCTGTGCGTGCACCGCAGGAAGAGCGGATAGAGGTTTGGGGGCGTCTGGCTAGCGATCTGTCTCTGGATGTGCTCGACTCGATGACGGAAGTGAAGCCCTTAAGCGAGATCGTGGCGTTGGGCGAGCAGATTCTGAGCGGGCAGATCCGTGGGCGAGTGGTGGTGGACGTCAGCGAATAGCCGACCAAGGTTTCGAACTCGTGGCGTTGCTTTCCTCTATCGGTGTGAACGAGGAATGAGCTTGTTCAGGCCGTCATGGCCAGGATCAGGTTCTCGAACACCGTTCGGTCATCGGGACGTGTATCGCGCAGATCGCGATCGGCAGTGGCAAGCAATCGCACCGCCTTTTCCGCCTTTGCCCGAGGAAATGACATCACCGTCTGTGCGACCTGCTCGGCACGATCGCGCCACATACGGATGCCGAGTTTGGTGAAGTGTCCGGTAATCTGCATTGAGTTCTTCAGTCCGGCTTCGTGCGCGATAAGAGCGTACTTGAACTGACCGGCGACGAACATCAATGCCATTGGTAGGTACTCACCCTCGCGCACCAATGAATCCAAGATCTCAAGAGCCTTGCCTCGATTGCCTTGTCCCATGGCGGCGACGAGGGCAAAGATGGTGGACGTCCGCGCATTGGCGACGAGAGCGGCGAGATCGTCCGCCGTGATGCGGCGCGAGTCGCCCGCGTACAGGCTGAGCTTCTCGATTTCGTTGGAAATCCTCAGGACATCGCCGTTGCATGCTTCGATCAGCAGGGCGAGTTCGCCGATGCCGATTTGCAGTCCGGCTTTCTTTGAAAACTCTTGCGCCATGCTGCGGGCGAGATCGGGCGAGACTTGCCGGAACTCGACCAGCGCTTTGATCGGTGTATAGAACTTCAACACGCGATCCATACGCGCTTTGTCATCGCCGTCGAAATCAAAGCGCTTGGCGTCGAATACAACGACCACGCCCGGCGTCGGGTTCTTGAGGTATGCGACGAGTTCTGCCGCCGCTTCGGCACCTGCATCCTCAGTGAGGCGCTTGGGCAGTGCGCTTTCTGCGCCGCCCACCCACACGACGCGATTGGTAGCGAACAGCGACATCGCACGGGCGTCGTCGAGGGCTTCGGCAAGGGCGATCTGGTCGAGATCGTGCGGAGTCCATCCCTCTTCGTCTTCGCCGAGGACGGCCTTCTTCAGTGCGCGACGGCAAAGATCGCGTTGATAGCCTTCGGTGCCCGCGAAGAGATAGACAGGGGCGAAGGATCCTTTGGCGGCATCGCGCAGGAACTGATCCGGAGACATTAGGATTGCCGCACCTGTTTGAGGGTCGCCCACTCGCTGTCGCTCGTGGATCTGAACTCTCGCGTCAAACGTTGGGAGTTGGAGTGCTCGATCACGCTAGAAGCCCTCCAGAATCGCACTCACCAGCGATCGCGCGACTTCGCGGCTCAGCCGATCCAAGGCCACGTCGCTTTCCTCAAAATAGACGATGGAACTCGTACTGATCTCGTAGCGTTGATTGAACGCGAATCCGGGACGCGTGAAGAGCACCTTGCCGGTCTTGCGTTCGGTCAGCGTTGCGGCGAGCGTGACGGTAATCTGCACTCCCGAGGCGCGTCCGGTGGCGGGATCGAACACGGTGGGAAACGCCTGATAATTGACAATCGAACCCGTTAATACAGCGTCCGCGTCTTCGGCTTTGTTCACAATACGGTAGCGGCTCCGCGCGATAAACTCGCGCGCCACCTGCTGTGGCAGCACGTCGGTCAAGCGATACTTCACCGTGTTGTTTTCCCAAGCGGGAACGAAGATCGTCTGCACGCTCCTGGGCACCGTATCCGCTTTGCCGGCGACGTGATAGCCGCACGACGACATTGAAAACACGACAAGAACAAGGGCAAAAACACGGATCATAGAATTTGTTTGGCGGCGGCGATGGCGTTGGAAGCGACCGTCCGCAGATTGTCGCAGGTCATCCAGACCCAGTAGGCATTGGTGTCCGCACGGTCCTGGCGAATGGCCCCGACCTGATAGCCATCCTGCTGGGTCACGCCGGCGTTGGTTGGCGGTTCGACGCCTGCGGAACGCAGATCGATCATAGGATCCGAGGCAAAGACCGTTTCCAGATTCGCGACGGGAGTGGCAAAGCGGACCCACGTCAGGAAGCTATAGCCGTGAAACACGGGCGCCTGCACCAGCCTCACAGACGCCGGTTGGGCTTCGCCTCGCAGGCGGCGCAATTCTCGGTCGATCCGCTCTTCGATGATGGCCAGTTGCAATGGCGCGTCCTCGCCAAACTCCGGCAAAACGTTGTAGGCAAGCTGCGCGTCATAGACTTCCTTGGGGAGAGGTTTGAAGGTCAGCAGCGCGGCGGATTGCTTTTGCAACTCACCGATTCCAGCGTAGCCGCGTTCGCTGGCCGGTTCAAAAACGGTTGTCACTGTACGTTCGATTTCGCCAGCTTTGTCGAGTTTCGAGAACAAAAGTGCCAAGGCGATCGAAGCGGGATGCGCGATTACCAGCAGATGGCCTTCCGGATCCACGCCGATGCGCGGCGCAGCCAGTTGCGCACCTGCTTCGATTGTGCCCGTCAGATCGACAAAGCTGCCCTTGGGATGCAGTTCGCGAGCCTTCAAGCTCGATTCACGAGTGCCTGCGAGAAAGATAACGTTCGATTCCTTCAGAGCCGGTGCGGCGATGGGCTCGAGGTAGGTCGCCTCTTCGCCTTCGGCGGCGAGTGTGCCTACACCCTCAGCGTCCGCCGAAAGCAGGCGAACGGTCCAGTGCAGTTTCTCGTCTTTGATAAGATCTTGCAGTTCTCGCCCTTGCAGTGACGCTCCACCGACGATCGCGACCGTGGTGAGTGATTTGGTTCTAGCCAACCTGATGCTCCGGTTCCGGATTCCTCGGCGGTGACGGGCGAATCCTACGGCGAATGACGCCGCCAATACGAGTGACAATGCCGCTGCCCATGTAAACCATCGAAAGTGCGAGCAGCGCGGGCTGCGAGAAATTCCACAAGATGTAGATCACCACGGCGACAACGACGTACGAAATCGATGAGCGCGGTCGCAGCAGGTTGATCTCTTTGAAACTGGGATAGCGCCAGGCGCTGACCATCAGAAACGCGCATGCGGCCAGCAAGAGCAGCCAAGCAATCATATGCACCCAGAGCCGCAGCGGCTCACCGTCAAGGTAGTAGATGATTGCAGCGACCACACCTGCGGCTGCGGGAATCGCCATGCCAACGAAATATTTGCGGTCGGGCTTGCCAGGGTTCGAAGGTTTGGGATTCTTCTGCACATTGAATCGCGCCAAACGCAGCGAGCCGCAGAGCAGAAAGAGAAACGAAATGAAAACACCGACGTTTGGCAGGTTCTTCGCAAGCCACGGCAGTTCCGTTGGCATGGTCACCAGTTGCATGCCCCAGGCGTAGGCGAGAACCGAAGGCGCAAGGCCGAAGGTGATGACGTCGGCGAGAGAGTCCATCTCTTTGCCGAATTCCGAAACGGTGTTGGTCATGCGCGCGATGCGCCCGTCAAGGCCGTCGAGCAGAATCGCCCAGCCGATCGCTTTGGATGCCAACACAAAATGTTCGGTGCCGATCTGCCCGGCGGAATAAGCGCTCGCACCTTTGAGAGACTCGGTGATGGCGACGAATCCCAGATAGATGTTGCCTGCGGTGAAGAGTGTAGGAAGCGCATAGGCCGCGCGACGAGGACGCCGGTCCGGACTCGTCGGGTCGATCAATCGCTCGCGCAGATTCAGATTCGGCATGAGATTAGTCCTTCCGTTTGGCAAGGATGCTGGAGGCTGCGGAGACACGCTCGCCGACCTTCACGGTGATGTCCCATTCGGGACCGAAGAAGACGTCGACGCGCGATCCGAATTTGATCAATCCGATGCGTTCGCCGCGTTCCAGTTCGTCTCCGGCTTTTTTGTCGCAAACGATGCGGCGGGCAATGAGTCCCGCGATCTGCGTGAAGCTGACGACCTTGCCGTCTGGCGTTTGGACGGTGACTTCGTTACGTTCGTTTTCATCGCTGGCTTCGTCGTGTTCGGCATGTCCGAATTTGCCGCGGAAGTATTGGACGTTCTTGACCGTGCCTTCCACCGGGGTGCGGTTGACATGAACGTCGAAGACATTCAGGAAGACGCTGACGCGAGTGCGTCCACCGGAAACTGACTTGATCAGAACGATTTTGCCGTCTGCCGGGGACACCGCGACCCTTCCCCCCGGAACGACGCGATCAGGATCGCGAAAGAACCAGAGGCAAAAGCAGGCCAGAAGATAGAAAGGCGTACCTAGCCAGGGTTTGGTCAGATAGCCAGTGAGAATGCCAGCGGCGATCAGACCGAGCGCGTAATAAATACCGGTTGCGACCATCGGTTGAACTCCTATTGTCGCATTGAGCGCCATCGATCATTCAGCTTGATACAGATTGCCCCGCGAATTTAGGCTAGGGCGCTTCGTTGAGCTTGTCGTGAAACCGCCAGCGGCGCGAGTGGATGAACAGTGAGCCGTTCAGCGGATGCGCGGGCTCGCCTAGATTGACGATGCGACTCACCGGCATGGGCTGGGCGTCGCGACAGTTATCCGTCCGGCAGCCTCGCGCGCAGCGTTCGAGATCCAGATAGGACGCGTGCTTGCCCTTTGAGATCCAGACCTTCGGCCCGCGAGTCTCGGCTTGCAGCGCGACCGCTTCGATCGACCCGCTGTTGTCGCAGAGCGTGTCTTCATGCGCACCGGCGTACCAGGAGACGGCTTTCCACTTCTTAGCTGCTTGCTTCAGATCTTTTGCGGTGACGACGGCAGTGACGTGTTCCACGTCGAGGCGATGTGGAAAAATACCGCAGTCGCGGTTCCAGAGATGAAAGTATTGGATCGCGATCCGCGCGTTCTTGCCCGTTGTTTTTGTTACGACGCGGCCATAAATAGTGCCATTGCGGGCGAGCGATTTTGGGGAAATCTCGCCCTGTGCGAATTCCGCGGGGAGTCCGTCGCAGTCGTTGCGATGGACTTGAAAGGCTGGTAAAAAGCGGACGAGCAGTTCCTGTTCGAAACTGTCTTTGAGACCGTCACGGTCGAGGTCGGCAGGCGTGGCGGCGACGCTCAGCATGAATACAAAAAAGAGCAACATGCGGGGAGACGCGTGAGTGAACTCAGCGGTTGCGTCTCATCTCGTTCGTCTGCAGAAATCCGAGCTTCTCTTAAAGCGGACGACTCTCGTCGCTGGAGTGCAGGGTCACGACGGTGATTCCTTTTGCTCCGCAATTTGCACCAGCGCCTTCGTCTGTTTGCAGGCGCAGTGCATATGTCGATCGCGCGTTCGCCTTCGAGATATCACCCAAAGGCCGCCTTCACCGACGATGGCGTTGTCATCGCAGGCGACGATTCCAATGTAGTCGCCGCTCTGCGCGTTCACACAGAGCCATGCCAAGTAGAGGGGTCTTCCTGCTTGAGCTGGATCGTGGTTCAACAACTTGTCGGCCAGCTGGCCTGAGCCGCTGGCTGCACCCGCCTGATTTGCCTCGCACCGCAGATCTTTCTGGCGGCCGGCGATGCGTTCTCGCGCGTATGCCAGCCCCTTGCTGTGCGATCGTTGCGCAGCGGCATTCGCCTTGCGCTGGGTGAGTTCATCGATGTCTTTGGTCATTCGTGTTTGTGCGCGGTACCCACGATATGCGGAGACAGCGGACCCAATGGCAGTGAAAACGATTCTAGTTCGACACGCGCGAATCCTGCATTCTGGATGTGCTGGGCTGTGTCGCGGCAGGTGTGGCAACCATCTCCGATCGACTTCCAGAGTGGCGAAATCACCCGTTGCACGAGACGCAGCCCCGAGCCTTGGGCCGCGCCAACATGTTCGAGAAAGTAGAAGCATCCACCGGGCTTCAGTACTCGCAGAGATTCTTTGAGCACCTGCGCTGGTTCAGTTGTCGAGCACAACACGAGTGTACAAACGACGGCGTCCGCGGAGGCGTCCGGGATCGGTAGCGATTCCGCATCGAGAGCGAGGATCCTGGCGTTGAATCCGCGGGCTGCCTGTTCCAGCGCGGGATTCATGTGATTGTTTGGCTCAATACCGATCCACTCGATCGATTGCGGATAGTAGCGGAAATTGGGTCCCGTGCCGGGTCCGAGCTCAACGACGGTGGCGTTGTCCGGAAGCGTTGCGAACAACGCTCGCTTGCGATCGCCAGCGAACCGTTCGTGGCGAATGCTCGCCGCCGGCAGCAACTTGGCGAAGAGCCGTTTCGAAACCAATCTCACGCTATTTCTTTTGTCCCTGGATCGACCCGAGATACTTCATCAGATTATTGATTCGGAGAAGGCCAAGATCCTGATCGCGCTCGACGCGATGAAATACAGGACCCCAGACGGGCATCTCAGACGACCCGTGCGATCGCTTCATCTTTCCACCGGTGATCACTTGTTCGATTTCCGCCTGCGGAAACTTGCCGTTGTTCTTCTTGGCGATGAGCGTCAGATCCGGAGGACGCACCTTCATCGCCGCCGATGCCGGGCCCGATCCCTTCGCGTCCATTCCATGGCAAGACGCGCAATAAGAAGCGAACAGATCTTTGCCTTCGATGGAACGGATGAGCGAATCTTGATGCGGTTGTTGGGACATCAGAGAAGCCAGTAAAACCGTGGTCATCATAGTTTGTATACCCGTCTTGTTGATATCACACGCGACTGCAAAGGGAAAGGGTCCGCCAGCGATGACGGACCCCTTAAAGTACGAACGTGTTCGTGTCAGTCTACTGGCGGCCCATATATTTCTCGTTCAGCTTGGTGTGCTTGCTGGAAAGGTCGACGGACTTGCCCTTGATGAACATGTGCTTGACCTGTGTCGCGGTTTCGAGCGGATCGTTGTCGGTGACGATGAGATCGGCCCATTTGCCTTTTTCGATAGATCCAATCTGATCGGCGACGCCCCAGATCTGAGCGGCGTTGATCGTCACGGCCTTGAGCGCTTCTTCGTAGGGAAGCCCATAGGCAACGGCGGTCGCGGCCTGATAGGGCAGGTTGCGTGCGAACTGCGTATCGAACGATC